>JBBDYI010000322.1:1196-13807 GCA_040901705.1 Pirellulales bacterium | reverse complement strand
GAAGTATGACGGCAGAGCGGCCCGAACGCAAACGTCCTTCTGGGACGGCTCGGCGAATGAGTCGGCGGGGGACGCGGCGTATCGCCGGTCGGGTCGAAGCGCAAAAACGCCGCCGACCGCAGGCCGTCCCCGTTGAGGGACGCACCCGCGTTCGGCGGCGCTCCACGTCGTCGTCGGCAATTACGCCGTTCGACTAGAACCCGAAGTGCAGGCTGAGGCCCGGCCGGACATAAGAGCCGTAGCCGTACGACGGGGCACAGTTGTATCCGTATCCAGGACCGTAATTGTAAATCGGCGGTGCGATTTGGACGCGGAAGCTATTACGGTTGTAGCCGGAATAATAATTCTGGTGGCTGTAGTAACCGGCGCCGCCGTGTGGGCCGCGGTAATAATTTCCTTGGCTCTGGCCGTGGGAATTATGGCCGTGGGAGCGGTGGTCCGCTCGGGCTTGGGTGGGGGACGCGAGGTTGACGGCTACGAAGGCCGCGGCGGCAACACACGCGACGGAAAGCAGCTTGCGGAGGGATCGGGCGAACATGGCGGGACTCCTGTTACGGCGCTTGGGTGGGACCGCGAAAGTTCGATTTCCGCGGTGTAATTGGCTCGTCTACTGGATTACCGCAAACGAGCGCCGTGACCCGCCACGAATTTCTCAAGTTTTTGGCACGCTCGTCCGCGGCTGCTGCTGGCGGGGGGGCTGCTGGCGCGGGGGCTGCCGGGGCCGGGTGGGCCCGATAATCGACTCAGCCGCGTCTTCGTCGGGCACCTTTAGCTCCGTACGCAGTCGGGCGAGTTCTTTTTCGAGATCGGCTTGAACGGTGGAATAGTCCGCCTCGCCGTAGACGCTGCGCATTTCTTGCGGGTCGGTCTTGAGGTCAAACAGCTCCGTATAGTTCACGTCGGGTTCGTAAAATCGGACCAGCTTGTAGCGGTCGGTCACCACGCCGTAATGCTTGCGAACGCTGTGCGGGCCGGGGAACTCATAGTAGTGATAATAGAAGCTCTTTCGCCAGTCGCTGGGCGTCTCGCCCTTGAGCACCGGGACGAGGCTGCGGCCTTGCATGTCGGCCGGGGCATCGACGCCGGCGGCGGCGAGGAATGTTTGCGCGAAGTCGACGTTGGACACGAGATCCTTGTTGGTCGTGCCCGCCTTCGTGACGCCCGGCCAGCGCACGAGCAGCGGCGTGCGGAGCGATTCCTCGAAGATCCATCGCTTGTCGAACCAGCCGTGCTCGCCGAGGTAGAAACCTTGATCGGAGGAGTAGACGACGATCGTGTTTTCGTCCAGGCCGGCTTCTTTCAGGTAGTCGAGCACACGGCCGACGCTTTCATCGACCGATTTGATGCAGCCAAGATAGTCGTGCATGTAGCGGTTGTAGCGCCAGCGGATGAGATCCTTGCCTTCGAGCTTCACCTGGCGGAATTTTTCGTTGCGCGGCTCGTAGTAGGCGTCCCACACCTTGCGCTGTTCGGGCGTCATCGCGCCGGGCGTGTTGAGCTTGTTGTCGAGCGCGTTCATGGTTTTTTCGATCGTCATGTCCTGCGTTTTTTCGGCCTTGCCGCGGCCTTCGTAATCATCGAACAGTGTCGGCGGTTCCGGATACGGGCGGTCGTTGTCGTGGCCGAGGTACTTGAGATTCGGCGACCATTCGCGGTGCGGCGCTTTGTGCTGGCACATCAGCAGGAACGGCTTGTTCGGGTCGCGCTGCTTGAGCCAGTCGAGCGACAGGTCGGTGATGATGTCGGTGGTGTAGCCCTCGCGCCGCAGACGCTGGCCCATGCGGATCATCGGCGGATTGTAGTACTGTCCCTGGCCCGGCAGGATGTCCCAATAGTCGAAGCCGGTCGGATCGGTGACGAGGTGCCACTTGCCGATGATGGCGGTTTGATACCCGGCTTTTTGCAGCAGTTTGGGAAACGTCGTTTGCGAGCCGTCGAAGCGACTGTTGCTGTTGTTGTAGAAACCGTTGAGGTGCGAATACTTGCCGGTGAGGATCACCGCGCGGGCCGGGCCGCAGATGGAATTCGTCACCACACAGCGGTCGAACCGCACGCCTTCGTTGGCCAGACGGTCGATGTTCGGCGTGTCGAGCAGCTTCGAGTCGTACGCGCTAATCGCCTGGTAAGCGTGATCGTCGGAAAAGATGAACACGATGTTGGGGCGTTTGGCGTCGGCGGCGCTTGCGGCGCTCGCGGCGAACGGGCCGAACGCCGCAAACATCGCTACGCAGGCTATGATCGGCACGACGGTGCGAAGGAGAATGCGAACGGCGGTGACGCGAATCGTCGTTGAGAATGGCATCGCGAGAATCCACAGTGGTTGGAAGTCTGTTGAAATGGCGGGTAGCCTCAATTTATTCGCAGCTTCGTCGCGCTGCAAACTTCGCCGCCGCTAGCGGCGACTCGCGGCGTGGCGGCTAGTTATTCTTGCGGCTGGTAAACTCGCACGTAGTCGACCAGCATCTTCTTCGGAAACGCGGTCTTGTCGCTCGGCCGGCCCACGAAACGTCCACCCACGGCGAGATTCAGCACGAGGTGAAACGGCTGATCGAACGGCGCTGGGTACGCTCCGCCGGTCGATTGCCACTCGGTGACTTTGTACGCCTCTTTCCCATCGACGAGCCAGCGGATCGATTTCTCTTCCCACTCGATCGCGTAGACGTGAAAGTCGTCGCTGAAACTTCCCTTCGCCAGCGAGTGTTTGCCACCCGACTGGCGATTGTTCGGCCAGCCACCGCCGTGATGGATCGTCAGGTGGACTGTTTCGGGCGACTTGCCGTTGATTTCGGCGATATCGACTTCGCCGCTCGCCGCCCAGCCGCCATATTTCTCTTCCGTCGGCATCATCCAGATCGCCGACCACATGCCTTCGCCGTCGGGCAGTTTCGCCTTCACCTCCATCCGCCCATATTTCCAATCGCCCCGATGCTTCGTCCGCACGCGTCCCGACGAATACTCGCGCGTGGTTCCCTGGATGCCGGGGCTGTCCTTGCGGGCCTCGATGACCAGCGCTCCATCCTCGACGCGGACGTTTTCCTGGCGATCGGTATAGAGCTGCATCTCGTCGTTGCCGCCGCCGAACGCATTGACGTCGACGCCCCACTTCGCATAGTCGAGCGACGAGCCGGTAAATTCATCGCTCCACACGAGTTTCCACTTGTCGCTTTCTTCGGCACAGGCAGTTCCCACGCCCGCGCCGACCAGCACCGCAACCATTGCCCATGAATAAGCGCTTCGCGTCATCGTGTACTCCAAGATTCGTGAACTCCAAGATTCTCGTTGCAGAACAAATCGTAGCGACATTGGCCCAGCCGCAAGATTCGACCGGCCTTCCACGATAGCCGGACATCGCGGCGAATGCTCGGCTCCAACGGTCGAATGGGGCCAAATTGGTGGAATTCACCACTGCCAAATCGCCGTTCCCCAGGACAACCCCGCGCCGAAGCCGCTTAAGCAGAGGCGGCTGCCCGGTCCGACGCGGCCGGCTCGATGGGCTTCATCGAGCGTCAGCGGAATGCTGCCGGCCGACGTGTTGCCGTAGCGGTCGACGTTGATCGCGACCTTATGTGGATCGATGTCCATCGCTTCGGCGGCGGCGTCGAGGATCCGCCGGTTTGCCTGGTGCATCACGAACAGGTCGATGTCGTCGAGCGTCAACTGCGCGCGGTCGAGCACGGCATGAATCGTTTCGTCCAACAGTCGCACGGCCCACTTGAACACGGGCCGGCCGTTCATATAGAGATATTGATCGCCGCGGGCCATTGCCTCTTGGCTGGGCGGAATCCGCGACCCGCCCATCGGCCGACAGAGCAGATCGCGGCCGGCGCCATCGGAACCGAGCGTATAGGCGAGCAGCCCTTGCTCGTCGGTTCCTTTCGATAGCAGCACGGCGCCGCCGCCGTCGCCGAACAGCGGATAGGTCTTCTTGTCGTCGGGGTTGATTGCCCGGCTGTTGCAGTCGGCGCCCATCACCAGCGCCAACTGGCTCGTGCCCGCGACGACGAATTGCGAGGCGGTGACGAGCGAATACATGAAGCCGGCGCAGGCTGCTTGCACGTCGAACGCCGCGGCGGAGATTCCGAGGTTGTCCTGCACGCGGCACGCCGAAGCGGGCACGGGCATATCGGCCGAGTACGTGCCGAGAATCACGAGGTCGATGTCCGCTGGCTTCACGTCGGCCGCTTCCATACACCGCCGCGCCGCCTCGGTGGCCACGTCGCTGGTGGCCATTTCCGGCGGAGCAAATCGCCGCTCCCGAATGCCGGTCCGCTGGACGATCCACTCTTCGTCGAACCCCAACGCGGCCAGATCAGCGTTCGTTACGATCTGCTCCGGAACGTAACTTCCCGTCGCCACCAACCGCACGCCGGTCAACCGGCGAACAGGGGAGTGCCGTCGAAGTTCGATGTCAGCGGCCATGAGGGGGCGGGGGTTGGGGACTGTTGGGGCTCGGGGCTGGGGGGGTTCGGCATCGACGATGCTATCGAACGCGGCGAACGGAGAGATTAAAAAGTGATGAACGATGAATGGTGAATGATGAGCGATGAATAGCGGACAGCCGTCTTCCGCCGCCGCACTCATCACTCATCATTCATCGTTCATCATTCATCGTTCATCATTCATCATTCATCGTTCATCATTCATCGTTCATCACTCATCACTTGCTCCTGCGTGCCCTCCGTGCTCCCCCTCCGTGTCCTCTCTGTGGTTAAGCAAACCGCGCGACTCGCGCAACATCACTCCAACTCCAATTCCACCCATTGCCGCTCTTCGTGCGACTTGAGCACCGCGTCGGCGACCAACTGGGCATTGAGGCCGTCGCGAAAACTTGGCACGGCCTCGCGGCCTTCGACGATCGCGGAGACGAATTCCCACATCAAATCGTAACGGAAAACTGTCGCCGGTTCACCCTCAGTTGGGTCTCGCGGGCTGCCTGGCGGCTTGAGGAACTCGCTGGGTACCGGCACCGCGTGCAGATCTTCGCCGGATTTGCCGAGCAGAATCGTATTCGGCTCGTGCAATTGATAGACGGCCGAGCCATCCGAGGCGTTGATTTCCGCCCATTCGTGGCCGAAACCGCCGCGGTGATAGCCTTTGGCTAGCGTCGTCCCTTCCCACACGCCGACAGCGCCGTCGCGAAACTCGCCGATGAGCGCCGACCAGTCGTCGACTTCCGACGGCGGGCAATCCTTGCCTTCTTTCGTCTTGTCGCGCGGCACGAATCGCGCCACGGCTCCGCAAACGCGGGACAGCGGCCCGCACAGATTCATCGCAAAGTCCAAGCGATGGATCGTCATGTCGAACAGATCGCCTGCGCCGGCCGTGGCTTTATACTGACGCCAGCCCCAGCTTGTTTCCGGCCAGTCGAGGAACCGCTGGCTGCGGAAATGGCGCGGCGTGCCGAGCGACCCGCTGGCGAGCAAATGGGCGAGATACCGCATCGACGGCGCGAATCGATAGGTGAACGCGGTCATGTGGACGACCTTGTTCTTTCGCGCCGCGTCGTACATTTCCTGCACGTCGGCCCCGTTGAGGCCGAGCGGCTTTTCGCACATCACGTGCTTGCCGTGATTGGCCGCTTCGACGGCGATCGTCCGATGAGTGAAGTTGGGCGTGGCGATGACCACGGCGTCGACGTCGTCGCCGCGGCAAAGCTCCAGCGGATCGGTCGTCGTTCGCTCGACGTTCCACTCAGTCCTGCGCTTCGCCAGCAGCTCTTCGCTGGTATCGCAAACCGCGGAGAGGACGCAGCGAGCATCGAGCCGAATGCCCGGCACATGGTGATAATCGCTAACCGCTCCGGCGCCGATGATGCCAACGCGGATGGGCTGTAAAGAAGCAGGCATGAGCTGAGTTTCGGAAACTGAGAATATCGAATGGGTGACAGCTTGATCGTGTGAAGTATCGACCACGGAGCGTCGGCCACGGATCACACGGAGTTCGCCGATGCGATTGCTTCCGACGTGTTAGTAACGCGACCCAGTTGCTCGATAGACATCCGTATTGCTATTGCGCAGTTTCTTGCTCGCTTGCGCAAATTTGAGTTGGTTCGTTTTCAACGCAGAGTACGCGGAGGGCCGCGCAGAGGACGCAGAGCAATCGCTCCCTGGCGGCTCGCCCCAGCGCACGCCACGTGACGGCGGCGACGTCAGTTCTTCTCTGCGCCCTCCGCGAATCCTCTGCGAAACCTCTGCGGCCTCTGCGTTAAAAAAAGTACCCGCTCGTTTTTCGCTCACGGCCATTGGCTGCGACAAGTCGCCGTACTTCAACGATTTTTCGGAACAGCTTTGGTTGCGGCCTACGGCCGCGCTAGGCTATCCGTGTAATTCGCGGTTCGCTTCGATCGCCTAATCGGTTACTCGAATAGGAATTCGGCGAACTAATTGCAAGCTGCGAGTCTTGTTTCGTTGTTTTCCCCAACGGCAAGGGCGACAGGCCACCGCCAATGCAAGCGAAGTAGCCTACGCCGTTGGCGAGCACGAAACAAGGCCGACACGCGGCGCGGTGGCCGGCTAGCAAGGAACGCCTACGGGTGCGCGGGCATTGGCCGGGCGGAGCAGAATAACAACGCCCTGCCGGAACGCGAAAAGTGGGCATCCATGCCACATGGCCCCGTCCTTGGTGACTTGCATCCCGACCGGGTGACAACGGTTGGGGGAAACGCGGACGGTGCGGATGCGCTTTTCTTGTATCGCGGCAGGGCGTTGAATTGGGGAGCGGGATTCGGGATTCGGGGCTGGGGCGGCTAACTCGACAGGTCGTCGAATAGTTTGGGGAAGTCGGTCATGTGAGATTCGAGGTGGGTTCGCCAACTTGCGGGCGTCCAGATTTCTACGCAGACGGCCGCGCCGACTAGCAGGACTTCGGTGCCGGGTTCGGCGTTGAGGAACTCGCGGAAGCCGTCGGGGATTAGCAGCCGGCCACGGTCGCCGAGTTCGACTTGCTTGTGTCGCGTCGAGAGCAGTCGGCCGAGCAACTGCACCTGTTCCAACCGGCCCTCCAACTTGCCGGCTCGCATCTTTCCTTTGACCAGTTCGACGCCGCTGTCGAGCCGCGTCCGCCAGAGCTTGGCGTTCCACAAACTCAAACAGCCGGGACGTTCTTTCGCCAAAATGCACTCGCGACCGTCGGCCACCAGCGGCGTCGCCAACTCGGCGGGAATCGCCACGCGGAATCGCTCGTCGAGCGTGCGGGGAAACTCGCCGAGGATGAATTCGCCGGTCGTGGCCATCGCGGTTGGCTCGTGCGGCGGACTCCGTTTCGCCTCGGTTGCGGGTTAATTGCCCGCGATTACTTCGGTAAACACCATGATGTGGGCAACAATCCCACAGATCACGTTTCGGAGTCTAGCAGCATTTCTCGCGCTTGCAACACCCTAGACAAAAAATGCGGGAATCCGTCGCGATGCGCCGAAATGGGCGGCGCACATTCATTCAGCGACACAAACTTTTCGCGAACTTTTCGTGAAAAACGGAACCGCGTGCTCCGTAAGATGCCGGCCGACTGCGGCGACGAATCGCGGCATCACTGGCCGAGCGTCGATTTGCGGCGGAGGATGTGGTGATAGTGCTGGGCGAAGCGGTGGGCTTCGTCGCGGACGTATTGCAGCAGCCGCAGCGCGAACGAGTGCCGGCTGAGGCGGAGCGGCTGCGAACGGCCGGGGAGGTAGACTTCTTCTTCGCGTTTGGCGAGCGAGATGACCGTGGGCGGTTCGAGTTCGAGTTGGGCGAACGCCGCCATGCCGGCATTGAGCTGCCCTTTGCCGCCGTCGATGAGCAAAATGTCCGGCCGCGGTTCGTCTTCGTCGTGCAGCCGTTTGAAGCGGCGAGCGACCACTTCGTGGATGCTGGCGAAGTCGTCGATGGCGTCGGGTCCGCGCTCGGTGACGCATTGAACCTTGTAATGCCGATAGCCGGGCTTGAACGGCAAGCCGTCGACGAAGCGGACGAGGCTGGCCACCGTTTCGCCGCCGCCGAGGTGCGCGATATCGACGCCTTCGATGATCCGCGGCTCGACGGGGAGCTTGAGCACTTTTTTGAGGCCCTTGAGACCTTTCTTGGGGTCGACGAAGAACACCTCGGGCTGGACGTGCTTGTCGAGCTTGCCGCGCTGGTCGAGCGTTTCGAGTTGGTGGATTTCGTCGCGGAGCCGAGCGGCGGTCTCGAAACGCTTTTCCGTCGCGGCCGCTTTCATTTCGGCCCGCATCTCGCCAAGCAGCTTCTTCTTGTTGCCGTCGAGAAACATCCGCAGCCGGGCGATATCGCGGCGATAGTCTTCTTTCGAGATACGCAAGTTGCACGGTGCGGTGCATTGGTTGATCGACGCCAATAGACACGGGCGAAACCAGCGCCACTTTTCGTCGCTTTCCTCGATGTCGAGGCTGCACGTGCGAAATTTGAAAATCTTTTGCAGCACACTGATGGCCGCCCGCAGGTCGCCGGACTTGAGGAACGGGCCGTAGAGCTTGACGCCGCGGGATTTTGGCTCGCGGGTGCATTCGACGCGAGGAAAGTCCTCGCCGGTGGTGATTTCCAGATACGGGTAGGACTTGTCGTCCTTCTGCATCTGGTTGAACTTTGGCTGAATGTCCTTGATCAGCCGCGATTCCATCAAGAAGGCGTCGACTTCGCTTTCGGCGGCGAGAAAGTCGATGTCGCGGATTTCGGCCACGAGCCGGGCGGTGCGTTGATCTTCGGCGGCGGCTTTGAGGAAGTAACTGCCCGCGCGGGAGCGAAGATTCTTGGCCTTGCCGATGTAGATCACGCGGCCCTGGACGTCTTTCATCAGATAGACGCCGGGCTCGCGAGGGAACTCGCGGACCTTGGCCGCGGCGCGGCGAAAGCCGAGCGAAAAGTCGTCGCCGATTACGCCTTCGCCAGTGCCTTCGCCAGTGCCATCGTCGGCGCTTTGGTCGGCCGCGCCGCCCGGAGTCGCGGCATCGAGATGGACGATGTCCGGCTCATCGGCGGGCGGCAGGTCTTTGGAACGTTTGCGGTTGCTCATGGCCGAGGAATTATACGGCGACGGCAAATCGCGAGTGACGAGAGAATCGTCGGTTTACGCAGACGAGCGGGCGGCGGCTTCCCCGTCGCCCTGTTTGACTTTTTCGCCGCCGCCGCGGCGACGGAATTGGCCGGGCGTTTGGCGGGTGAAGCGTTTGAAGGCCACGGCGAGATATTCCGCGTGGCGGAAGCCGGTCCGTTGGGCGATGGTTTGCAACGGCAGGCTGGTCTCGACCAACAGTTGCTTGACGCGCTCCATGCGAAGGCGCTCGATTTCCTGATGCGGCGTGCGGCCGATCAGGCGCTGGAAGCGATCTTCGAGCGCGCGGCGGGAGAGCGGCACCTGTTTGAGCACGTCGCCGACGTTGATGCCGTCGAAGGCGTGTTGGCGGATGAATCGCATCGCCTTGACGATGTCGACGTCGTCGATAGCGAGAATGTCGGTCGAGGGACGTTCGGCGATGCCCAGCGGCGGGATCAAATGGGCGTCCGCCGGCACGGTTATGCCCGACATCATGGCGTCGAGCAGCCGGGCGGCTTCGTAGCCGGTGCGGCGGGAGTCAGGAATAACGCTCGACATCGGCGGGGCGGAAAGGTTACAGATGCGGGCGTCGTTGTCGACGCCGATGACCGCCATTTCCTCGGGCACGGCGATGTCCAGTTCGCGGCAGGCGTCGAGAATCTGCTGGCCCTTGATGTCGTAGCAGGCCATGATGCCGATCGGCCGCGGAAGCTGGGCCAGCCAGTTCATCAGCCGCTGCCGCTCGCGGGTCCAGGAAAAATCGGAGTCGAAACGAGACTTGGAATGATACTGGTGGAACGTCGCTCCGGCGGCGGCCACGCGGCGCTCGAATTGCTCACACCGCCACCGCGACCAGTTGAAGTTCTGTTCGCCGCAGAAGGCGAGTTGGCGGAAGCCACGTTCGAGGAGATGATCGGCAGCGAGTTTGGCGATGGCTTCGTCGTGCGTTTCCACCCAGGGGATGTCAGGAACTCGGCGGGCGGCGCTGACGTCGACGACGGGGACACCGGTGCGGCGGACGGCGTTGGCGATGGCTTCGGTTTCAATGCGGACGATAATGCCGTCGCCCTGCCAACTTTTGAGCCAAGTCGGCGGGGCCGCGCCGCGTTCTTGCTCCGGTAGGTACACCGACCACGCTTCGTGCTCGCGCTGCCAGGCGATGATGCCGTCGAGCAGGCCGCGGGCGTAGGCGTTCGAGGTTTCGATCAACAGGGCAACGGCCTTGCGGCGCTTCATGTCGATCCTCAGGGGGTGATGCGGATGGCGGTGAAATTCATTAAGCGGCGAGCGAGGCGATCTCGCGCGTAGGCTTTGTTTATGATACTGTAACGACGGTGCGAAGGCACGCGGTTCGGGAAAAAACGCAATCTAGCTGCGTTACTTCTCGATGTGAGACGGGCCGGGCGCGAGGCGCGATGCGGTGGCTCGGTCGAAAGACCGGCCACAACGGCGCTTGCTTGCGGTGCCGCTTGCCCACCACCGCGTGGCCAGCGGGAAAGTGGGCAAATCTCGGGTTCGCCGCAATTGTGGCGAACGGCATAGTTTGTTATTCTGGGCGGTTTCGCCCGTGTCGATATTTTCCTGGCTCCGCGCGGAGCCGGTCGGCTGGCGATTTCCTCCAACCCCTCTTTGCCCACGGCGCTTTCTCTTGCGGGCAATCCTGCGGCGTTTCGCACCACTGCGAATGCGCGCGGGATCGTCGGCCGATCTGCGAGCCAGCGGGCATACGGCGCGAGTTTTTATCCCACTATGGTCAATCGTAATCTCATTCGGTCCCTGGACGAAGAAGAATGGCTTAGTCAAATCGAAGAGGTCCAACCGGACGAAATCGACTTTGGCGGCGACGACGTGGCGATCAATCAGATCGTCGACGGACGCGTAATTCGGGTCGACGCCGAGTTCGTGTTGGTCGACGTCGGATACAAGAGCGAAGGGACGATCCCGCGGAACGAATGGGAGGAAGACGAGCCGCCGCCCGAAATCGGCGCGATCATTCGAGTGCTCGTCGAAGAAGTCGAGGACGTGCTCGCCAACGAAGAAGACCGCGGCATGATCATGCTCAGCAAGCGGAAGGCTGAGAAGATTCAGGCCTGGATCGACGTGATGCAGCACGTCAACGAGGGAGACGTGGTCACCGGCGTCGCACTGCGGAAAATCAAGGGCGGGTTGCTCGTCGACATCGGCGTGAACGTGTTCTTGCCGGCCAGCCAGGTCGATATCCGCCGGCCGTCGGACATTGGAAACTATCTGGGCCGCACGCTGCAATGCGAAGTGCTCAAGATCGACGACGCGCGGCGGAACATCGTGGTCAGCCGCCGTTCGTTGATCGAAGGTCAGCGGGCCGAGAAGAAAAAGCATCTGCTCGCCACGCTCGAAGAAGGTCAGGTCTCCAAGGGCGTCGTCAAGAACATCGCCGACTTCGGCGCGTTCGTCGACCTCGGCGGCATCGACGGCTTGCTGCACATCACCGATATGAGCTGGGGCCGCATCAACCATCCGTCGGAGATGGTCGCCATCGATCAAGAGATCGAAGTGATGATCCTGCACATCGACCGCGAGCGCGAAAAGATCGCCCTCGGCCTCAAACAGCGGATGCCCAGCCCGTGGGACAAGGTCGAAGACAAGTACCCCGTCGGCTCGGTCATCAAGGGCCAGGTGGTCAACGTGATGAGCTACGGCGCGTTCGTCAAGCTCGAAGAGGGCATCGAGGGTCTGGTCCACATCAGCGAAATGAGCTGGACCAAGCGGATCAACCATCCCAACGAACTGGTCCACATCGGCGACGAAGTGGAAGTCGTCGTACTCAAGATCGAGAAGCAAAAACAGGAAATCTCGCTGGGTATGAAGCAAACCCAGGAGAACCCCTGGAACAAAGTCGCCGATCGCTATCCGCCCGGCACGATGGTCAAGGGCACCGTGCGAAACCTCACCAATTACGGTGCGTTTATTGAGATCGAAGAGGGCATCGACGGCCTGCTGCACGTCAGCGATATGTCGTGGACCCGCAAGGTGAGCCATCCCAGCGAAATGCTCGAAAAAGGCCAAGAACTCGATTGCCGCGTGTTGTCGGTCGATCAAGAACGACGCCGCATCGCGCTGGGCCTCAAGCAACTCGACGACGATCCGTGGGAAACGACGATTCCCGCCAAGTATCAGCCCGGCATGCGGGTCAGCGGCAAAGTCACGAAGATCACCAACTTCGGCGTGTTCGTCGGTCTGGAAGACGGGCTTGAAGGCCTGCTGCATATTTCGGAATTGGCCGATCATAAGGTCGAGAACCCGGAAGACCTCGTCAAGGTCGGCGACGATATCGAGGTCAAAATCCTCCGCGTCGACACGGACGAGCGGAAGATTGGGCTGTCTCGCAAGCGACTGGAATGGGGCGACGAAGATCAGGGTGCCGGAGCTGCCGAAGGCGGCGGCAACGGCGAAGCGTCCGCCGAAGGCGCGGCGAAGGCCAAGTCGAACGCCGAACTCAAGGGCGGCGTCGGCGGCGACTCGGGGCCGCTGATCAAGCCGGCCGAGTAGATTTGCGTCGTTCGGCGTTCGCATCGAGTTGTTATTCCTGACGCCCGACCGCGCGCGCG
>JBBDYI010000322.1:0-1186 GCA_040901705.1 Pirellulales bacterium | reverse complement strand
GCGAGCGCGCCGTCGGGCGTCATGGATGCGCAAGGCATGTCATGTTCCTTGGAGATGGAAGTCCTCCGCGGGCCGCAATGACCGGACCCGTTCGCAGGCAAGGCAAGCATTCGCAAAGTTACAATCTCCATAGAAGCCGTCGGATAAATGTCGCGTATCCGGCGCGCATCCGGGGCCAGGGACGCGAACTCGCCTCCTCCGCAAACATCCAATGCCATGCGACGGGAACGACAATGACTGCCCCACTTCCGATCGAAATCGACTGCCGTAGCGTAAAGTCGCAACTCGACGACGGCGCCGAGTTCATCCTCGTCGATTGCCGCGAGCCGGACGAACACGCTGTCGTCCATATTGAAGCCGCGACGCTGCTGCCGATGAGCCAGTTCGCCCAACGAGCGGCCGAACTCGACTCCCACCGCGCGAGCCACGTCGTCGTCCATTGCCACCACGGCGGTCGCAGTCGCCGCGTCGTCGAGTGGCTCCGGCAGCAGGGATTCGAAAAAGCCCAGAGCATGGCCGGCGGCATCGACCAATGGGCCGTCGACATCGACTCCTCGCTGCCGCGGTATTAGCAAGCCTGCTGCTGAAGTCGCGAACTGACGCGCGGCGTTCGGCCTTGCCGCCACGCGCCACGGCCGCCGCCAGCAACTCTGTTCGCGCGCAGGCGAAACAATCCGCGCCTCGGGCAAGAGAAACCCAAGGCCGCCACACCAACGGTGTTCGCTCGATAGAAGGCGACAGAAATCGCTAAGCCGGCAATCGCAGCCGCCGACTCCGTCGCTCTGCCCGCAGTCGTGCCCGACGCTTGATTTCGCTCGGCTTCTCGTAATATTCCCGCCGGCGCATTTCCTTCTTCACGCCGCTCCGCTCCACCAGCTTGCGGAACCGGCGAACTGCTTCCTGGACCGACTCGCGGTCACGTAGCGTCAGCTTAACCACAATCCCTCCCAATCATTACGAATTCGAGCCTGATTACGAAACCGCCAAACCGCGCCCAGCCGGCAAGAGGTCAACTACCCCGCCAATCGCCGCCGACCACCACTTTGGGCCAACGGCCACCAGCGCCGGGAACTTCTAATTCTACGGCGTCCATGCCCACTCTGTCTAGCCAGCCTGTCCAAATCGCACAATCGAGGGCGCATGTCGCACTTTGCGCGCTGTCGTGGGTTGTGCTAACAATAGGGGG
>JBBDYI010000321.1:0-13821 GCA_040901705.1 Pirellulales bacterium | reverse complement strand
CGCGGACGAGGCCGTTCGCGCCTACGATCGCGCCGCCGCGGCCGCGAGCAACATGGGCGACGACGATCTCGCCTTTCACCTCGCGCTCACTGCGGCGGCCGTCCAACAGCAGCAAAAGCGGCTCCGCGAAGCGATGACGCGGTACGCTTCGCTCGCGCGTGGTTCGCCGCAGCACGCCGACGCGGCGAAGGCCCATTTGCAGGCGACGTGGAACGCGGCGCATGTTTTTGGGCCGCGGTCGAAAGAGTATCGCGAGTTGATCGCGGAGCATCTGCGACTGTGGAGCGAGTCTCCGACTGCCGACAATGCTCGGCTGTGGCTGGCGCGGGCGTTGCAAGGCGAACGCAAGTGGGCCGAAGCCGCCGCCGCATATCGCCAAGTTCGGCCAACGGCTTCCACGTTTGCCAATGCCGTCGCAGGAGCGGCATTGTGCTACGACAAGTCGTTCGCACGCACGCCCAACAATGAGGAAGCTGCCGACGCCGCAAAGTGGTTTGAGTCGATCGCCGTCGCGCCCGACGGAAAGTGGCCGGCGACGCTCTCGCCCTCGCAGCGAACGGCCGTGACGGCGGCAGCCAAACTGAGATTGCGACACGTCGCCTCATCTGCCGTTGACGTTGTGGCTTTGCTGACCGCAGCCAAACAACACGCCGCGGACGCACCGGCGGAATGGCGCACGGCGATCGTATTGCTCGAAATTGAGTCGCTCGCGGCTGGCGGCGATTTCGAAACCGCCGAGACGTCCGTCCTCGGTTTGATCGATGCTTCCAAAGCGGACGGGGCGCTCGGCAATCCGTCCGCCGAGGGCGTGCAAGACTTGTTGGCCACGTTGGCGGTTATGCGGACGGCGAAACCGAACGACCGCGACGCGACGCGACGCATTGCCGCCATCGAACTGGCGGCCGGAAAGCTACTGACGGCCGTACAGGGTTCCGACCCGCAAGGCGCGACGACGAGTTCTGTGACGACGCGCCGCGCGGCCGCCGATGCGCTGGCCGCCGCCGGTCGACGCGACGAAGCCATCGCCGCGTATCGCAAACTGGCTGCCGAGTTCTCGGCCGACGCCGCCGTGCAGAGCGGATACGCGGCTTTGCTCTCCGCAGGCGACGACCGTGCGTCGCTCGTGGCGGCGTTAGAGCAATGGCGGCTCGTCGAGAGCAAGACCCGGCCCGCGACGGATACTTGGTTTGCGGCCAAGTACGAAATCGCCACTCTACACGAGCGTTTGGACGACAAACGCCAGGCCCTCCGCGTGGTGACGTTGCTCGCCGCGCTGTATCCTGATTTGGGTGGCGAAGCAATGAAGGCCAAATTCGATGCACTAAAAAGGCGGTGCCAACAGTGACGAAACGACGCGGCAAGAAGCCGGCGGCGAAAAAGACCGCGCCCAAGCAGCCTACGAAAAAGCCGACGCCACCCAACGACGCCACGGCCGAATTTCGCCTCGACCTCGCGTTCGGCGAGAGCCGGCGGGCCGTAACGCTTCGCGCGACGATGGCCCCGCTCGACCAAACCGATTTGCTGCCGATCTTGCAGCAATTCGACAACGAAGTCGTGGCGCTGGCCGAGGAAGAAACTGCTCGCGTCGGCAAGACGATCTCCTGTTGCGCGGGCTGCGGTGCGTGCTGCCGGCAACTCGTCCCGGTTGCGCCGGCCGAGGCGCGTCGCCTTGCCGACCTCGTGGCGTCGATGGACGACGAACGCCGCGCGATGATCCAGCGCCGCTTCGCCGACGCCCTAGGTGCTTACGAACGCGCCGGCCTCGTCGAAGAGTTCTCCACAGCGCACCGAATTCCCGACGAGGAAACGCGCGGCGAGTTTGGGCTGGCGTACTTTCGCGTCGGCGTCGCTTGCCCGTTCTTGGAAAACGAGTCGTGCGGCATTTACGCCGATCGTCCGCTGGCCTGTCGCGAGTTTCTCGTCACGTCGCCGGCCGAAAACTGCCGCAATCCCGGCCCGGATAACATCGAGCGGGTCAAGCTGCCGGCGCAGCTTTCCGAGACGCTGTATCGCTTCAGTTCATCGGGCGAGCGACAACCGGCCGAGTGGATGCCGCTGGCCACGGCGCTGCGGTATGCCGAGGACCACGCCGATTCTCCTCTGCCGCGACAGGCGGGGGGCGAGTTCGTGCAGCGGTTCTTGGCGCAATTGTCGGGGCCGTCGCGGGCATGATGGTTTGCCGGCCCAAACGGCGTCGACGGGTGGTTTGTGCGCCTATTCGCGCGCCAACTTGCATGGTTATTGCTCGTGCGCGACGCCGGTCTTCTGACCGTTTACGTCGTGGCCTGGCCGCGCGGCCCTTGACGCTCCTCCGCCGTCGCCGATACTCAGCGGTTGCCGATTCCGCGAAACGCACTTAACGCCTCACGACCAATCGAAACGGGGATTGATATGAAACGCGCGAAAATCACCATCGTCGGCGCCGGAAACGTTGGCGCTACCTGCGCCCATTGGTGCGCCGCCGCCGAGTTGGGCGACGTCGTGTTGCTCGACATTCCGGCCACGGAAACCATGCCCAAGGGCAAGGCGCTCGACTTGATGCAGTCGTCGCCGATCGTCGGATTCGATTCCAACATCGTGGGCACGAACAGCTACGACGACACGGCCGGCAGCGACGTGGTGGTTATCACGGCCGGCATCCCGCGCAAGCCCGGCATGTCCCGCGACGATCTGCTGGCCACGAACGCCAAGATCGTCCGCGCCGTCACCGAGGAAGTCAAACGGACCAGCCCGAACTCGGTCATTATCGTGGTCAGCAATCCGCTCGACGCGATGGTCCAGCTTTGCCAGCGGACCAGTGGCTTTCCGCCGGCTCGCGTGATGGGTCAGGCCGGCGTACTCGATACCGCGCGCTACCGCACGTTTCTGGCGATGGAGCTTGGCGTGAGCGTCGAGGACGTGTCCGCGCTGTTGATGGGCGGACACGGCGACACGATGGTGCCGATGCCGACCTGCACGTCGGTCGGCGGGATTCCGATCTTGCGGCTGCTCGATGAAAAACGGCTCGGCGAGATCGTCCAGCGTGCCCGCGACGGCGGTGCCGAGATCGTCGGCTTGCTCAAGACGGGCAGCGCTTACTACGCTCCGGCCGCGGCGACGGCGCAGATGGTCGAGGCGATCGTTCGCGACAAGCGGCGGCTGATTCCGTGCGCCGCGTTCTGCGACAAGGAATACGGCGTGGGCGGATATTACGTCGGCGTGCCGGTCGTGCTCGGCTCCGGCGGCATCCAAAAGGTCGTCGAGATCAAACTCGATGCCGAGGAGCAAGCCGGCTTTCAAAAGAGCGTCGACGCCGTCAAGAGCCTCGTGGCGACAATGGACAAATTGTTGGCGGGCTGACCTGCGGGCAGGCAGGTTGAGAGGTGATTCCCCGATCGCTCCTGCGCGCGCTGGCGCTTGAATCGCGCCGTCGCTGTTTTCGTGAAGTTCGCCGTTACCCACCGGCGTCGGCCGATAGGAACAGCAGGATGTCGCCGTCGGCAAGCGGCGTGTCTGGATCGCGGACGAAGCGCTGGCCATTGAGATTGGCCGTGTAAGCGGCGTGGAGTTGGTTGCCCTGGAAGCAAGCCACGGCGAGTTGTGGAAATCGTTCGGCGAGCGATTCGATGGCGCTGCCGAGCGACGTGGCGACCACGGCGGTCCGCTCGACGCCGGCACGCTGGCGGGGAATGCCGTAGAATTCGACGACGATCGACGGGGCGTTCATGGGCGATATCTCCCCGGCGACGGCGATGCCGCCTGGGCGAATCCAAAGGTTCGAACTACGAGGGTTTGTGTCGGACCGCGCGGGTGCTTATCGTAGAATGTTTCCACAACAGCCTGTCGGAATTCTTCTACCATCGAGCACTTAAGCACATGACGACTTGTTCTTGTCGATCGCCCTTGCAACCTTCGCGATCGGGTAGTCCTTGCCCTCGCTATTGTATCGCGACCTGGCTGTGCGTCTTTGTCACGGCGGCTGGCTTGGCGCTGTGCGGCGCGGCGCGGGCCGCCGAAGACCCATTCGCGGCGGGTGTGCGGCCGACGGAGCCATTGACGCCCGACGAAGAGCGAAAGGCGCTGGTGGTTCCGCCGGGATTCGAGGTGCAACTGGTTGCTGCCGAGCCGGACATATTCAAACCGCTCAATCTGGCGTTCGACGAGCGGGGCCGGCTGTGGGTGACCGATACGCTGGAATACCCTTATCCCGCGCCGCGTGACCGGCCCGGCCGCGATTCGATCAAGATTCTCGAAGACTTCGGCGAGGACGGCGCGGCACGGAAGGTGACGACGTTCGCCGACGGGTTGAATATCCCGATCGGCATCTATCCGCACGGCGACACGGCGATCGCGTGGAGCATCCCGAACATCTGGCGGTTTGAGGACACAAACGGCGACGGCCGCGCCGACAAACGCCAGCCGCTGTACGGGCCGTTCGATACCACTCGCGACACGCACGGCATGAACAACTCGTTTCGCCGCGATTTCGACGGCTGGCTATATGCGTGCCACGGTTTCAACAACCACTCCAAGGTCCGCGGCCGTGACGGTAACGAAGTCGAGATGCAGTCGGGCAACACCTACCGCGTGCGGCTCGACGGTTCGCGGATCGAGCATTTCACGCACGGACAAGTCAACCCGTTCGGCATGGCGACCGACGAGCTGGGCAATCTGTTCACCGCCGATTGCCACAGCAAGCCGGTCTATCAACTGCTCCGCGGCGGGTTTTATCCGAGTTTCGGCAAACCGGACGACGGGCTGGGCTTCGTGCCGCCGATGATGGAGCATCTGCACGGCTCGACGGCGATCGCCGGCGTGGCCGTTTACGCGGACACCCGCTTTCCGGCCGAATTTCGCGGCGATCTGTTCAGCGGCAACGTGATGACCAGCCGTGTGAACCGAAACCGGCGAGAGTTTCACGGCTCGACGATTCTCGCCCGCGAGCAACCGGATTTCGTCGTCTCGAAAGACCCGTGGTTTCGACCGGTCGATATCGCGTTGGGGCCGGACGGGGCGCTGTATATCGCGGATTTCTACAATCGGATCATCGGGCATTACGAAGTGCCGCTGAACCATCCCGGCCGCGATCGGTATCGGGGGCGGATTTGGCGGATCGTGTATCGCGGGGAGAAGGGTGACGCGGCGACGCATGCGCCGCCGAATCTAACGCGGAGCAGCCCGGCGGAACTGGTGACACTGTTGGAGAGCGAGAATCTGTCGTTGCGGCTGCTGGTGACGAACTACTTGGTGGATCGCATCGGCGCCGCGGCAATTGAGCCGGCGCGGGCGGCGCTGGCGGCAACGCAGTCGCCTAGTGCTCGCAGTCACTTGCTGTGGGTGCTGCACCGGCTCTCGGCACTCGACGCGGCGGCGCTGACGAAAGCCGCAAGCGACGCAGACCGCGAGGTGCGGGTTCACGCGATGAAGATTCTCGCCGACATGCCGAAATGGGACGACGCGCAAGGCCGCTTGGCGCTGGCCGGGCTACGCGACGCCGACGCGTTTGTGCGGAGAGCTGCGGCGGATGCCTTGGGGTTGCATCGAAACGCGGAAGACGTGCCGGCGCTGCTGGCGGCGCTCAAGCAAACGCCAGCCGAAGACAATCATCTCGTGCATACGATCCGCATGGCGCTGAGGGATCATTTTCTCGAAGCTGGCGTGCTGGCGAAGTTCGGCGAGAGCAAATTGGACGAAGAAACGAGTCGCACCGTCGCCGCCATTGCCGTGGCCGCACCGACGTCGAACGCCGCCGATTTTCTCGTCGCCCATTTGCAGCGTCATGCCGAGCCGCCGGATACGTTGCGGCGGTACGTCGAGCATGCCGCTCGGTACGTGTCGGCGGAAAAGCTTGCCGACCTGGCGAACGTCGTGCGACGGCGGTTTGCGAATGACTTGACGTTACAGACGGCGCTGTTGTCCGCGATTCGCGGCGGGCTGGCGCAGCGGGGGATATCGGACGTTTCGCCGCTGCGCGGCTGGGCCGAGGAGTTGGCCGACCGATTGCTCGATGCGTCCAACGACGATGCATTGTCTTGGACGAACGAGCCGCCGCCGGACAAGCCCAACGCCGCCGATCCGTGGAGCGTCCAGGTTCGCGCCTCGGCCGACGGAGACGACCGCGGGGAATTCTTCTGTTCGTTGCCCAAGGGCGAACAGGGCATCGGCACGCTCCGCTCGCAGCCGTTTGACGCGCCGGCGGAATTGTCGCTCTTCGTCGCCGGGCACGACGGACCACCCGGAATGCCGCTGGCTGGAAAGAACGTCGTGCGGCTCCGCGACGTGGAAAAGAACGGCGTGCTGATGGAAACGACCCCGCCGCGAAACGATCTGGCGCAGCGTGTGCAGTGGAATCTGTCGGCGCACGTGGGACGGCGGGTTTGTATTGAGATTGTCGACGGCGACGCCGGCGGGGCGTATGCGTGGCTTGGCGTGGGGCGGTTTTCGCTCGCCGCGCTCAATCCGAGCGAAGCCCGAGCGCGATTGCGCTCCGCGGCGGAGTTGGCGGGTTTGATGAAGCTCGCGCCGCTCGCGCCGAAGCTCAAAGAGCGGCTTGCATCACCGTCGCTCGATGCGGCCAGTTGCACGGCGGTGGCGGCAGCGCTCGTGGCGATCGAGCCGGACGCACGGGCGGCGGCATTGGCGACGGTCGTGAGCGAAGCGAATGCGCCCGCGGCGTTAGTCGCGGCGTGCAAGACGGCGATCAACGAACGCGGCGACGAGAAACTGGGCGCGGCGCTGGCCGAGGCGATGACGACGCTGCCCGAGAGGTTGCAACTGGCGATGGCCGAGCATTTGGCGGCGACGGCGACAGGAGCGGAAGCGCTGCTCGCGCTGGCCGAAGCGGGCAAAGCCTCGCCGCGTTTGTTGCAGCGGCCGAGCGTCCGCCAGCGGCTCGAATCGATCGACCGCGAGGCAATTCGCGCTCGGGCCGCGAAGCTGACCGAAGGCTTGCCATCGGAGAACGAGTTGCTCGCCAAGCTGATAACCGCGCGGCGAGCCGGTTTCGACACGGCCGACAAATCGGCGGATCGCGGGCAAGCGGTGTTCGCCAAGCATTGCGCGGCTTGCCATCAAGTGGCCGGCAAAGGCGCGACCGTCGGCCCACAGCTCGACGGCATCGGCGGTCGCGGCTTGGAGCGCGTGCTCGAAGACGTGCTCGACCCGAATCGCAACGTCGACGTGGCGTTTCGCACGACCACGCTGCGGCTCACAGACGGGCAAATCGTCGCCGGTCTGGTCCGCCGCGAGGAAGGCGAGACGCTCGTGCTGGCCAACGAGAAAGGCGAAGAAGTTCGAATCAATAAAGACGAAATCGACGAAGAAGCGAAGGGCCAACTCTCGCTGATGCCGGCCAACGTTCACGAAATCGTCGCCGAGGCGGACTTCTACGACTTGCTAGCCTATCTGCTCGCCCAACGGGCAAAGTCGCCATGATGGACCGATGGCGTTGTGTCGTTCGTGGTAAAGCGATCGACACTGGCTCGCTATCTGGCTCCGAAGCAATACAGCGTGCCATTCTCGTTGCCGATGACCATGCGTCCAGCGGCGGCGGCCGGAGCGGCGCGGAAGCGGCCGCCGGCTTCGTACTTCCACCCTTCCTTGCCGGTCTTACGATCGACGCCGTAGACGCGACCGTCGGCGGAACCGAAATAGATTCGGTCGCCGGCGACGATCGGCGAAGAATCGACGGCCCCGCGGGTTTGGAACGCCCAAAGATGTTCGCCCGACTTCGGATCGAGCGCATGGACCCGCTTGTCCTGGCTGCCGTAATAGACGCCTTCGTTGGTGACGGCGGCGCTGGATTCGATCTGTTGCTCCGAACGCTCGTCGCGATATGTCCAGAGGATTTTCGCGGTCTTCCAATCGACGCAAAAGAACGCTCCGCTGCCAGAGCCGAAATAGACGCGGTCGCCAAGCACGGCGGGCGAGGAGCCGGTCTGGCTTTGGATGTCGATCGTCGTGACGACCGCGCCTTTGTCGACGTCGACGATGTGCAGCTTGGCGTCGCAGCCGGCTAGAAACGAGCGGTTGCCCACGACAGTCGGCGAGCAGCGAATCTGGTCGCCGATCTGATATTGCCACGCCGGATTGCCGTCGGCGGCTTTGATCGCGTACAGCGTGGCGTCGCGCGAGCCGACGAGCACGATATCCTTGTAGAAGTTTGGGCTGGAGGAAATCTCGCCGCCGGGGTTCTCATCCGTGCCCGTGGTGTACTGCCAGACGACGTCGCCGCTCTTGGCGTCATAGCATCGCACGCGGCCGTCGAGGTCGCCGACGTACACCTTGCCGTCGCGATAGGCCGCGCCGCCGCTGTAGCTGGTGTCGAGCTTGTGCTTCCACTTCACCGCGCCGTCGGCCAGAGAGAAGGCGTAGAACGTGCCGTCCGCGTCGCCGACGAACACGGTACCCTCGGCGATCACCGCCGGAGCGAGAAACGCACCGTCCTTGACGTCGAACTTCCAGACGAGCTTCATGTCCAGGGGCAGTTCGCCGTGAACGACGCCGGTCGACAGCGCATCGCCGCGGGCAAGCGGCCAGGCGTCACTGTTTGCGCCGCTTGCATCCGCCGACCATACCAACGGCGGCGAAATCACCGCGAGGAAAGTCGCCGACAACGCCGCGGCGAAAACAACCGCGGCGCAAATCTCATGTCGAAACCGTCGCATCGAAAGCGTCCCCGTCGGGTTAGTCTTGTGTGCTGTCCGGCTTCACGTGTTGCCACTTCTGGCCGATCTCCGTGCGGCTTTCCACCCGCTCGACGAAGCACTCGACGTAGCCGCACGTCGTGCAAACATACGCCGTCAGCGGCGCGACGTGCCAGAAGTCGACTTGCAGCGGCCCCAGGCCGGAATAGTGCGCCTTGCGGTCCACGTACACCGTGTCGCTCGCGCATCGCAAGCAAAGTCCGTCCTGCATGGCGTTGCCCCTTCGATCGAGAGCCTGAAACCGTATACGGTAATGATAGTCGCCCGCCGAAGCAAATTGTAGGCGCGCGAGCGCGGCGATTGACGGACCGGGCTGCGAGAAAAATGGCGAATGCAAAATCGTGAATTACGAATGGTGAGTGCATGACTCGTCAGCCTTGCCAATTACCACTCGCAATTCACCGTTTTCCAATCACCATTTGCATTTTCGCGGTCCGCATACGCGCAGGGCAGGACCGTAGCGTGTAAATGGACCTTACGCGTTCAATACGCTTGGATTAACCGCCATCGAGTCGATTGCTTTGCGGCTGGCTTCGTTCAGCCCGCCGGCTTCGCGGCCGGTTTCGCCGTGGGCGCTGTCTTCTTCTTATCGAGCACGCCGGCCAGTTCCTGCAACACCTTCCAATTCTCCTGCCGGTCCTCGTTGGCCCGCAGCAGCGTTGCGCTCGGATTGCCGTCCTTGTCGAAGTGTTTGGCGAACCGGCCCTCGCTGCGGGCGAAGTCGATGAAGTCGACTTGCTCGCCGGTCTTGGGGTTCTTGTACCAGTCGTCGTTGACGGCCGGATTGCCTTGCAGCGACAGCCGCTCGCGGATCGTGCTGCCCCTGCGAGGGTCGAAGGTCAACAAAGGAAACGCCCGCGTGTTGACGGCCAGCCGGGCTTGTTCGCCGGCCATGTTGTCGCCGACGCCGTGCTCGGGTTGGCACGTGGTGTAGCAGACCACGACCGCCGGGCCATCGAATTCCAGGGCGTCGAGCACGGCGCGGTAGAAATGGTTGACGTGGGCGCAGGTCGTTTGGGCGACGTACGTCCGCGGGTGCATCATGGCGATCTGGGCGATCTCCTTGCGGCGTTCCTGCTTGCCGTCGATCGCCTTGCCGTGAACGCTCATCTTCGTGTTCTGGCCCGTAAAGGTGCTCGTCGACGCCTGGCCGCCGGTGTTCGAGTAGACCTGCGTATCCAGGACGAACACCTTGACGTTCTCGCCCGAGGCCATCATCCGGGAGAGCGACTGGAAGCCGATGTCGAACATCGCGCCATCGCCGCCGAGGCACCACAGCGGGCGATCTTTCCAACCCATCTGATCCCACCGCATTCGCACTCCGAGGGCAAACGCCGGAGCATTCTCGAACAGCGAGTTCGACCACGGTACGAGGTAGGGATTGTACGGATAGGTCGACGTATAGACCGTGTTGCATCCGGTGGCGGCGATGATGCCCCAGCGGTCGCCGTACTTCGCGCCTGTGGCGGCGCACATCATCCGCAGCGCCGTTCCTTCGCCGCAGCCGGCGCAACTGCCCGCCCCGCCGACGTAAATGTGCGTTTGCTCCTTAAGCATCATGTCGATCAGCACGTTGTCGTTGATGTACCGCTCGTCCGACGGGCCAATCTGCTTGAAATAGCGATGACTCTTGCGGATGCTGGTCATCACGTCGTCATTCTTGGGGATCATCTTCAGCGCCAGGTCGTCGCACACGGTCACGCATTCGGCGCAGCCCTTGCACTTACTCGGGTCGATGATGATGTGGAACATGCCGCCGTCGATGCCCTTTTTCGCCGGGCCGTCGTAATACTTGCGCGTCTTGGCCCATTGCTGGCGATACATCTCGCGGTCGGCCGGGTCGAGCACGGCGAGTTGCTGGTCCAACTGCGCCTCGCTCATCACTTTGCCGAGAATCGCCGTGTCGGGGCATTCGGTGACGCAGTCCATGCAGCCGGTGCAATTCGACGGGATGTATTCCGGAATGTCGGGGGCGATGTAGCTGAAATCGCGGAGCGTGGCCGTGCCGGCGGGAACCAGCGACCGGGCGGTGCCCAAATCGGCAGGCAACTGCTTCTCGGCGATGCCCGTCTCGTAGCCGTGAATCACGCGGTCGTTGAAATCGTTCACGTCCAGTACGGGCAAGTGAATCATCTTATAGCCGCTGTCGACGAGCGTGCCGTAGCTGCTGTTGTTGTACGGATCCTGGGGCGTCGCTTCGTTCATCGAGGCCGGTTTGGTGGCGGTCGCCATAGTAAAACTCCGGGAGAGTGTTGATATTTCCAGTGTGATTTATGCGGCGGGCCTCACTTCGTTCGACCCACCCTGCGTTGCCTCGCGAACGACCACTTCGCTACGTCGCAGACTGAATCAAATCCTGAGGGATTTCTTGCATCTCTTCATAGCCGCGCTTGACGCAGTTCAGGTTGTCCAGCACGACGCGCTCGCCGCGTTTGCCGAAGTATTTTCGCAGCGCCTTCTCGACGCCAGCGTACACCGCCTCGTCGGTCATGTTGCTTTCCTTGGCGTACGGCGTGAGCTTGAGAAACGCGCCAAGCAACACGATGCCTTGCATTCGCATCTGGAGGTCCGCCTCGGACGCCAGTTCGCGGGCGATCTGCACCATGTCGGTAAAGTACACGCGAATTTTTTTCTCCTTGATCGTCTTGCGATGCCAGACTGGGATGTGGCTCCACACGTCCTTGGCGTCTTTGTGCGGCGACTGCATGAACAATGCGCTACTGGGCAACATGCCGGCCAGAGGATTTCCGCTGTGCAGTGCGTTCGCATCGTTGAGCACCGCGAGGTTCACGTGTTCTAGCTCGCTGTGCATCATCACGTGCTCATTGGCGATGGTCAGGTAGTACGTCGTCGGCAGGCCCTTCTTCTCCGAGCCATACTTCGGATAAGCCTGCACGTCCTTGCCAAACACATTGCCGGCGATCGTGGCGATGACTTTGTTGGTCGTCACCGAGCCGAAGCCGCCGACCGAATGCCCACGCATCGAAAAGCTGCCGGCCGGCCGCAGATCGGGGTCGTCGGCCATCTTGAGCGCCAACGGATGATCGATGCCGACACAGAAGAATTCCTGCCCCTCTTCGATCATGTTCTGGTAAATCGCGATCAAGTCGCCGGGCCGCACGTCGCGGCTTCCTAGCCCAGCGCAGCCGTGATAAATCCGCGGGATGCGGCCGATGTCGCCGTGTTGCATGGCGTCGCAGAACGCGGCCTTGACCTCGCGAGTCAGGTGGTTGCCGGTCGTCGAGAGCGGATCGTCCATCCGTTCGATGACGGTGAACGCCTTTACGTCGCGGAGCGCCTCGACGAGTTGCCGCGCCGGGAACGGGCGAAAACAGACCACCGACAGCGCTCCAACTTTCAATCCCTTGCTCCGCAAGTGATCGACTGTCGCTTGGGCAGTCTCCATGTAGCAGCCCATGCCGGCAATGATGTACTCCGCGTCCTCGCATTTGTACGGCAACAGGAAATCGTATCGCCGCCCCGTCTTTTGATAAAACTCTTCGAACGCTTCGGCCAGCGCCGGCTCGACGCGATCGTAATACCAGCGCTGGGCGACCTTGCCCTTCATGTACGAATCTTGGTTCTGCACCACGCCCGACATCACCGGGCTGTCGGGGTCCATCAGGTTCGTGAGCTTCTCATTCGGGCTGCCGATATATTCCTTCATGAACTCCAACTCTGGCAGCCGGACCGTCTCGACGGTATGCGTGGTGAGGAAACCGTCTTGCACGTTAAAGAACGGGGTCAGCGAGGCCTCGGCCGCGCGGCGCGAGATCAAACACAAGTCGCCGGACTCCTGGGCATTGCGGCCGAACACCATGCCCCAACCGCAGTCGGCCACGCTCATCAGGTCGTCGTGCCCGGCGTGGACGTTCAGCGAATGGCTCGTCAACGCCCGTGCGCCGATGTTCATGACCACCGGCAGCCGTTTGCCGGAGATCGTGTAGAGCACTTCCTTCATGAGTACGAGGCCCTGTCCGGAGGTGAAGTTCGTCACTCGCCCGCCGGCCAGCGCAAACCCCTCGCAATAAGTAGCCGCCGAGTGCTCGCTTTCCGGCTCGAAGAACACCAGCAAGTCGCCCCACAGGTTCTTCACACCCGCCGAAACCGCCGCGTTGAATCCGCCCCCCATGTTTGTCGAACTTGTAATCGGATACGCGCCGGAGCCTTGGCTGATCGCGATTTCGACGTGGACGACCGTTTCGCTGCCGTCGCAGGTCGTCGGAATGCCCGGATACTGGAATTGCGACTCTTCGCTGGACCGCTGTGGCTCGGGCGGGCGCTCGTGGCCGGGCCGCGACGAGCTGTCAGTGCGGGGAGCAGATTTCTCGGCAGTGATCGGAGTCATCAAGAGATCCTTTCGTCAGTCTGAAAACGCGGTCTGCGACGTTGTCGCGGCGCGGCGATGAGTGTGAACAAAAACGACCGAATTCGCGGGAATTGCCCACGCGGCGAGTGGCGCGCGCCAATCGCCAGGCAACCGGGGTGATGGCGTGCGTAGAAGGTGCGAAAACGCTTTGTTCGCACCGCAATTAGCGGTGTTGGTCGCCGTCAACGAAACGAACCGGGCGGCGACGGCTCGAATGGGCCATCGGAAGCGACCATCCGTCCACGTTGCGTCGGGCACAACGTAGGCTGGAGCGCGACATAACACGAATGCCCTTCCTGTGCGGAAACGCACGGAAACGGAAAGTCCCAATTCGTCAATCGTCCAACGAAACGCCGGGGAGACGCTTTCCATCGAGAAGTCACGTCCACGCGAAATGTTCGAGCGTCACCCCGGTATCACGCCGGCCAGTATAGCACGGCTCGTATCGGCAACGCCAATGGGTTTCGCCGGCATTTTTCGTGGCCCTTTGGCCGGAGGATTTGTCGCCGCGAAAGCCTGAGGATCGACCGACGTTCGCCGGGCGCAAGACGGCTGCGATTTCCCGCCAGCGTGCGACCAAACTGAGCCAATGCCACTATCGGGGTGTGGGCGTCATGATTGTGGGTTAATTTGGGTGGTCTTTCCAGAACGCTTCCCATTGGCATGGTTCGCTTAGGTACAGCGCGCGGAGTTGGCAGGTGGCGTGGGAGCCGGCTTCGCTCCAGCGCATGCCGCTGCCTTTGAGGCGGTCGCCCACGACGGTGCCGC
>JBBDYI010000320.1:0-2002 GCA_040901705.1 Pirellulales bacterium | reverse complement strand
CAGCACGGCAATTCGCGACGGGTTTTCCGACGAGCCGCGCGGCTCGGCCGGTTCGCGAACGCCCGTCGCCGGCGGCGTCGGCGGTTGTGCTCGGCTCGATCCGAGGTCGAGTCGGTCGACCATCATTTCCAGTTCGCGGACCAGCGCCTGCGCCGTCGGAATCCGATCATTCGGCGACTTCGCCAACAGCCTCGCCACGATCCGCTCCATGTCGATCGGCACGTCCGCCGAAAATTCCTTGAGAGGCCGCGGGGTTTCGCGCCGGTGCTTGTCGATCATCGCCGGCAAAGAATCCGCGCGGAACGGCGGTTGGCCGGTGAGCATCGCGTACATCACGCAGCCGAGGCTGTACAAATCGCACCGCGGCGAAACCGGTTGTCCTTCGGCCTGCTCCGGCGCCATGTATTCCGCCGTGCCCAACACGCCGCCGGAACCGGTCAGCCGCTGTCCGAACAGCCGAGCGATGCCGAAGTCGGAAAGCTTGACCTGGTCCTCGTCGGCCAACAGCAGATTCGCCGGCTTGATATCGCGATGGATCACGCCGTGGTCGTGGGCGTGGCGAAGCGCCCGGGCGATTTGCGCGGCCAGCTCGGCGGTCTCGCGCCAGTCGAATCGCCGCCCGGCGCGAAGTTCATCCTCGACGCTCGGCCCGTCGACGAATTCCATGGCGTAGAAAATGTATTCGTCCTGTTCGCCGAATCCGTACAGCCGCACGATGCCCGGATGCATCAGTTTTTTGAGCGACTCAATCTCGGCGTCGAACCGTTGGCGAAACCCCGGCTCGGTTGCCAGCGCCGGAGAAAGCACCTTCACGGCCATCCGCCGACCGTTCTCGTCGACGCCGGCATAGACCGTGCCCATGCCGCCACGGCCCAGCTTGCGTTCGATGCGGTACGGTCCTAAGCGATCGGGTTGCATGCCATTTATCGTAGCACGCCGGCGGAATTGCCACGAGCGGCGGCGTCAGGAGAAGGCCGGCAACGGACCGCGGCGTCGGCGATGAGCGCCGAGGGGCCGGCGGCAGACGGCTTAAGTCGTGCGTTTGTTGCGCAAGCACCGTACTTGGAAACTCAAACGGGCCTGACTACTTCGGAAACAGCCATGCCGTCAGGCGACGTGCCGCTGGAGTGCGCCGGCCGCGGCGGTTGCCTTGCGGCGATAGAGCACGTCGTGGTGCGATAGCTCCGCGGCGACGTCGTAGCGCGACGCGAGGAATTCGTCGATTTCGTGCCGATAACGGGCTTCGACGAGCATCCACCGCGGGGCGTGGCGGGCGAAATCGATGCCGCAGAGCGCCGCAAGCTCGAAGCCTTCCACGTCCAGCGACAGCAGATCGACGCGCTCGACCGCGTGCTTGTCGAGTATGGCCGACAGCGTCCGCGCCGGCACGCTGAGCTTGTACGTTTCGAGGTTCTGGCACGCGCTGCCGCGGCGCAGATGTTCGGCCTCTTCGGCGGCCGATTTCATCGCGCCTTTGACCTGCGACATCAAGTTGCAATAAGTCATCTCGATCGACTTGTCGGCGAAGCCCAGCGGCACGAGCGCGGCGTTCTCGACCAGACACTGCGGCCGGTTCGCGCGACACCGCTGGGCCAGCGCCGCGATCGGCTCGACGAGCAATCCTCGCCAGCCGTGGTCCCGTTCGAGCAACAGCGTATTGCTCTGCGTGACGCCGTCGTTGGCGCCGGCCTCGACGAAGAACCCGCCGCCGGCCAACGCCTCGTCGGCGGCGAGGCATCGCGCGAGTTTCAAATCCAATTCGTCGAGCGCGAAAGAGGGCCGAGCCAGATCCTCGCGATCGCGCCGTCGCCGCCACCATTTCGCCAGCACTGCTAGCCTCCGCTTTTACAGGGTCGGCTGCGGCTCATCCGCGGGCCGCCAGCCGTCCGGGGAGCATAACGACCGGCCGCGGGCAAGAAAATGGCAGAATCCGCTCGTACGCTTCAAAGGGCGCATGTCGCACTTTGCGCGCTGTCGTGGGTTGTGCTAACAATAGGGGGGT
>JBBDYI010000319.1:0-13888 GCA_040901705.1 Pirellulales bacterium | reverse complement strand
CGGTTTCACGAGGGGGGGGGCTGCGGCCCCGCCTACTCTACAAAAAGGGGACAGACCCAGTGGGAGAGTGCAATTTCGCCGGAGAATTCGCCGTGCCTGAGAGGGTCAGTCCCCCTTTTCAACAGGCTGCATAGTGCAAAGCGTCGTAGGATTCCATCGTCACTGGGCGCTCAGAATCAGCCGCACGATGAGCATGGCGACGCACGACACTAGCGTGACCAAAATCGCCCAATCGCGCATCCGCCGCCGTGGCGTCGACTTTGACTTGCTGCCCTCGCCGATTTCGTTGCTCTCGTCGTCCTTGTCGGGCGATCGCGATGTTCTCGCACTAGCCGCCGCGCGCGCCGCGACGGCTTTGACGACCGCGTCGGCGGTTGCTGCGTCGATGGCCGCGATCACTTTGCCCATCGACTGTGGCCGGTCGGCCGGTGACTTGGCCATCATCGCCGCGACCAGGCGATCGACGGCCAGCGGCACGTCCTCTCGCACTGCCCGCACCGACGGCACGGGCCGGTCGCGATGGGCCATCAGCTTTTCGAACACGCTTTCCGCTTCGAAGGGCGGCTTGCCGGTCAGCATGTAATACAGCGTGCAGCCCAGGCTGTAGACGTCGGCCCGCAGGTCGACGTGGCGTGGGTCGGCGGCCTGTTCGGGCGGCATGAATTCCGGCGTGCCGACGATGCTGCCCGCGCTGGTGAGCGTGACGAAATCGCGCGGCGCGTCCTCGTTGAGTCGAGCCAGCCCCAGATCGAGCACCTTTGCTACGCCGCCCGCGCCGACCAGGACGTTGTCCGGCTTGATGTCGCGATGGATGATGCTCGCCGCATGGGCGCACGCCAGGCCCTCGGCCACTTGCCGGGCGATGGCGAGCGCCTTGTCGACCGCCAGCGGTCCGCGGCGCTTGACGATCTGCCGCAGGTTCACGCCCTCGACGTATTCCATGACCAGATAATGCCGGCCAGAGTCTTCGCTGGCGTCCAGGGCGAGCACGATGTTCGGATGCGAGAGCCGCCCGGCCGTCCGCGCTTCGCGCATGAACCGCTGCACGCCCTCTTTGCTCCGCGTGCTCGATCGCGACAGTACCTTCAGCGCCACGACGCGATCCATCCGCCGATGCCGCGCCCGATAGACCGCGCCCATGCCCCCTTCGCCGATCTTGGAGAGCACGATGTATTCGCCGAGCACGAGCCGCCGAGCGTCGCCTCGCAATAGCGCATCGGCCTGATAGTCGGTCAATCGCCCCGCCGCCACCAGCGACGCGGCAAAGCTTTTGACGTCCTGCAAATCGCCGCGCGATTCGGCTTCCGCGGCGATTTCGTCACACCGCTTGGCCGACAACAGCCCGCTATCGCCCAGCCGCGCGACGAACCGCGTCACTGGCGGCCGGTCGTCGTCGGCCTGAGCCTCTGTCGCGGCCGAGCCGCGCGAATCGTGCAATCCGCTAGACCCGTGCGACGCGCCGGAATCGTGCGAACCACGCTGGTCGCGGCGCTCGTCCCACGTTGCCGACTCGTCGCGGATGGTCTTGTTCGCACGATCGACCGCCACGGACTCGGCGAGCCTTGAACCGACGGCCACGGAATCGACCAGCGTCCCCAGGTCGCCCCGCACGTCGACCGAATCGTCGCCGGACTCGGCGAATTGCCGATCGACCTCGGCGAGCGTGGCCGCCACGGCGGTCGCCTGCGATGCATACCGGGCGAGAAACTCCGCATGTGTCGGCCGATCGCCGAACCGCCGCCGCACCAGGTATTCTTCCGCCACCAGGCCCAACAGCTCGTCCCCGTCGCGCAGCAGCGGAAACTCTGCGAGGTAATCGTCCAGCCGTCGCCGACCGGCGAGCCGCTGCGCCTCGTCGTTGGCGGCAATCTGGTCGATGTCGAGCGCCGACGATCGCACCGCATCGGGCCGCGGCCGCCAGCGATACTCCATGTCGACCTTGATCAACTCGACCAGCAACGCACGCCGATCCGCGCACTCGCGAGGATCGTCCGTCGCCGCCGGCAGAAAATCTGCAATCCGCGGCGGCGGCCCGCTCCGCCACGCAAGATCGAACCGGTCGACCTGCACCTCGAAGTCCGGCTCGTCCGTCTCCGAACGCCGCATGTGCATCGAGGATTTGCCGTCGCCGTTCATGCCGATTCCCGCACAAGTCGCAACACCGACCAACCTTGAGCATAAGCCCAACGCGCCGGTTTGAGAATTCACTCGCCCGCCGAGGCCGTGGCGTCGGACAGAGGAAGCGCTCTGGGCGGCACCTCGGTCGCGGGGCGAGAGTTGCGACGCAAGGCGAATCCGGTGAGCCGTCATTGAGCGAGGCGGCGTGTATCGACAGGTCGGCGTTTCGTCGCACTCCGCTGCCTGCGGCGTTGGGCAGGCAGCCTCGGAACAAGCTGCCTCGGAGGTCGTGCCTGGGCAACAAAATGGTGCCAATCGTGCGGAATTCCGCGATTACAGGTTCCGTTTCCTTGATTCCGCTGCTGCCCAGTTTATGCTGAAAGTTGGGGCTTACCGGCGCAGCACGGTTGTTACCGTACGCTTGGCGCCGCGGCCGCGAATTCGCGATTCATCACGTCCGTTTCATCACGTCCTCGGACCGCCCCTCGGCAGGGCCTCCCGCGTCGTCGTCGGTTCCGCTGTCGTTGGGATCGCCGTCGGTACGATAGTCGTCGGCCTCGTCGATTCGCATTTGGATTTTGTACCGCTAATGATCAAAACCGCCACGCTCCTATTCTCACTAGCGCTCGCTCTGGGCTTCTACGGCCAAAGCGACGCCCAAGCCGCCGACGTTTACGGCGCTAAGTCGATCGACACGTCGGCGTTTGCTCTCGGGCGGGCGCGGCTGAACGTCATTTTCTTGGAGAGCGACGGCTCGATCGACGTCAACCAGGAGACTTGGTCGCCGTCGCAACTCAACGCCGTGCGCGGCGAAGTGGCCGAGGCGACCACGTTCTGGGAAGGACTGACGGCCAATTACCATCCCAACGCGCGGCTGCAGTTCGACGTCAACTACGTCAACGACGGCGTGCCGCTGGCCACCGGTTACGAGCCGATCCGCCGGGCCAGCACTCAAGATTCGTTCTGGATCAGCGACGTGATGGGCGACCTGGGGTACGGCGGCGGGAGCCATTTCGACAACGTGCGGGAGTTCGACAACGATCAGCGACTGGCCGGCGACACGCACTGGGCGACGACCCTGTTCGTCGTCAACGACGCCGTCGACGCCGATAAGCGGTTCTCCAACGGGCAGTTCGCCTACGGCTACATCGGCGGGCCGTACATGGTGCTCACGTATTCTAACTACAACTGGGGCATCGACCGCTTCAACCGCGTGTTGTCTCACGAGCTGGCCCATTCGTTCTTTGCGCTCGACGAGTACGCCGATGCCGGCAATCGCAACAACGAGCGGAGCGGGTACCTCAATGGCGTCAACGGAAACGCCCAATTGAACGCCCAGGGGCAGTCGGTCTCGCCGCCGCAGCCGAACGCCCTGATGCTCAACAACACGCTCGATCCGAGCAATTTCACCGACGTGCAAGTCGGCCACCGCGACACGGACGGGGATTCGATCCCCGACATTCTCGACACGTTTCCGCTGCTAACCGGCGGCCAGTTCGGCAGCGACCCGCTGTCGGGGTTGTTTGGCTTCGTCGGCAGCACGATGGTGACGACCTTGCCAAACTTGAACACGAACCAATTGGGATTCAGCAGTTCGGGTGCCGAGATGACGATCAACTGGATCGCCGCGGCGCAATATCGAATCGACGACGGGGCGTGGATCGACTTTGCGGCGGCGGATGGCGCCTACGACGACCACATCGAGCCGCTGATGTTCACGATCGCCTCTCTGGCGGCCGGCGACTATTTGATCGACGTGCGGTCGCTCAACAGCGTGGACAATCCGTCGGTTCCGCTGCGGTTTGCGTTTCATTCGCAGGCGGTGCCGGTGCCGGAGCCGGGGTCGGCGGTGTTGGCATGGACGGCAGTGTTGACGGCAGTTTTTCCGCTGTCGCGTTTCGTCCGCGATCGCCACGGGCGGTAGCGTCTCTCGATGCGATTCAGTTCCACTCGAGTCCGACGCGGATCCAGCCCTCTTCGGCGGCCTGGCAATTCTTGACGTAGGCCGGCATCACCGCGCCGTTGTAGTTGATGTTCACGCGAGTGCCGGTCGGCGGCACGTCTTCCTCGGCGAACAACAGCGCAATGCCGCTCGACGATTCGTCGACGACGTGGGCGGTGGCGCGGTACAGCGACGTAACGACTACTTCCGAAGCCTGCGGCGGAAACCGTGGATTGCGACGGCGATTGGCGACGGCCGTATCGGTTTTTTTCTTCTTCGACATGCGCTGTCCGCTCCGTGAATTGGCGGTAGGAGATTCGCCCGCCCGTCGAAAGTGTGCGTCGCGGCGGATTCCCCGCGTGAACTGTTTTCCAATTAACCAGTCGAGTGGCGGTCGCCGAGCGACGCGATGTGCGGACGGTAGCGGTTTTTCCGGGGTCGCTCACGCCAGGGTGGAGCTATTCCATTGGCGGGACCGGCTGGCATTGCGGTGGTCGCGGGGCTTGGGGACCGCCGAGACATCCAGCAGAATTCGGCGATTTTCGGCGATCGGCGGGTTACAGGCGGCGGATGTGATACCCGCCATCGACGTTCAAACAATCGCCGGTGCTGAACGGGAAGTGATCGGCGACGAGGGCGGCCACGGCTTTGGCGACGTCGTGGGGTTGTCCCCACCGCTGAATCGGCCACGCCCCGTCGGCGATCATCGCATCGTACTTGGCCTTCACGGGGGCCGTCATGTCGCTCTCGATCACACCGGGACGGATTTCATAGACGCGGATGTTCTCGCCGGCGAGTCGGGCGGCGAATAATTCGGTCATCATCCGCATGCCCGACTTGGCGATCGAATAGTCGGCGCGGTCGGTCGATCCGGCATAGGCCGAAACGGACGAGATGTTGATGATCTTGCCCTCGGCGATCGCGCCGCCGCGAATCAGGCGGATCATCTCGCCAGCGGCCGCCTTACTGAGAAAGAACGGGCCCTTCAAATTCGTCGCGAAAACGAGATCCCAGCTTTCCTCGGTGGCATCGAGCAAATCTCGGCGGCCGGGCGAGGTGATGCCGGCGTTGTTGACCAGCACATCGAGACGGCCAAAACGGTCGAGCGTTTGCTCGACCAGCCGCTGGCGATCCGCGGCCTGGGTCACGTCGGCCTGCACGGCGATCGCCGCGCCGCCGACCGCGACGATTTCGGCGACGGTTTCGTCGGCCGCCGCTGCGCTACGAGCGTAGTTCACGACAACGGCGTAGCCGAGGCGGCCCAGCTCAACGGCGATCGCCCGGCCAATGCCGCGTGAAGCGCCGGTAACGACGGCGACGGGTTGGTCGGACATCGCGGCATCGACTCGTTAGAGGTCGAGAAGAATCCGTAACACGTTGTCCACGGTCGCCAAAGTGGTCGGAGCGACGGCGCCGAGGCGCTTTCCCAGACGCTGAAGCGACACGGAACGAATGTCCTCGCACTTGACGTAACTCGCTTTGGTCAGCCCGCCCTCTTTGGCGGCGACGGGAACGTGCGAACGAATCCCCTTCGCCTTGCTCGTAATCGGCAGGACGACGGCAAGTCCCGCTGATCCGCGGTTGAAACCGTCGGCGGAAATCACGAGCGCCGGTCGACGGCCCGCCTGTTCGTGTCCTCGAGTCGGATCGAAATCGACGTACCACACGTCGCCGCGAAGAGGCTGTTTCACGATTTACCACCAAGGTAGGAACGACCAAGGAAGGAACGTCGTCGCGGCCGATCGAATTCTTGCCCGACTGGCACGCTAATCGTCCATCCCGTCCGACAGAGTCGCATCCCAAGCATTGCGCTCGCGTTGTTCTTCGCTCCAGGCCGTGGGGTTGGCGCGCAACGCGGCAAAGTCGCGGTCCAGGCCGTCGAGGAATTGCGCCCGCGCGTAGGCGTCAATGGCCTGTCGAAGTACGGCGGGCATCGGCTGTCCCGCGGCATCGGCCAGGGCGCGCAACTTGGCATGAGTTTCGGAGTCGATGCGTACCGTCGCGCTCGCCATTTGTGTGCTCCAGAAGGCCTAATCAAGTATACCGTTTTGTATGCGCACATCAAACGCCAAGTGCCGAATCCGTCCACGATCGAGTCGCGTGGAATCACTCCCGCGCTGCCTCGACCCCGCACAAGATGGGTGGCCGCGACGTAACCGATTTCAGTTCGACGCTCAGCGTGTCCGCCACAGCGATGCCGGCGAATTCGCGAATGACCCCGCGCTGAGCGCCACCGGCGGCGACCGTTACGTCGAAGCTGTCGAGCACCTTGCGGCCCTGGACGTAGACGTCGAACACGCGGCCGCCCGGTGGGAGCGATTCCGGTTCGGCAAAATGCAGGCGCACGGTATACCGCGGCGTGACCGCAGCCGAGGCGGGCGGCGCGGATCGGCTCGCCAGCCGGATGACCAACCGCGGCGCGTCCTTGGCGCTGCCGTCGAACGACGCGGCGACCCGCTTGCCCCGACCGGCGATTACGAACGCCAGGGCGTTGCCGGACTTCCAGCCACGGCGGCCGACGATCGACGAAACGATGTTCGACACGTCGACGGTCCGCTCGCGGGCGTCCTTCTCCCAAACCGCAGGCTTCCAAGTCGCACCGGCCTTCGTGCGCGGGCGGCCGGACACGTTGCGATCGTCGGTCGTAAACGGAGCGGCGTTGTCGGCATCCTCCCCGTAGATGACGAGCTGCGCGTCTTCGATCCGTTTTTCCTTCGACGTGAACTCGACATACGCCTGCTCGATTTCGGCGTCGCTGGGAATCTCCAGATCGGCGAATCGCAAGCCGACAACCTGGTCGGTTTTGTCCGTGACCAACTCGATGTCGGAACTGTCGAGCCGCACTTTGCCGTCGGTGTCTTCCTCGGCGTCGTCGGCGCTGCTGGCGATGGGAAGACCTTCTTCGAGCGTGGGATCACCCTGGTGATTGAGCGTGACGCGAATCTCGGTTTCGCCTTCGATGCCGGAAGAGGCGACCCAGGGAAGATTGCCCTCGGCAAAACGACCGGCGTTCTGGCGGAAATAGCTGACGGTGCCGGAAACGTTGATGGGAACCTTCGGCGACGGCGCGCCACGGCTGGGATATTCGAGCCACAGCGTGCCGTCGCTTGCGCGGCGATCGCCCGGCGCGCCGAGATTCACGCCGACCTGTTCGATCGATCCGCCGCGATAGGCGTAGTCGTTGCGAGTCCACATCTCAAGTTCCGGCATGTGGATGAAGCCCAGCGACGTCTGGTTTTGATACGAGCAGGAGCAGGTGCGGGTGTAGTCCGGCGCGCTGAGCACGCCGTCGGCGGCGATCAGGTTCGGACTGCAACTCGACTTGAACCCGCCCCAATTGCCCACGCCGCCTTCCGTCGACAGATCGTAAAACCCGGCCGCCGCCGAGCGAAACGTAATGAGGTTCTCCGCGGCGATCGGGTAGTTGCAGCCGTAGCTGCGGGCGTAGGACCAGGGAATCTTCTTGCCCGTCAGCGGGTCGTCGCGATAGACGATTTCGCCGGTGAGCAGTTCATAGCCCTTTCCGCCGGCGAGAATCCGGTCGCCGTGCAGGATCGGCGGATCGGTGAACGTGACCGCTTTGTCCCACACCACGCGGCCGCTTGCGCCGTCGTAGACGATCATCCGTTTGCCGTCTTCGCCGAGCGTCATATCGCGCGAAGGACGGGTCGCTTGCAGCAATACCTTATGTTCGGGCGAATAGCTCAGCCACGAACCGAAAACGTCCGTTGTTTTCTCCCATTTGAGTTTGCCGGTGTTGAGATCGAGAGCCAGCAGACGCACGCCGGTCAGCGGCGGCTTGCCCTGGCGTTTGAGCTTTTGCTCGACGTAAGGCGGCGCCTTGTCGAGGCAATACAGCGTGTCGTCGGCCACGGCGATGCCGTTGTGCAGAAATCCGTATTTGGCCGGCAGCCGCCAGATCTCTTTGCCGCTGAGCCGGTCGAGGACGACGATCGCGCGGCTGGCCACGCGCTCGTAGTCCTGAAATCGCCACGCGCTCTTCTTGTCGCGCGTCTTGGGCGTGTCGCCGTAGTTGGCGAAACCGTCGCCGCCGATGAGCAGGTTTTCGTAAACGCCGATGTACGCCCAATCGGTGCGCGGATCGGAAGGGGCGTTGGCGGCGGCCGGTTTGCGGCCGCCGAGGGCGAACACGCCGAGCGTCTTGCCCGTCGCCGTGTCGAGAACGTGGCACTCCGGACCCTGTAAGACATAAACGCGATCCACCATGGCGACGAAATTCGTGCCGCGGGCGTTCCCTCCTGGAATGTGGACCTGATTGTACGACGTGGAAAGCGGAGAATCCTTATATGTTTCGTCGTAGTAAACGCCATCGGTGCCCAATCGCGGCAATTCCGCTTTCCACAGCACGCGGCCCGTGTAGACGTCGCGGGCCGACAGCGACGTCATGCCTTGAATGAACAGCCGCCCGCCGATGACTTGTTCGGGCGGGCCGTGACCGTGCCGCGGCAGCACGTCGAGGTTCGAGCTGCCGCCGAACCACAATAGGCCGAGCGGAAGTTTCACGAGGCGGTCGTCGGATTTGATCGTGTTGGCGAGGTTGCCGTATTGGTGCGTCCAGTCGGCGGAGCCGGGCAACGGACCGGGACGTTCGAGCACGAGGGCTTCGGCCGTTTGTTTCCAAGTCGCTTGGGGCAACCGAATGTCGGTCGACTTTTCAAGCAAGAACGCCGCTTGATCGGCCTCGCTCATCGGCAACCATGCTTTGCCGCCGTAGGGACGAAGGGCTTCGAAGATCGTTTTGAGAAAATCGGTGCTGGCCGTCATCTGTGCGGCTTGCGGATTGGCGACGACGACAAGCGATGCCAGATACGGCGGCAAGTACAGATCGCGTGGCGTGCCCTGGTGAATGCTGAGCCGGCTGCCGTACACGCCGGCGGCGTCAAATCGCAGCCGGGCTTGCCTTACGACGGCCGGGTCGGGATCGAAAGCGATCAATCGCAGCGTCGATCCGTCGAGCAGACCTTGTAGCAAGTCGCCGGAGCCGACGCCGAACACGAGCGCGTAGCCGTTGGTTATCTGCGTGCGGCCGAGAATCGTCTTGGCTTGCGCCTTGGCGGCGGCGAGCGCCGTCGGATCGGAAGGCATCGCTGCCGCGTCGCCAACCGGCTCGGCGGGCACGCCGCGGCCAAACGCGAACAGGCCGCCTTCGGCCGTTACGGCGAACAGCTTATCGTCGGCCGCCACGAGACGCTCAACGAAGCCAGGAACTTTGAACGTGTCGACGATTCTCGCCGATGCGCCATTGGACGATTCCTCAATGACCGTCACGGCGCCCTTGCCGCCCGCGTAAAAGCGAGTTCCGGCTTTGATCAGATCGCCGGTGGCGTCGACCTTGAGCTTCCAGAGCGGGCCTTTCTTGGCATTGCTCGTTGCGTCGGTGGGCTTTTTGTCCGCATCTTTGTCCGCATCTTTGTCGGCGTCTTTGTCGGCGTCTTTGTCGGCGGCCTTCGATTCGTCGCCGGCAGCGTGGTCCTCGTCGCTGTCGTCGTCGCCCGTGACGGAAGATAGCACGGACTTGGCCTTGTCGATCAAACTCTTGCTGGGGCGGCTCTTGGCGGGCTTGAGGTTTTCGTAGCGATACGCGGCGATCGATTCCCCCGACGAGTAGACGTGCGTCGGCGTAACGACAGGCTGGCCGAGTTTGTCGTCGAACGACTTCTCGCCGGTGACGAGGTCGAAAACGGAGTATTCCTTCGCCCGTTCGTGGCTAACGAAATAGTCGCCAACGGCCATCACGTTCGACCCGCCGGCCTTGTTGTATTTCGCGAGATGGAAGTAAAGCTGTTTGCCCGTGAGGCGATCGAACGCGGCCGGAACGCTGCGGCCGCCGGGCACGAGTAGAACCTGTCCGCTGGCGACCAAAGCACCCTGCGGCGCGACGCCGGCAAATGCGGGTGAGTTGTGCGGCTGGTCGATGTACGTCGCAGCGGAGGAGTCGTTCAGCCAGCGGACTTCGCCCGTCTTGGCGTCGAGGGCATAGATAAACGTGCCCATGAACGGCCAGATGCTGGCGGCAAAGTAGACCGTGTCGCCGACGAGGACCGGACCGCCGCGGGCCGGCCACGTCGAGATCAGCCGTTCGTTCCCCAGGATCAACCGCTCGCTCGGCCCGCCGCGATGCCGCCAAACCAATTCGCCGTCGGCCCCGCGGACGCAATACAAGTATCCGTCGTCGCTGGTGAAGTAGACTTTGCCCTGGTGAGCCACCGGCGGGAAGCGCACCGGACCGTCCGTGTAAAACGTCCACAGAATCAGGCCCGACGATGTATCGAGGGCAATCACCTTGTCGGCGTCGTTGAACCCCAGATACATCCGCGACCCGGCGACGACCGGCTCGAACACCTTGTCGTAGGGCATCAAGTCCTGGTTCAGCGGATCGTCCCATACGACCTTGCGGGGCGTGAATTGACGCTTCCAGACAGCGTGCAGCTTGTCCGACAGGGCATCGGGACTCGCCGCGGTGCGGCCGGCGTCGTGTCGCCACATCGGCCAATCGCCGGCTCGCGCCGCTGCGGTCGTGCCGAGCAAGAGGATGCATGCCGCCAAACTGAGTTCGTTCAGATACGTGCGTGCTTCCATGGTCCTACGGGTGGGGTCGTTGGATCAAAGCGTAAATCAGATGGCCACGGTGGCGCGCGACATCGGCGGCACCGCCGCCGTAACGTTCATCGTCGACGGACGTTCCGCGAAGGCTGGCCGCATTTGCGTCGGTCGAGCGGACTGGATTGCACGCCCGCGACGACCGTCCGAAACAAAAACCCCACCCGATGCTTATCCTAATCGCCGTGGCGGCATGGGGAAACATCCGAACGGCACAAAATGCCCTCGCGCCGGAACCGAAATCCTCCCCGCCTCGGGCCGACGTTCACGTAGAACGGCGACCACCAGGCGCGCGGCCTGCGGCAAGCCGCGGGATGACGTTGCCGAGAAACGGCGCATCGCGCTCATTCGTCGGCGTCGCAAAGGTAGATGTGGTTCTTCCACTGCCTGGTGAAGGCAGCCGTGCCGACGGTGTTCGCTTCGGGCAACCTGCCTTCGGCAAGCAGCGATTCGATCGCGTCGGGCGACGCCGGCCGGGAAAAAAACTGTCCCTGCCCCATGTCGCAGCCTAGTTCCGCCACCGCCAGCACTTGCCGATCGTTCTCGATGCCGTCGACGACTACGGAAATCTCCAAATTGCGCGCCAGCACAACCACCGCGTGGACCAGCGCGGCCGCGTCTCGGTTGGAGTCGATTTCGGTCGTCAACGACCGGTCGATCTTGATGACGTCGATCGGAAACCGCTGAATCGACGCGAAGGACGATTGGCCGATCCCAAAATTGTCGACCGCCAGCGCCACGCCATGTAGCTTCAGCTCCCGCATCGTCTGGCCGATTCGAGCCGGGTCGTCGGCGAACGCTTCTTCGGTGACTTCGAGTTGCAGTCCGTCCGGTGACAAGCCGGCTTCGGCCAGCGCATGCCGCACGACCGCGACGAGTTGAGGCTGGGCGAATTGTTTGCGCGACACGCTGACGCTCATCTTGGGCGGAGCCAATACGCCCAGTGCGCGTCGCCAGTCGGCTTGTTGACGGCAGGTTTCCCGCAACACCCACTCGCCGAGACGAAAAATCAAACCCGACTCTTCCGCCAGGGGAATGAACTCGCCGGGCGCGACATCGCCGAGGGTGGCGTGCCGCCAGCGAACCAGCGCCTCGACACCGCACAACTTGCCCGTCCGCAGGCATACGATCAACTGGTAGACCAGCCGCAATTCGCCTCGCTCGAGCGCCCCGCGCAAGTCGTGTTCGAGACGCGCTCGGCGCTGTATGCGATGCCGCATTGGTTCGTCGAACACGACGTACCGCCCGCGGCCCGTTCGCTTTGCCTCGTACATGGCGGTGTCGGCGTCGCGTAGCAGTTCGTCGGCGCCGCCGGCTTCGGGACCGCCGAACACGATGCCGATGCTGGCGTTGGAGTAGACCTCGTGCTCGCCGAGGCGGTACGGTTCCGCCAGCGTACTGAGCAGTTCCTGGGCGACGGCGACCGCGTCTTGCGGCTTGTCCAGGCCGTCGAGAACGACCACGAACTCGTCGCCTCCGAGCCGCGCCACGATCGTGCCCTCGGCTTCGTCGGCTACGTTCTGCGATACGCGGAGGTGATTGGTCAACCGCCCGGCGATGGCCCGCAGCAGCGCGTCGCCGACGTCGTGTCCCAGGCAATCGTTGACGAGCTTGAACCGGTCGAAGTCGAGGAACATGACGGCGAAGTCTTGCCGCCGGGTCGTTTTGGTGCGCGTCGCCAGCCGCCGCAAGCGGTCGATCAGCAGGCTGCGGTTCGGCAGGTTGGTCAGTTTGTCGCGGACGGCGGCGTCGACCAACTGCATTTGGGCGGACTTGAGCGATGCGATGTCTCCAAGCGAGCCGGCCATCCGGCGGACGCGGCCGGCCGCGTCGCGGACCGCGGCCCCGCGTACATTGCACCATCGCCACTGGCCCGATTTCGTCAGCAGCCGCGCGTCGAAATCGAGTTCGCGCTGCTCCCGCACGTGGGCTCGCAATGCGGCCAACGCGGCGCGGCGATCTTTCGGGTGCAACAGCCGCCGCAGCGCGGTCGGGCGAGTCGGAAAGTCCGCGTCGCCGTAATCCAGCAGCTGCTTAAGCCGCGCGGAATAGTGGATTTCGTTCGACACCCAATTCCAATCCCAGATGCCGACGTTCGCGCCGCGGACCGCCAACTCGAACCGCTCCTCGCTCTCGCGGAGCGCGTTTTCCAGTTGTTTCCGTTCGGTGATGTCCGGGCGAATGGCGATGAACCGGTCGATCGCGCCAGCGGCGTTGCGGAACGGCACGATCGTTGTCTGCGACCAGAACTCGGAGCCGTCCTTCGCCCGGTTGCAGACGTCGGCGGTCCATATCTCGCCGCACAGAATTCGCCGCCACATTTCGCTCCAAAAATCTCGGCTATGCCGCCCGGATCGCACGATGTGGAACGTTTGGCCGATCAGTTCCTCGCGGGAGAACTTGCTGACCTCGCAAAACTTGTCGTTGACATAGGTAATCACGCCGCGCCGGTTGGTGATCGTCACCAGTGCGTGGCGGTCGAGCGCCACTTTGTAGTTCGCCAGTTCCTTGGCGACGGCTTCGGCCGTTCGCTGGGCGCGGGCAGCGTCGCTGACCGTGACTTCGCGTTGCCGTTCGCGCTGGACTAACTCATCGAGCATCCCGTCGAATGTCGCGGCCAACAATCCTATTTCGTCGTTTCGAGGAAGGCGGACGCGGGCTTGCCGATTGCCGGCGGTTCTTAGCCGCACGACCTTGGCGATGCTTTTGAGTGGCGACAAGACGACGACTCGCAACAACAAGTACGTAACGCAGGCGATCAGGGCGGTCGCGCCGACTAGTCCGACGATCAATTCCGTGGTTTCCGCCTCCTGCCCCCGATATACGGCGCGGCCGTCCAAATGCAGCATCACGGCGGCCGGAACCGTGGCGTCGCCATCATGGGGCGAAGGCAAACGCAGCGGCAGCGTGAAATCCATCGAATCGTGGCCGCGTTCGCCGTCCGCGTGCAGGTGGCGGTCGATATAAGGGCGTCCCGTGTCGAGCGCGCGGCGAAGATCGTCAATCGTATGCTCGCCGTCTGGCAGATTCGCGGCCTCTTGCCCGATCCATTCGCGTTGCGTGGAGGCCACCACCCGCAGCGGATCGCCCGACGCCACGACGACGATTTCGATGTCGTGCTCTCGATCGGCAAGCTCGGCGACGAAACGCTGAACACCGTCGCCGTCGGTCGACGCCCGCGCGGCGACGGCGATCGCCTGGGCAAGC
>JBBDYI010000318.1:0-13925 GCA_040901705.1 Pirellulales bacterium | reverse complement strand
TTACGCGTTGCCTTGGATTGTCCCTTTAACTGATGCTTTTTCAACATACAAGGCGCAAAGACGCAGAGGTTTTCGCATCCGGGCCAAATCGCCAATTCCTCTGCGTCTTTGCGCCTTCGCGGTTCATTTCCTACGCTGCCGTGACCAGGCCCGTTCGGCATAAAACCCCAGACTTCGCGTTTTATGTAACAGGCTTCCCACAAAGAATGGGCTTGTTTTTCACACTGTAGGAGGCGAATCCTTTCGCCGAGGCACGTGCTTTGCGGCTCCGTCGGCGAAAGGATTCACCTCCTACAGCGGCTCCGTCGGCGAAAGGATTCGCCTCCTACAGTAAGCACTCTCGGCGATTCTTCGTAGATAGCCTCTAAGTTCCGTAAAGGATGATTTCATTCATCGCGTCTTCGCCGAGCCATCGTCTGCCTCGGCTCGTTGTTGGACGACGCGCAGCCGCGTCGACGCTTCCGCGGCATAGTCGGTTTCGCCATATTTTCTCAGCACCTGCGTGTAAAGCTTGATCGCCTCTTGCCACTGTCCGTCCGACTCGTAGGCCTTGCCAGCTTGAACGAGCGCCGCGGCTTGCCACTTGGGATAGGCGTACAGGATTTCCACGCGGAGGTATTCTTTCACGGCGGTCGCGTAGTCTTGCTGGTGAAAGTACGACTCGCCGATCATCCACTGGGCCATCGCCGCGGTTTCAGTCTTGCCGCCCTGCGGAGATTGCGTGACCTTCGCATACAACGCGCGGGCTTCGTCAAACTTGCCTTGCGCCGCCAGCGCCCGGCCGATCAGGTAGTCGGCCTCATACTGCTGCACGAAATCGGGAAAGTCTTTCGCGATCGTTTCGGCCAGGGCAATCGCTTCCGGCCACTTCTTTTGCTGGGCGAGCACCTGGGCACGGCGCAGCGGAATCATCGCCAACCACGTGGCCGGCGTCGACTGCGCGTCGACCGCAAGTTTCTCGAAACGAGTGGCGGCCAATTCATATTCCGCCCGGCGATACGCGGCTTCGGCGATCCAGAACTCCGCCGCCAAACGCAGATCGCTCTTTGCACACCGTTCGACCAGCGTGGTCATCGCCTTCTCCGCGGCCGCCCAATCGCCGGCGTCGACCGCCAGCCGGCCTTGCAGATAAAACGCATGGGCCAGCGTGCGGGCATCGACGAGCGGCTCGCCGGAGTCCGTTTTGGCGTCGGTTGCCGCGGATAGTTCATCGACCAGCGCCGCCACCTGTGCGGCATCCTGGCGATCCCGGGCCGCTTCGGCCAGACGAAACACGGCGTCCGCCCAATACGCGCTTTGCTTGTGCTGATGCCGCAATCGCTCGAACAGCGTTTCGGCTTCCGCCGCGCGCCGCGCCGCATCCGCGCTCGACACCGCCGCGTCGTTCGTCCGCAGCAGCCAGGCGAGTTGATAAAGCGCCGCGTCGGTTTTGGCGTCGCTGGGAAATCGTTCCAGCAATCGGCGATAATAACTTTCCGCGTCGCTGCGTTGCTTGAGACGCTCGTGCAACTCGGCGGCGGCGAATACCGCGGCCGGCGCTTCCGCCGCGTCGGGAAACTTGTCGATCACGGTGCGGTACATCAGCAGCGCGGGGTCGTACTCGCCGAGCCGTTCGAGCGCTTTGCCCCGGACCAGCGCCCCTTCGGCGGCCAGCGGATCGGACGGAAACTGTTCGACCAACCGCAGAAATGTCGCCGCCGATCCGGTCAGATCGTCGCTGGAAAACTGGCACCACGCCTGCCCCGACAGCCCGCGGGCGACGTACTCGCTCGGGTTGCCATCGGCCGCCAGTAAACCGAACAGTTCGGCGGCCCAATCGCGCTGCCCACCGCGATACGCCATCTCGGCCAGCCGATGCGTCGTCGATAACAACGTGGAACGGGCGACGGGAAGTTTCGCGAAGGCTTCGTATCGCCGCCGCGCGTCGTTGAATTGCCCTTGGCCGGCGTTGCAAAACGCCAACTCCACCAGAGCAGTCGCCGTGTTCGGACCGTCGGCAGCGGCGGCGAGAAAACTTTCGAGCAGCGGGCGGGCTTCTTCGTAACGCCGCAGCCGCACCAACGTCGACGCGCGGCCGAGTTGTACGGTGCTCTTGAGCGGCTCGTCGGCAACCGCTTCCAGCCGCGCGAATTGCGCCAGCGCTTCGTCGTACTTGCCCGCTCCGTGCAGGGCGACCGCCAACAAATACGCGGCGGACTGCTGCTCGGATTTGACGTTGGCGTCGTTGGAATTGGCGAAGTTGGAATTGGCGGCGACGGCAAGCGGTTTCAATTGTTCGATCGCGGCGTCGTACTGCTGTTGCTGCACCAGCGCCTGCGCGCGAATCCGCTGCGCCGCCTTCGCCAATGGACTGTCGGCGTGGTCCTTCCAGGCTTCGGCGAGCCGTTCGACCGCCGTGGGATCGACGATCAACGTGGCCTGCATTTTTGCCAGCAGCGCGTCGTCGGCCAGTTCGCCGGCGTCGCGACTGGCAAGCACGAGTTCGAACTGTTCGATGGCCGCTGCGGCTTCGCCAGCCGCCAGAAGCGCGTCGCCGGCGTGATAGCGGGCGGTTGCGGCGAACGATTCGTCCGTACTTGCTCCTGCGGCACTTCCGGTGGCATGTTCGGCGACGGCGATCAACAATCCGGCCGCTTCGCGCCACCGCTGTTGCGACTTGATCGACAACGCCCGCCAGTAGTCGCTCTTGGCGACAAGCTGCGAGCGTGGAAATCCGGTGACCAACTCGGCAAAAGTCTTTTCAGCGGCGGCATAATCGCCGCGCGTGTAACGGACCAGCCCCAAGCGAAACTGCGCCACGTCGGCGATCGGGCTGTCTCGCCGGGCCGCGATGGCGGCGAAACCTTCCTCCGCCGCGGCGTGATCGCCCTGGTGTTCGTGCGTGCGAGCCAAACCGAATTGGGCCTCCTCGGCGAGCGGCCCGGTTGGAAACTTATCGAGCGCCTGGCGAAATCGCTGCTCGGCGACGTCGTACTTCTTCGCGTCGAGAGCGAGTCGACCCAAGTACGGCAACGCATAAGCGGCCAATTCGTCGTCGGCGTAGGCGGTGAGAAACGCGGCGAGTTGCCGCTCGGCTTCCTCGCCCTGCCCGCCGAGATAGGCCGCTTCGCCGCCGCGAAACAGCGCCGACTTGGCGTATCGGCCTTGCGGCGCGCGGTCCAGATAAACGCGAAAATGCTCGGCCGCCGCTCTGAAATCGCCAAGCTGCACCTGGCTTTCGGCCAGAAAGAACTCGGCGTCGTCGCGGCGGGCGTGATCCGCGAAACGCGAAACGAGCGCTGCGAATTCGTCGGCCGCCAGTTGCCAGCGTTGCTGTCGATAGTGCTCCGCGGCTACGGCATATTGGTCGTCGCCGGCATCGGCCCAAGCCGCACGCTGGCAAACCGCCGGCGCAAGCGCGAGAACGATCAACAATGTTTGCCGCAGGCCGTTCATCCATGCCACCTAAGAGTCCACACGCCGATCCGTAGCGAGGGCGCCGGTGCAAGCGGAATGGTGATGCTTTCCGTCAGCGCGCAGCATAGCGCGGCGGTATGGTACCGACTGACGCCCGCCCGCGGCAATACCGATCGCCAGAATCCCGATAAACAAGGAACGTGGGCAAGGCGGAGTACGTAGGGCGTTCGACGGCGTTTTGCGCAGCTTCGGCCGTTTGCAACGGGTCGTCGATCGGTGAAACCGGCACAATCGGCGAGGAACGCTCGTCGACCGCTTCCGCTGGCCGTCGATAAGCTAGGTTTTACGAGCCAGTGTTAGCGCGAATCGTTCCAGGCGTTCTCTTGCGCGCCTCGCCATCCACGCCCCTCGACTGCCGAGAGTTGCATCGATGCCCGCCACGAAAAGCCGTCGCCAGTTGTTCGTCGATTCCACGCTGCAAGGCGCGCTGCTCACGCGGTGCGTCTTCTACTGGGGCATGTGCCTTGCTGCGGTGTTCGCGTCGCTGCTGTGTTGGGATGCGTTGGTCGGACCCGCGCAATTGTTCTACGCCCGCATCGAAGGCACCTGGCTCCGCTACGCGCCGGCCTTGCTGTTCGTCGCGGCGTTGACGCCGATCATCGCGTACGATTTTCTGCGGCTGTCCAATCGGTTTGCCGGACCGATGATTCGCATGCGGCGGACGATGCGCGACCTCGCCCAGGGCGAGCGCGTCGAGCCGGTCGTGCTGCGACGCAACGATTTCTGGCGCGATTTCGCCGACGAATTCAACGCCGTCATCTTGCGAATGCGAAAACTGGAAACGGACCTCGCCGCGGCGCGAAACGAACCGAATCCGAACGCGCCGCAGGCGGTCTTTACTGCTGGCGAACGGGAAGATCCCTTCGCGGTCCTTTCGGATAACGATCCCCGCGGCGAAACGCTCGATGGCGTCGACCGTGAAGCCGACGTCGCATCGGTGCGGTAGTTGCCGGCGGTCGCGACGAGATTCGACGTGCCGCTTGCGTTGCTTTGCTGGAAGTGGGAAAACGGAGCGTCGTCGATCCCCGTCCCCACGCCGATTCGCTGCGGATGAGCACGCTGCACGTAATTCGCCTTCGCGGCCCTTGGCAGTTCACGCCGCTGGCGAGATTCGTCGCCGAGAGTTCCGGCGATTCGGTGCGGCTCGTCGAATCGACCGACGGTTTGCCGCCGTCCGGACAATTGCAGATGCCGGCCGACTGGAGCGAATTGTTGGGACGCGAGTTTCGCGGCCGCGTCGAATATCGACGTCGATTTGGTCGCCCGACCGGCATCGACTCGGGCCGGCGCGTGTGGCTGGTTTGCGACGGCGCAGACGCCTGGGCCGCGCTGACGCTTAACGGCCAGCGGCTCGGCGATGTCGACGGTCCGGCGGCGCGAGCGGAATTCGACATTACCGAGCGGCTGCAAGAGCGAAACGAAATCACGGCAACCGTCGAATGCCCCCGACGGACCGACGACGGGCAGGGCGTCGACCGCGGCAATCGAACCTCGCTACCGGGTGGACTGATCGGAGAAACACGGCTCGAAATTCGCGACGGCTGAAACGAAACGTCGGCCATTCGAGGATTCCCGCGGCATGACCGAACGTCAAGACGCACTGGACGATACGCCCGCCGCCGACGTGCGGATGCGCGGCTTTGCTCGTCGATGGACGGTCGACGCGGTCCTGGCGTGGGTCGATGCGCACACGGCGGCGCTCGACGGCGAGATGATTTCGCTCGACCGAGCCGCCGGCCGCGTGTTGACCGAAGACATCGTAAGCCAGTCGGACGTCCCGCCCTTCGATCGGGCGATGATGGATGGCTACGCGGTCCGCGCCGCCGACACGCAAGGGGCGTCGCCGCTCCAGCCGATGCCGCTGATCGTCGTGGGCGTCGCGCTGCCCGGCGACGCGCCGCCGGGACCGGTCGGCGCGGGGAGCGCCGTGCGGATTATGACCGGCGCGCCGATGCCCGCCGGGGCCGATTCCGTGTTGCCGGCGGAGTTGGCCCAATCGCCGCAATCTTCTAAAGCAATTCCGCACGATCCGCTGGCGGTTTCGGCCGTCGGCGAAGTGTCGCCGGGCAAGCACGTCGGCTCGCGCGGCGAGGATGTCGCGGCGGGAACGACGGTCCTGCGCGGCGGGCGGCGGCTTCGCCCGCAAGACATTGGCGTGCTAGCTTCGATCGATTGCGAAGCGGTGCGCGTCGTGCGGCGGCCGCGGGTGCGAATTGTCGCGACGGGCAACGAGATCTATTCGCAGCCAAGCCAGCGGCGGCCGTACGCCATTGCCGATGCGAATGGGCCGATGCTCGCCGCGCTGGTCGAGCGCGATGGTGGCACGGTCGAGCGGCTTGCGATTACGCCCGACGACGTCGCGGCGCTAACGGCGGCGATCGGTTGCGACGCCGACGTCGTGATCGTGTCGGGCGGATCGAGCGTCGGCGAAGAAGATCACGCGCCGCACGTTGTGGCGGCGCTGGGCCAGTTGGCGATCCACGGCGTCGCTATGCGGCCGAGCAGTCCAACCGGAATGGGGACGCTTCCCCGCGAGGACGGCCGGCCGCGACTCGTGTTTCTGCTGCCGGGCAATCCGGTGTCGTGCCTGTGCGCGTACGATTTTTTCGCCGGCCGGGCGATTCGCTCGCTAGCGGGGCGCGACCGCTGCTGGCCCTATCGCGCCACGACCGTCCGCCTCGCACGGAAGATCAGTTCGCAAGTTGGCCGCGTCGATTACGCCCGCGTGCGATACGTCGATCCTCCGGCGTCGGGTTCGAAGCAAGTACCGATTGGCGCCGAACCGAGCGGCGTCGAACCGAGCGACATTGGACCGAGTGATGTCGAACCGAACAGTGTTGAACCGATTAGTGTCAGCGGCGCAAGCATCCTCACCAGCACCACGCGGGCCGACGGCTTCGTCGTCGTGCCGGCCGACAGCGAAGGCTATCCAGCCGCGGCGGTGGTGACGATGTTCGCCTACGAATGACACGCGATCGGCGCAGGCCCGCCATCGTCGTCCACGTATGGTGGCGGAAAACCCAGCCGTTTGTCGACGAGCAGATTTCGCAGCGGCCGGCCCGCCGCATATCGGGCGAGATTGCCGCAGAAGAAATCGGTCGTGTCGTCGGCCCGCCGCGCGCTTTGACCGGCGACGTGCGGCGTGATGATGACGTTGGGCTGATCCCACAGCCGACTCTCTGGCGGCAGTGGCTCGACTTCGGTCACGTCCAGCGCCGCGCCGGCCAAATGGCCCGATTCGAGCGCGGCGACCAAATCCCGCTCGACCACCATCGGTCCGCGGCCCATGTTCACCAGCATGGCGCCCGGTTTCATTTTCGCCAGCCGCGCCGCGTCGATCAGCCCGCGGGTCTGGTCGGTCAGCGGCGCGGAAAGAATCAGCACGTCGAGGAGCGGTAGCATCTCGTCCAACCGCTCGGGCGGCCACAGCGATTCGACGTGCGGCGGTTTGCGGATGGGATAATAGTCCGTCGCCAGAATCCGCACCTTTAGCGGCGCGAGCACTTCGGCGATCCGCCGCCCGACGCCGCCGAGGCCGACGATGCCGATCGTGCTATGGTGCAGGTCGCGCGTCGGCCGCCGCGTGAAATCGTGGGCCTGCTGCTGTCGAAAGAACGTCGGCAGCCCGCGCAGCAATCCGGTGACGAGCGCCAAACAATGTTCGGCCACCTGATCGGCGAGCACGCCCGACGCGCTGGTCACCACGATGTCCGACGCCACCACGGACGGCACAAGACAATGGTCCATCCCGGCGGCCGAAGACTGGATCCACCGCAGCCGCCCGACGCGCACCACCTCGTCCCACGACACGGGCACTTTGGGGTGGCCGCAAAAAATGTCTGCCCGGGCCAACTCGGCGGCGACCCGCTCCTGAGTGGCGTCGATGATCTCGGCGTCGATACCGGCTGCGGCGGCCGCCCGCTCGATTTGGGCAAGGTGGCGCGGTTCCAAAGGGTAGCAAAGCACGATCGTCGTTTTGGCGGTCATATGCGGATTTGTCGCGGATTGTCGAAGCGGTGGCCGTCGCGGCTAAGTCCGAACTCGGCCCCAACTTAGCCGCCATCCCACGGAAAAGGTAGTTGGCGAAGGCAGGCGGTTGTTACATAATGACGAAGTTCGGCCGGAAGGCCGAAAGGTTCTGGCCGAAAGGTTTAAGTTTCAAGGTTCAAATAAGGATTAAGGCTTAAGGTTCAAGGCGATTGCTCGGTGGTGGGCGCGCCGGGTAGCCTTAAAGCTTGATGGTTGAACCTTATTTGAAACTTGAGCCTTGAAACTTGAACCTTGAACTTCGCTTCCTTTTCACCGCCAGAGGTGTTTCCGCTGAACGCTTCCCGCTATTCCATCGGTCTGTTCGCCGTGTTGGCTCTGGTCGCGTTGCGCGCCGCCATCGGTTGGCACTTCTTCGAGTCCGGACTCGATAAATACAAGAACGAAAAATACTCGTCCGAGGGCTTCTTGAGCCAGGCGAAAGGCCCCTTGGCGGCAAGCTACCGCTCGATGATCCCCAACTTCCACGGCTTCGACAAGGCCATGGACGAATTGCTCGGCGACAATCAGGCGGAGATCAAGGACGTTCGCCAGGTGCTGGCCGATAAAGGCAACCCGCTGGACCAATGGGCCGACCAGGTCAAGCAGGACTGGGGCAAGTACGCCGCCGAATCCGCGTCGCGTTATGAATACTCCAAGGACGAAGAGCACACGGCCGCCGTGCGGCTCGATCAGGCGATATCCGACCTGGACGACGCCGTCGGCGAATATCGCGAGTGGATCGTGGGCAACGCGAATGAGCTGGGCCACGCGCACGATGTCGCCTATCTGCACAAGCTCCAGCGGAGCAAGACGAACAACGAACTGCCGTTCGAGATGCCGCGGCTCGCCAGGCAACAGGCGATCGTGAGCGGGCCGCGGGCAAAGCTAAAGGCCGACGTTCAGGCCGCGGAAAAAGAGCTTGCCGCGGATCTGTACACGGTCCTGTCGATCGAGGAGCAAGCCAAGCACTCTCCCATGCGCGGCGAAGCGACCTCGCTGGCCAAGTTCGATACGTTTCTCACCTACAGCCTGATCGCCATCGGCGTCTGCTTGATGGCGGGGTTGTTGACGCGGTTGGCCGCCCTGGGCGGAGTGTTCTTTCTGTTGTCGGTGATCGGCACGCAACCGCCGTGGATACCCGATGCGACGCCCATGTACGAGCAATGGGTTCAATTGTTGGGCCTGCTCGTGATCGCCACCACGGCGTCTGGGCGGTGGCTTGGTTTGGACTATTTTTTATATCGGCTCTGCGGCTGTTGCTGCGGCGCGAAGGGGAAATGCGATGCAGTTAAAGCCTGAAGAAAAAGCGACGGGCACGAAGAACTTCGTGAATGTCGTGACCAACCCAGCGACGAAAGAAGCGCTCGGCGAGCGGGGTGTCTCGCGGCGCGATTTTCTCGTCGGCGCGGGCGCGGCCGGAGCGGTCGCCGCCGCCGGGCTCGGCGCGTCGTACTTCGGCTACTCGAAGATCGAAAAGCCGGTGCGCGTGGGCATCATCGGCACCGGCGACGAAGGCGGCGTGCTGATGGGCGCGATCACGCCGGAATACATCCAGGTCGTGGCCATCGCCGACATCCGTCCCTACAACGTCTATCGCGCGTTCCACGGCGACAACTCCAGCCCCAGCATCGCCAAGATTCGTACGGGCTTGATGAAAAAGTACGGCTGGAAGACCGAAGACGAAGCCCGCCAGAACGTCAAGGTCTACGACGACGACTACCACGAGTTGCTCAAGAACGCCGACGTCGAAGCGGTGATCATCGCCCTGCCGCTGCATCTGCATTCGCTCGTGGCGATCGAAGCCATGCGGGCCGGCAAACACGTGCTGACCGAAAAGCTGATGGGGCACAGCGTGGCCGAGTGCAAGGAAATGGCCCGGGTGAGTTATGAGACGGGCAAGATTCTGGCGACGGGGCATCAGCGACACTACAGCGTGTTGTACGAGAACGCCGTCGACCTGATCCGGCTGGGGTTGCTGGGCGACTTGCACCACATTCGCGCCCAGTGGCATCGTCAGAACGACACGTGGTCGCCCGTGCTGCCGAACGAGATTCTCGACAAGGACAAGGATCCGAAGAATTGGGGGCAACTCGACGAGCTACAGACGCTCGAGGCGAGCCTCAAGACCTTCGACGGCGACGCCGCGAACTTCGTCAAGAACAAGGACAACAAGAAGGCGGCGGCGCTGATGAACAAGGGCGTCGCGGACCGCATCGCCGCGCTCCGCCGGAATGTCGAAAAGAATCGCCTGTTGCAAATGGACGCCAAGGTCGACGCCAAGAAGTACGGCTATCAAGAAAAGATGATTCCCGGCCGGAAGGAACCGCGCAGCGCGATGGAAGAGCTGATCCGCTGGCGGCTGTGGGAGCGGACCGGCGGCGGTCTGATGGCCGAACTCGGCAGCCATCAGCTCGACGCTTCGAGTATCTTCATCAGCGCCATGCGCGACGACGGCCACAAGATGTTGCCACTGACCGTCAACGCCACCGGCGGCGTCCATATCTACGACCCCAGAGATCGCGAGTGCGAAGACCACGTCTACTGCTTCTTCGAATTCCCCAACAAGGGATACTACGAGGATTACGAAAAAGAGATCGTCAAGGATCCCAACCGCAAGGTCGTCGTCAGCTATAGCTCCATCAACGGCAACGGCTTCGGCGGTTACGGTGAGGTCGTCATGGGCACGGAAGGCACGCTGGTGCTGACGCAAGAGCAAGAGGTGATGCTGTTCAAGGGCAACGCCACGACGACGGAAATCACCGTCAAGAAAGACGCCAAGAGCGGCGTGCTGGACACCACGGCCAGCGGCCCGCCGCAGTTGGCCCAACAGGCCACCACGATCGGCGAAGTCAGCAAGGGCTATACCGAGGAATTGGAGCACTTCGCCTGGTGCGTCCGCAATCTCGACGAAGCGGCGCTGAAGGAAAAGAAGTGGAACTACGAAAAGAACCCGCGCTGTCATCCGAAGGTCGCGATGGCCGATGCCGTGATCGCCTTGACCAGCAACATCTCGATTCGGGAAAACAGGAAGATCACGTTCGAAAAGGAATGGTTCGACATCGACAGCGACAATACGCCCGAGGGCAAGCCGCCGCGGTCGATGTCGGAGCTGGCGAAGCTTTAGAGCGGCTTCGGCTGGATGAGTTCGGGCGACGAATGTGATTTGCGGAGGCTTGGAGCAGCCGTTGGCCGCAACCAAGAAAAAGCGAGTTCGTTTTTTTAACGCAGAGATCGCAGAGGTTGCGCAAAGGTCGCAGAGAAATGCGCGAGTGAGGCGTAGCGGTGGATGGGCAAGGTTTCGGAGAATGTCTTCTCTGCGCCCTCCGCGCGCCCTCCGCGTACTTTGCGTTAAAAAAACGAACCAGCCCAAGTTCGCGCTAGCGAGCAAGTAGTTCCAGATTAGTAGCACGCAGACACGGAGAAGAAGAGCGCCGCTGAGTTCGCGTTTTGCACGACATGCGGACCGTATTTCCTCCGTCACACCGTGCCTTGTTTAGCGAAATCCCGACAACCTTGGACATTGTGAATCGCGATTTGATTGGGCCTTGGGAATTGGATATTGAGCATTACGCCAGTCCCTCTCCCGCCCCGCCATCGTAACGCTGCGAAGCCCATGCCCGATTTTTGCGACCAGGAACTTCAGTCGTACCTCGACGAATCGCTCTCGGCCGCCCGCATGGCTGAGATCGAGTCCGCGCTGCGCGAAGATTCGGGGATGGCCGAGCGGCTGGCCGGTGTGATTACCCGCCGCGACGCCGGCGAACACACGCTTGGCGAAATTTGGCGCGCCGGCCGCGCGAGTTGTCCTTCGCGCGACGCATTGGGCAGCTACCTGCTCGGCGTTCTTGGCACGGAAGAAGCCGACTACGTCGAGTTTCACACCACCGACGCCGGCTGCCGCTACTGTCAGGCGAATCTCGCCGATCTCCGCGACCGGCAGGGCGAAGCGGTCGCGGCCGGCGAAATCGAAACCCGCCGCCGCAAATACTTCCAATCCAGCGCCGGCTATCTCCGCCGTGAATAGACACCGCGAGTAAACGCCGCGAACGACCCCAGCGGCGACGCGAACGCATGACGCCCATCAACGTGCTGTGCATCGCGATCGACGGTTGGCACGCGGGTTACGTGGGCGCTTACGGGAACACGCACCTGGCGACGCCCGGCGTCGATCGCTGGGCCGCGGCATCTGTGGTTTGCGATCGCGCGTTCGGCACGGCGCAATCGGAATCGGGAACCGCGATTTGGGACTGGCCCGTCGCGGATGTTTCGCTTGCCAAATCGTTCGCCGCGGCGGGGTATCGGACGGCACTGGTGACCGACGACGAGGAAATCGCCAGCGGCGACCGCGCGGCCGGCTTCGACGAGTGCGTGCGCGTTCCCTACCGACCGGCGACGCGATTGGCCGGCGCGGTCGAAGGAACGCAGTTGTTTCGCGTCTTCGCGGCGCTGGCCGATGCAATCGCCGACGCGACCAACGATGCAAACGCGACCGGGGCCAATCCGGCAACGTCGGCCGAAACCCAGCGGCCGTTTTTCATTTGTGCTCACTCCCGCGCGATGAACGCGACGTGGGACGCGCCTTACGCTCTGCGGCGGCAGTTCGTCGACGAGGACGATCCCGATCCGCCGCGCGACGTGCGATTTCATTCGCGACGGCTGGCCGATGACGTCGACCCCGACGAGTTGCTGGGCCTTCGCGCCGCCTACGCCGGGCAGATCGCAGTGCTCGACGAATGTCTCGCCGCGCTCGACGATCTGCTGGCCGAAACCGGCCTCGGCCAGCGAACGCTCGTCGCGCTGGTCGGTGTCCGCGGCTATCCGCTCGGCGAACACGGGGTGTTCGGGCTTAGCGAAGCTCCGTTGCACGAAGAACTGCTGCACGTGCCTTGGATCGTGCGATTCCCGGCCAACCGGTATGCCACGCTGCGGCTGCCGCAGTTGGTTTGCCATGCCGACTTGTCGCTAACGCTTCTCGACGCCTGTGGTCTTTCAGAGCCGGCGCACCCGGCCGCCGAGGGCGCGAGTCTGATGCCGCTCATCGCCACCGAGGCTGGCCCGTGGCGGGACCGGATTTGTCATCGCCGCGGCGACGAAGAAACGATCGTCACGCCGGCGTGGCGTTTGCGGCGGATCACGGCGCCGGGCCAGTCGCCCGGCGAGCGGATGCAGTTGTACGTCAAGCCCGACGACCGCTGGGAAGTGAACGACGTGGCCAGCCGCTGCCGCGACGTGGCGGAAAGACTCGCGGCGGCACTGCAGGAAACGCACGAGGCGGCGCGGCGCGGCGAATCGCCGCGGCCGCTGGACGACGTGCTGCGCGACGGGCTGTAGTTCGACGGCCTGTAGTGCAATGGACGCGAAAACAACGGAAGTTCGCGGACCGCACATTCGGCTTGGCAGCCCGCGGCAATCTATTCGACGATTGCGTGTTCATGTTCAACCGGCGGTGCCTCGCTTGCCGAAATCGCCGCGTTATGTGAAAATCCGTACATGTCCAGCGACCGCCCAATGCCGAGCGACGCCGAGATGGCCAATCGACGTTCTGCCGTCGGCCGGGCGGCTCAGTTGGCCCCGGCCAATCGGTTCGAGAGGACGCGGCTGATTGACGATTTCGAGCAACTTGACCACGCGGGCGAGGCATCGGACGAACGGAGACTGCCCACGGAGTTTTTTGCCGACGACGCCAAGACGATCATCCGCGAAAACAACAGCCCGGACATTCCGTTTCGCTATAGCATCAACCCCTATCGGGGCTGCGAGCATGGTTGTGCGTATTGCTATGCTCGGCCGGGGCACGAGACGCTGGGCCTGAATGCGGGCATCGACTTCGAGACGAAGATTCTCGTCAAGCACAACGCCGCGGAACTGTTGCGGCGGGAATTGTCGCGTCCGTCGTGGTCAGCCGAGTGGATCGCGATTTCGGGAGTGACGGACTGCTATCAGCCCGTCGAGCGGCGATTGCAAATCACGCGGGCGTGTTTGGAAGTGCTGGCCGAGGCGCGGCAGCCGTGCGGGATTGTGACGAAGAATGCGCTGGTGACGCGGGATCTGGACTTGCTCGCGGCGATGGCGGCGGCGTGGACGGTGCAGGTGGCGGTAAGCGTGACGACGCTCGACCCGCAGCTTGCTCGCTCGCTGGAGCCGCGGACATCCAGCCCGGCGGCGCGGCTGGCGGCGATTGCCGAATTGACGGCGGCCGGCGTGCCGGTGCGGGTGATGGCCGCGCCGATCATTCCCGGCCTCAACGATCAGGAACTGCCGGCGATTCTCAAAGCCGCTCGTTCGGCGGGCGCGGCGGCGGCGAGCTATACGCTGTTGCGGCTGCCGCTTACGGTGCGACCGGTGTTCGAGGATTGGCTGGCTCGCAATGCGCCGCTGAAGAAGGCTCGCATCGAAGCGTTGATTCGCGACACCCGCAGCGGGCGGATGTCGGACAGCAA
>JBBDYI010000317.1:0-2022 GCA_040901705.1 Pirellulales bacterium | reverse complement strand
TTTCGCCGAATGCACTGTCAAGCGAATCTTTCGGCGAAAGGATTCGCCTCCTACCAGTTATGGGATAAGCGCTAAGTCGCATTGTAGTCGCTTCGCTACGGGCGTCACACAGGCGCGTGCCGGCGCCAGCATGATTGCATCGCTGTCGCTCGCCGACTCGGCTCGTAAGCCGCCGGTTTGGGCGAACCCGGCTTGAGCGAATGGTGAGCAATTCCGGCGTTTCCGGCGATTCGGCAAAAGTTGGCCGACGCGGCTGACGATAACGATGGTGCCGGTTATGCCGGATTTGCGGCCGCCGCTGAACCACGCTATCGCGGACTGGGACATTTTTGCCCTGCCAACTTCGGGGATTCGACCGATGACGGACAATAAGAACAGCAAACGGACCGCCCGTCGCGGCCTGTGCGGATTAGCGCTGCTGGCGTCGCTCGCCGCCACCGGTTGCCAGGTCGACGTCGCTGGGCAGACGCTGCCCAGCGCGTATTGGTTTCAGGACGACGTCCAATACTTCGCGCCCGGACCGGACATGAAGCTGGCCCGCGAAGCCGCCGCCCAACAGCAATATCGCAACGAGATCGACGCCCAAAACGCCCGCCGCGAAGCCGGCACACGGCTGCGATAGCCGTCGCCCCGCGACACGGTGCCCACCGCGGCCGGCGCTGCGAAGCCCAAAGAACGTTCGGCGGCGGATGAGATTACCGCCGTCTGGGCGGCGCGTGTCGCCGTCAACGAGCGCCGAATAGACGAGCGCCGAATAGACGAGTGCCAATTGACGAGCGCCGAATTGCCGTTTAGCCGTACTCGATCCTCGCCCCGCTGAGCCAAACCCCGCATCGCCGATGGACGGAAACGCCTTCATGCCCGAGGTCGCCCGCCAATGGGCGAACGATATCCTCGTCTGGATCGGCTTCGGCACGCTGGCCGGCCTGTTGGCCAAAGCGATCATGCCCGGCCGCGATCCCGGCGGCGCGGTCGCCACGCTGGCGATGGGCATCGGCGGCGTCGTGATCGGCTGCGGCACGCTCTCGTTCTTCTACGACGGACCGCGCGTCACGCCAATCAGCCCCATCGGCTTCCTCGTCGCCACGGCCGGCGCGTTCATTCTACTGTTCTTCTACCGCCTGCTCGGCGGCCGCTTCTTCCGCGAAGGCGATCGCGGCGCGCCGCACATCCGCCGCTACGCCCGCCGGGCGCCGGCCCGAGCGGCCCATTACGAAGACTGATCGCCGCGAAGCGATTTCGCCGGAGCGGGGATTGCCCGCATTCACCCCCGGCCAACCTCGCGCGATTGCCGCACTCGTGCCGTCAACTCGATCCCACGCCGCATCGCCACATGCTCGCTTTCGGTCCACGCTGCAATTAAGATTCGGCGACGCGATCGATCGACGTAGGGCGAATTCAGATGCGGGTAACATTTTAGCCGTATGAAGCACCCGACCACGGATTTCACGGATCGGGGCGCGCTAGCCCGAGCGCTCGACCGGTTGGATAATATCCGAGGTATCCGTGAAATTCGTGGTCAGCTTCGATCGACTATACAGTTACAGATGCGGTTATACGCCGCATCGAACTTCGCGTTCGCCCTCCCTGTCATTTCGCCACCAATCGCGAAAACCACCCGTGCCGCACAAGCGGCAAATCATCTCGGATGCGGCTCTTGCTCATCGTCGGCGATCAAGACAGCACGCGGACAAGTTTTCCGCCGCTCCGTGCAAAGCTGGACGAATCCAAGCTGCCGTATACATACAAAGAACTCGAAGGCATCGGGCACAACTTGGGCAAATACTACGAACTGACCGGGAAGGAGTTCGTAACGTTTTTAGGATCGAAAATGGAAAAGCCGGCCGAGAAATAGCCGAGATTAGCGGCGCCTTGGTTCAGCCACAATTCGAATGGGAAGGACAGGGAGGATAATGTTGGCACGACTCGTTCTTCATGGTTCATGGAAGAAAACGAGTTATGTCCCCTGGTCTGCACTTTCCGAGAAACCGGCGGCAACTGACGTTTCATAAAAAAGGCTCT
>JBBDYI010000316.1:0-2023 GCA_040901705.1 Pirellulales bacterium | reverse complement strand
TGATTCCGCTCAAGGTGGCCGGCGCGTTTCACAGCTCGCACATGCAGCCGGCAGTCGAACGGCTGGCGGCGGCGCTGGCCAACGTGCCGCTGGCGCGACCGCGAATTCCGGTCGTCTCTAACGTCGATGCCAAGCCGCACGACGATCCCGAAGAAATCCGCTCGCTGCTCATCCGACAGGTCGTCGAGCCGGTCCGCTGGGAAGCGTCGATGCGATATTTGTTCGACCAAGGTTTCGATGCGTTCTACGAAGTCGGACCCGGCGCGGTGCTCAAGGGCCTGCTCAAGCGGATCAATCGCAAGACGCCGTGCGAAAGCGTGGCCGTGTGAGGAATGTGGGCGAATGGTGCATGGAAAATGGTGAATGGTGAATTATCAATGCGGCAGTCGGTGGCGTGATGTCCGCTGGCTTCGTTCGTTCACAATTCACGATTTTCCATTCACAATTGACACTCGCATCGAGTGGCACGGATAGCTTGCCCACTCGCGAGCGTTCCGGACGAGGTTCGACACGAGGAAACGACAATGACCGACGCAGCACAAACCGACCTTCGTGTAGACTTGTCCGGGCAGGTGGCGCTAGTCACCGGCGCATCGCAAGGCATCGGCCGAGCGATTGCCCTGCGATTGGGCGCGGCCGGCGCGAAAGTCGCCTGCATCGCCCGCAATGCCGAAAAACTTGCCGCGACGGTCGAGGCGATCAACGCCGCCGGCGGCGCGGCCGACGCCTGGTCGTGCGATGCGAAGAACGGCGAGAGCGTGCAAAAGACCGTCGAAGCGGTGGTCGAACGCTGGGGACGGCTCGATATTCTCGTCAACAACGCCGGCGTCACCCGCGACACGCTGATTCCCCGCATGGGCGACGACGAGTGGAACGACGTGATCGAAACGAATCTCCGCGGTCCGTTCTTTTTCACCCGCGCGGCGACGCGGCCGATGATGCAGCAGCGCTACGGCCGCATGATTAACATTTCCAGCGTGTCGGGCCTGGTCGGCAATCCCGGCCAGTCGAACTATTCCGCGTCGAAGGCCGGCCTGATCGGGTTCACGCAAACGGTCGCCCGCGAACTGGCCGGGCGCAAGATCACGGTCAACGCCGTCGCGCCCGGCTTCATCGAGTCCGACATGACGGCCGCCCTCGGCGACGTCGTTACGGAAGAGGCCAAGAAACGCATCCCGGCTAAGCGGCTAGGCAAGCCCGAAGAAATCGCCGACGCGGTGCTGTTCCTGGCCAGCAGCGCAGCGAGCTATATCACCGGCACGACGCTGGTGGTCGATGGTGGGATGACGTGCTAAGACGGGCCACGAAAGCACAAATCGGCAACGGCTCTTTTCCGCCGATGCCTTCCGCGTCGCGATACTGCATTCTGTTGCACTACAGCGGTTGCGATAGCCCAGGACTTTCGGACAGCAGCGGAGGGCGGATAATGTTCTCCACACAGGAAGTCCGAACGATGAGTATTTCAAAGCAAGTTGCGGCGCCGCGGCGTAGCGAGGAGTTCAAGGTCGGCGCGAGCGAGCAAACGCTCAGGTTGTGACGGAGGAAGTTTGGTCCTCGGCCGAAACCGTGCGGCACGAACCTCGAACACCAAGCCGCCGTCGTCCACGGCTCGAACGACAAATCCAAACGAATCCTGGTCGCCGCATTCAAAATGCCAGTAGCCGCGTACCCATTGGGCGACTGCTGGGAACATTGCTTCAACTGATGACGAATTCAGCGTGACACGGCCGGCGTTGTTTGCGCTCGTCGGTCCAGGCCGGGCCCGCAACGTCCGCCTTGAGCAGCAACTGCGCCCGCCGAACCTTCTGGCTCGACCCGCTGAGCTTCTTGATGACCACCCGCAAAATCCGCCGTTCCTTCGCCGTCAACCGAACAATATACTTCTTGTTCATCGGAAACCTCCTTGTTGCCGGAAGTTTCCTCAATCTACCGAATCAAGCCAATCCGAACTTTTGGTCGTGACAAAGCACTAGCCCAACTTCCCCAGCAGTTTGTGAAAATCGGCCGTGCGGCGATTTTCGCG
>JBBDYI010000315.1:0-14030 GCA_040901705.1 Pirellulales bacterium | reverse complement strand
TTCGCCGAAAGCACTGTCGAGCGATTCCTTCGGCGAAAGGATTCGCCTCCTACAGGCTTGAGATAGGCACTTAATTGACAGGAATGATGGCAATGCACGAACTCGCGGCACAATCGCAACGGCGGCAACAGCGACCATTCGGACTCTGGGACAGCCCGATCTCGCCCGCGGCGCTGGCCGAAGATCGCCGCCTCGACGCGGTCTGCTACGACAGCGACGGCGAAAGGCTGCTGTGGCTCGAAGGGCGTTCGGGCAAGGGCGTGCTCGTTGCCGCGAAGCCGGCGGATGCGCCGCGCGATCTGAGTGGTGAGCTTTCCGTCCGCGCCGAAGTCGGCTACGGCGGCGGCGACTTCACCGTCCGCGATGGCCAGGTTGTTTTCGCCGTGCAAAAAACCGGCCGACTGTTTCGTCAATATCTCGCCAGCGGTGTTGCGCGGCCGATCACGCCGCCGTTCGGACAGGCCAGCGCGGCGGCGATCTCGCCGGACGGAAAATTTGTCGCTTACGTTCATCACGACACCGACACCGACGTCGACTGCATCGCCGTGGTCGACGTCGACGGAGAAGCCTGGCCGCGGATTCTCGCGGAAGGACACGACTTTTACATGCAGCCGCGGTGGAGTCACGACGGCAAGCGGTTCGCCTGGATCGCCTGGGATCATCCGCATATGCCGTGGGACGCGACGACGCTCTACGTGGCCGACGTGGAAACGACGAGCGACGGCTGGCCGCGACTCGTCCATGCTCGCGCGGTCGCGGGAATCGCCGCCGACGGACGAGAGGCGGCGATCTTTCAACCGGAATTCACGCCCGACGGCAAGTCGCTGGTCTATGTCAGCGACGCGGCGGGCTGGGGGCAGATCGTCGTTCACCCGCTCGACGGTTCTCCCCGCGCCGTGACCAAGCCGAGCGTCGAATACGGGACGCCGGCGTGGCTGCAAGACATGCGCACGTTCGCCATCGGGCACGACGGGACATACATCGTTGCGGCCGCCAATCGATCCGGATTCATTCGCCTGGAAAGGATCGAATTGGCCGATGGCAAGGCGACGCCGCTGGCCGTCGACGAAGCGTACCAAGACATCAGCTATGTCGTTGCTTCGCCAACCGCGGCGCGGGTGGTGCTGATCGCCAGCGGTCCGGGGCAACCGCTGCGCGTGGTGGAGCACGATCTTGCGACGGGCGAGTCGCGCGTGGTTGCGCGTTCGTCGTCGGAAACGACTCCGGCCGCGGAGCTCGCGCGGTGCGAAGCGGTTTCCTGGAAAACGACCGGTGGCGAAACGGCGCACGGCCTGTTCTACGCGCCGGCCAATCCGCGTTGTACGTCCGAGGGCAAGCCGCCGCTGTTGGTGATGATTCATGGCGGCCCGACGTCGCAAGTGCGGGCCAGCTTTCGCCCCGAGGCACAATTCTTCGCCACGCGCGGCTATGCGGTGTTGTACGTCAACTACCGCGGCAGCACCGGTTATGGTCGCGACTACATGTTGCGGCTGCGCGGCAATTGGGGCGTTTGCGACGTCGACGACGCCGTCAGTGGCGCGTGGCACCTCGCCGTCGCTGGGCGCGCCGACGGCGACCGGGCGATCATCATGGGCGGAAGCGCCGGCGGATTCACCGTGCTGCAAGCGATGGTCGAACAGCCCGAGGCGTTCGCCGCCGGTGTTTGTTTGTACGGCGTGTCGGACCAGTTCCACCTGGCGGCCGAGACCCACAAATTCGAGAGCAGATACACAGACTCGTTGATTGGACCGCTGCCCGCGGCGGCCGAGTTGTATCGGCAGCGTTCGCCGGCGTTTCACGCGGAGAAGATTCGCCGGCCGCTGGCGGTGTTTCAAGGCGAGATCGACAACGTCGTGCCCAAGGCGCAATCGGAGATGGTCGTCGACGCGCTGCGCAAGACGGGCACGCCCCACGTGTATCACGTCTATGAAGGCGAAGGTCACGGCTGGCGAAAACGCGAGACGATCGATGCGTACTACCGGGCCGTCGATGATTTCCTTCGCAAGCACGTCATTTTTTCGTAGCCCGGCGCTTGCTGTAGGAGGCGAATCCTTTCGCTGATGCTACGGTTGCCGGTTCATTCGGCGAAAGGATTCGCCTCCTACAACCCTCGGATCGTCGTATGACAGTGGGCGCGTGCCCGTCAAAGTTTCGCCGACCGTCGCGACGCGACCGCCGCGAGTGGGGAATTGAGTTGAACGGCAGTTTTGTCGATCGCAAATTGTTGACGCGCACTTGCCGATATTGGTAGAACAGAATCAGCAGCTGCAAGTGTTCTGGGCACTCAACAAATCTCGCATCAGGAGGGGGCGGAATGCTTACTCCACCGGACAAGGTTTCTTGAGCGGCGTCCTGCGAGCGGAATCGTCCTGCGACGACCCCCGCTTGCCGAACGCTTGCTCGCACGGCAACGTGTCCGGCCGATCGGCCGGCGTGACCTCGCCTCGTCAACCACCTCTTCGACGCCCGGCGTCGTGGTCGCTAGCCACGCCGGGCGTTTTTTCTTTGACGGCGGCGTGGCGTCTTGCCTCGCATCACCACGAGAAGGTACGCTAAAGGTGCTAGCAAACAGACATTCGCGCGCGAGTGTGCGCTTCACGCAGGACTTATTGGCGTCGCCGATGCGGTCGCGCCACAATCGGCGTAAGGAACGTGCGCGGCGTGGCTGGGAATCGCTATCACCTGCGTGCATGTCACAAATCGAATGTTCTGATGGATTTCAAAGATGCCTGATATTCGTGGAATCAAAGCCCTATTTGGCTGGGCGTTTCTTTGGCGGTTCTGTCGACAACAAGCCTTGTCGTAGGATGTACGAAGCAAAGTGAGCCGACCACCAGCGGCGTGACGGTCGTTCAACATGGAACCGAGTTTGATCGCAGAGAGGCGCTCGCAGCAGAAGTCGATGACTTGACTTCGCGTCGTTTTAGTTTGCGGTTGCGGCGGGAATACGACCGCGTTGAATTGGCGCGGCATGGATTGACGCCTATTGATACCGAAGAATCGATCTTGAAATTCCTGCGAACTCAATCAGCGTTTGACCTTCAGAAACTCGAAGATGCTTTAATTGGCGAAGGCCAAGAGAACGTCGTCGTTGTACCATTTGGTCGCGTATGCAACGTATCTGTCGAATACGAATAGGTCATAGAATCCGCGCCAACAACATCCCGAACGCCATGAAATCTCAAATTCGCCTGCCCGCATTGATCGTTCTAATTGCGTTCTTACTGCTTCTTTTCGCAGACCGCTCGGTTTTGACCGCCGCCGAACAAAATCGGTTGACGGCCGAAGAAATTGCCGACGGTTGGGTTCTCCTGTTCGATGGCGAAACGCTGTTTGGTTGGGAGGCGGCCAGCAAGGCGAATTGGCAAGTCGCCGACGGCGCGATCGTCGTCACGTCGGGCGAGCCGGGTTTGCTCAACACCACCAGCCGCTTCGCCGACTACGTTCTCAAGCTCGACTTTCGCAGCGCCAAGGGAACCAACAGCGGCGTGTTCCTTCGCACGGTGCCGAAACCGACGAATCCCAAGCAAGGCTGCTACGAACTGAACATCGCCGACTTCGGCACGTCGCCGTTCGCAACCGGCAGCCTCGTCTCGCGCGGCGAGAAGGCCAAGGTGCCGACCAATCTCGACAGCGAAGCTTGGCAGTCGTTCGAGGTCACGTGCAAAGGCCGGCAGATCACCGTCAAAGTCGACGGCAGCCAGGTTCTCGACTACACCGAAGTGCTGGATTCCCAGCCGCCGCTCATCGGCCACATTGGCCTGCAACTCAACAGCGGCAAAGTCGAGTTCCGCAACGCCAAGCTCAAGCCGCTCGGCGAGCAGCCGCTCTTCAACGGTAAAGACCTTACCGGCTGGGCACCGCATCCGGACCTGAAGAACGCGTTCTCGGTCGACGCCGACGGCGTGCTTCATGCCCGCGGCGGCAAGAGCCAGTTGGAATCGATGACCAAGTTCGGCGACTTCGCGCTCCAACTCGCCGCGCGGGCGAACGGCGAGCGTTCCAACTCCGGTTTGTTTTTCCGTTCCATCCCCGGCGAAGTGATGAACGGCTACGAGTGCCAATTGCAGAACGCCTTTGGAGCGGACGGCAAGCAGAATCCCGTCGACTGCGGCACGGGCGGAATCTGTCGCCGCGCGATCGCTCGCAAGCTGGTGGCCAAAGACGGCGAGTGGTTCTATTTGACGCTGGTGACCGGCGGCCCACATATGGCGGCGTGGGTGAACGGTTATCAGGTCAGCGATTTCACGGATACTCGCAAGCCGCACGCCAATCCGCGCAACGGTTTGCGCACGGAAGCCGGGACGTTGATTCTTCAGGCTCACGACGACTCCACCGATTTTTCGTTCCGCGACCTTCGGGCGGTCGAGTTGCCACGATAGGCGGCGCGAGACGGCGTTGTGATCGTCATGCTTTCACCGGACGAACGGCAACAGCTCGCTCGATTCTGTGCGACGTTGCTACCGCTTGGCGGCGACGCGGCCGACTCGCTGGCGGGCAGCGTTGTAGCTTCGGTCGGCGAATTGCACGGATCGGACGGCGTGGCGCGTCTCGGTGCCGCGCTGCGGTTGCTCGACAACCGGTTCGTCAATCTGTTCGTCGCCGGCCGGTTGGGCAAGTTTTCGCGAATGGCCGACGACGAACGGCAGCGGCTATTACTCGCCTGGTCGAGCGGCCGCAGCACGCTCGCCCGCACAGTGTTTCAGGCGATCAAACGCCTGGCGATGTTTCTCCATTACACGGAAATCCCGCCGAGCGGTTACGATCCCGACGTCGGCGGCGAACCGTCGCAAGTTGCGTCGCCGATTCGACCGTTTTGCGTCGATGGAATCGCGCAATTGTCGGCCGACGTGCTGGTGATCGGTAGCGGCGCCGGCGGCGGAGTGGTCGCCGGCGAATTGGCCGCCGCCGGTTTCGACGTGCTGGTCGTCGAAAAAGGTCGTGCCCCGGCCGACATCAAGTTTCCAAGCGACGAGCGGCGCGGTTTCGCCGAGTTGTACGAACGCCGCGGCTCGCTCACCACCGTCGATCGCGGCGTCACCGTGTTGGCCGGCAGCACGCTGGGCGGTGGAACGGCCATCAATTGGATGACTTGTCTCGAACCGCCCGAAGAAGTGCTCGACCAGTGGCGGCGCGAATTCGGTTTCACCGCGGCGACTTCCGTGGAGCTTCGCAGCAGCATCGCGGCGGTCTCTGCGCGGCTGAACGTGAACGTCGACGAAAGCCCCGCCGCCCCAACAGACGCCGCACAAAGTTCCGCGCAGAATGCCGTGCTCGAACGGGGCTGCCGAGCGCTCGGATACCGCGTGGCCGTGATTCCCCGCAACGCCCGCGGCTGCGCGACCTGCGACACGTGCTCGTTCGGCTGTCGCCACGGCGGCAAGCAGGACATGCGGCGGACCTATCTCGCCGACGCGGCCGCCCACGGCGCACGGTTTCTCGTTGGCGCGGAAGTGCTTCGCGTCACGCACGACGGCGGTGTCGCCACGGGCGCGGAAATCGTCGTCGGCGACGGCATCGGAGCGCGTCGGCAGATTGCCGTGTCGGCGAAGATCGTCGTGGCCGCCGCCGGCGCGATTCACACGCCGGCGTTGCTCGTTCGCTCGGGCCTCGCGAACCGCCACATCGGCGCGAACCTACACCTGCATCCCACGACGGCCGTCTGCGGTGAATTTGCCGAGCCGATCCGCTCCTGGTCAGGTCCGCCGCAGACGCGCTACAGCGACGAGTTCGCCAATCTCGACGGACGCGGGCACGGTGTGCGACTGGAAGTCAGCCCGGCGCATCCGGGCCTGTGGGGATTGGCGCTGGCTTGGCCGTCGCAGGCCGAGCATCGCCGCCGCATGGAGCGAGTCGCTCATCTGGCGAACGTCATCGTCATCGCTCGCGACGAACATGCCGGCCGAGTGGCGGTTGACCGCGCGGGGCAATCGCGGCTGGAATATCGCATCGCGGCGGACGACGCGCGGCGTTTGCTCCGCGGCGCGGTCGAAGGACTCCGTGTTCTCGCCGCAGCCGGCGCGACGGAACTGCTCAGCCCGCACCAGAGAAACCTCGCGTTCCGCCCCGGCGACGCAAGCTCGTCGCGCGAATTCGAGCGGTACCTGACGCAAGTCGCGGCGGCCGGCTGGCGCGTGAACGATCTCGGCCTGTTCAGCGCCCACCAACTATCGAGTTGCCGCATCGCCGCGAGCGCAAAGCAAGGCGCGGTTCGGCCCGACGGCCAGTTGCACGAATTGGAAAACCTCTTTGTCGCCGATGGCAGCATCCTCCCGACCGCCTGCGGCGTAAACCCAATGTTAACCATCGCCGCGCTGGCCCATCATGTCGCCCAACAAATCAAATCCAAGACATCGTAGCACCTGCCCACTGTGCGCAGTGCCCTACCGTCCGCCCTTGATCGGCAACGTCGCGACAAATTCCGCCGCCGCGCGCAGCCAGCGCCGCAACTCCGCCGCGTTCTCGTAGCCCGGCGGCTCGACCATCACCCAGCCCTTCATCGCCCGGCCTGTGATGTCGAATTCGCGGACGGCCGGTTGCTCAAGCGCCGCGTCGTATGCGTCCGGCCCGACGCGGAGGATCAAGAATTCCTTCCACACGCCGCAACACATATTCCCGCCCAGCAGAAAACCCATTCCGCCGAACATTTTCTTCTCGACAAACGCCCCACGCGGCTCCAAGGCATGTCGTACTCGCTCGGCGGCCTCTTCATCGAAAGGCATGATCCACTGCTCCGCTGAATAATTGATGCAAGCGACGCCGTCAAGCTTTGCGCCGTCGCCAAGTTGTGTCGCCAAGATGTGCCGCCATTATGCCGCGGACCAAGATTTGGCATACTGTCGTCGAGCTCTTCGCACGACCCGATCGCCTTACCCTACCCCCCGATCCCCAGCCCCCGACCCCCGTTTCATGCGTCTCGGCATTTTCGGCGGCACGTTCGATCCCGTCCACTACGGCCATTTGCTGTTGGCCGAATGGTGCCGCGAGGCGTGCGCGCTCGACGAAGTCTGGTTTATCCCCGCCGCCATCGCGCCGCACAAGCAGCATCAATCCGCCGCCACGGCTGCCGACCGCATCGAGATGCTCCGCCTGGCCAGCGGCGGATATCCGGCGATGTTCGTCTCGCCAATGGAAATCGAGCGCGGCGGAGTAAGTTACACGGTTGACACGCTTGCCGAAATCCGCGCCCGGCGCGGCGATGCCGAGTTGTTTCTGCTCATGGGAAGTGACTCGCTGGCAGACCTCATCCACTGGCGCGAGCCGGAGCGGATTTGCGAGTTGTCGCTGCCCGTCGTCGTGCATCGCGGCGGAACGCCGGAGCCGGACTTCGGCCCGCTCGCCGCGATTGTGTCGCCCGAGCGGATCGATGCGATACGGAAGCACGTCGTCGCGATGCCGCAGGTGGAATTATCGAGCAGCGAAATCCGTCGCCGCGCCGCCGAGGGCAAGTCAATCCGCTTTCAAACGCCGCGGGCGGTCGAAGCGTACATCGAGTCGCACGGCCTTTATCGCCAACCTCCCACCGCCGGAGCGTCACCATGAAGAAAGCCGCCAAAGCAAGCGCGGCGGAGATTCTCGTCGTCACCACGACCGCGGCGCGCAAGGACGAAGCCGAAACGCTCGCCGGCGAACTCGTTTCCCGCCGGCTGGCCGCGTGCGTGCAAATCGTCGGTCCGATCGCGAGCGTATTCCACTGGCAAGGCAAGGTCGAGCATAGCGAGGAATGGCTTTGTCAGATCAAAACCCGCCGCGACAAATACGCGCAGCTCGAAGCGGTGCTGCTCGAACTGCATCCATACGATGTTCCGGAAATCCTGGCAACGCCCGTCGTCGCGATCGGCGAGGCTTACGCCCGGTGGCTGCACGAGGAATTGGATCGCCAGGTCGATTAGCGTCGGAAGGTTGGCTGCGGTAGCGAGGAATCGGGCCGTTCGATATCGAATTGGCGTGTGACGCGCAAACGCGACGCGACGGATGCTCGCGGCGATACATCCGGTAGCGTCCCGGCTTCAATGGCCCGGTCTGCTGCCTCTACTACCAGTCGACGCGGTTCGCGGGGCCGAGCGACAGCGGAAATTCGCGGCGGCGTGAGTTGCTCTGTTTGACGCTGAGGGGCGACGACGAGCGAATCTGCCGCCGCCGAAGCCGCCGCGATCGGCCACTCGCGGAAGTTCGTGCCGAGCGAACCGACGAACAATGCGGCATCCGCCGCGGTCACTCGGCCGTCGCCGTTCATGTCGCCATCTTCCCAGATTGCGCCGGTCATTTTGCCGAGGTGACCTTGCAGGTCGGCGAGGTCTTCGAGCGTCACGCGGCCGTCGCGATCGGCGTCGCCCGTGAGGATCGTCACGGCGAACGTGAAATTGCCGCCGGCGACACCATTGCCAGAAGGGTAGATGCTGGCGTCGGGATCGTTGTCGCTGTAGCCCGTCGGGTTGACCCAATCGCCGTCGAGGCGGTTGCCGTCCATGTCGGTCACGGCATTGGCCGACGTGCCGTCGAGCACCAGCAGCAGTTGATCGCGCAAAATGGTCGCAAACGTCCACGTGGCGGCGTTCGTCGCGGCGTTGTACGAAAACGCCGTGCTGGGACGGACGGCGCCCAGCCCTCCGCCGCCGCGAACGACGAGATCCGACTGCTGCACCAGCACCGGCTCGGTGAAGCGAATCGAGATTTGATTCATCCCGCCGCCGACGGGCGAGCTTGCGATCTGGCCCCAGTTGACGCTTGTGCCGTTGCGGTCCTTGACGCGATAACCGCCATGTACGTCGGCCGTGTTGCGCACGGTGACGAGCGACACCTTCGGCTGCGTCGAAACGGCGGCCACGGCGGCGATGGCGTCGAATCGGCCCGCGCCGGTCGATTGATCGTATCCCGCCGCGCCGATATCGACGGCGGTATTGGCAAGAATCGTGGCGACCTGAGCGGGCGTGAGGCGGTCGCCTTCCGTGGGCGCGAGATTGTCGTGGGCGTGCTGCATCAGCGCCACGATTCCGGCGACGTTGGCGGCCGACGCGGCGGTGCCGACGAACGGATTGGCAAAGTAGCCGAATTGACCGACGCGCGTTTCGACCGCATGAATCGCGACGCCGTCGAGGCTGTTTCGCGGCTGTTTCGCCTGCGTGGAAAAGTTCGTCACGACCGTCGACGGTCCGCGGCTGCTGCCGGCCCAGACCGTTTCCAGCGGCAACGTAGGCTCGATCGCGCCCACCGTAATGACGCCGTTGACGGCTTTGTGGCCGTGGATCGTGTCGCCGCCGGTGGCATCGTCGTCGGTGATCACCGTATCGGTGAACCCAGTGCCGGACGACTCGGTGACAAAGACTTCAAGCTCTCGCGCCAAGGCGGTCGCCGACTTGACGACGGAGATGTTCAAATAAACGTCCTGGGCGCTGGAGTTGCGGATTGCGGAGATGCGCTCCAGCGGGTTGCCCGTGCCGTTTTGCGTGTTCGCCGAAGAGGCGAGCACTTGCGTCGGCGGGTCGTTCCAGAGGACAAGCGTGTAGTCGTTCGCGCTCGCGCCCCAGGGATCGCTCCATTGCAGAACGACGTCGACTTCGGCTTGGGGCGGCACGCGAAATCGCAGGAACGAATCGGTTGATGCGCCGTTGTCGAAATCGTGGCGCAGCGGAAAGTCGCCGCCGCTCGACTGATAAACACCCTGATAGTGTCGCATGGCGGAGTCGCCGGCGGCCGACACATAAACGACGCCTTCTTCGATCGCTTCCGCGACGCGCTGGGCGACCGTCCCCGCTCCGTCCTCGAAGATTGGCTGGTCGTAGAAGTCGAGCGCGTCGACGATCACGTCGACGTCGTTGTCCATCATCCATTGGATAGCGTCGCGCATCTCGCTTGCCGTGATCCGGCTGCCGCTGCTGGGGTAACCGGCGAAGAAAAGCTGCGCTCCCGGCGCGACGCTGTGGACGACTTCGAGCATGGCCGTGCCCTCGTCGTCCGTCGGGTGCCCGCTGAGCGTTGGATGGACCGTGATGGTCGTCGGCAACTTGGGATTCGGCGTTTCGCCCGCAACGTCGGCGTAATGCGCGATGCCGGTGGAAATGACGCCGACCTTCACACCGCTGCCGTCGACGCCGGCGCCACCCACGACTGCGCCACCGACAACTGCGCCACCGACAACTGCATCGCCGAGCACGGCTGCGGCAATGTCGGCGGCCGCGCTACCCGCGGACAGCGCCAGCCGGTCTTCCATCCTTTCGATGCTCAAACAACGGGCCGGCAAGCGGCGACGGTCGCGAAGCCGCTCTCTAGCACGGCGAAAAAATCGACTCATCGTGGTGGCGTCCTTTCCAAGGTGTGTGTCCGTACAAATCGATCGCAGGCCAGTCGATCGCGGGGCGGCCGAGCATGCGTCGGCGGTGACGCATGGTACAAGAATCGCCGCGGCCGCAACAAGGTCGATGGGACGCAGGGCGACTGCCGGGGGGCGAGGGGACGCTCGTCGATCGCGACGCGCGCACGCTCCAGCCGTACCCAGTCGCCGCTGGGCAAACGTCCGTTGACAGTCCCGCCGTCGGCCAATCACAATGTGGGGGGTGAGCCGCTTGCCAGGGCTTGATTTCGCCCACGTTGCCGTTGGGAATGTGGCGGAAATCACAGACAATGGTCGCGGACGTTGCGAATAATAGGAAAGCCGCCCGCCGCGGCGTCGCCATCGCCGCCCCAATACAGAGATTCTCTCCGCACCACGCCAGGAATTGATATGCCATCGCCAGCGTTCAATGCTAGCCGTTCGCTCCTTTGTCGAGCCTCTCTACATCGAGGCATCGCCGCCGCGGCTGTTTTGCTCGCGCTCGTTGCCGCCGGCTTCTCCCAAAACACGGCCGACGCGCCGCCGGGCTTGGACCTGGGATTCGGCGGTTTGCAAGACTTCGCAACCTCGGGCAACAGCCTCGTTTCGGTTGACGCAAAGGTCGTCGGCTCTGCGGCGGGGGGCACGCTTCGCATCAATGCGGAAGTCGCCCAAGGCTACCACGTCTATTCGATCACGCAAAAAACCGGCGAGTCTGGCGGTCCCAAGCGGACGACGATCAAAGTCACGCCCGGCAAGGGCTACAAAGCAGCGGGCGATTTTGTCGCTGGCACGAAACCGAAATCGCACATCGACGAAGTGGCCTGGGTTGGCCTCGAAATCGAGGAACACCGCGGTGCAGCGACGTGGGTTGCGCCGATCGCCTACGACGCCGGTGTGAAGCCCGAGGCGACGACGGTCGAAGGCGTCTTCGAAGGGCAAGTTTGCGACGATCAGCAAGGTAGCTGCCGCGACTTTGCCATTCCATTCACTGCCACGTACGAAAAGCCGTCCGCGACGCCGGGCGAGATCACCATTTTCAACGCCAAGGTGATCGGCAGCATCGGCGTCGCCGCCGCCGCGCCCGGCGAGAAAGTGCCGCTGCGGCTGACGATCGAACCGAGTGCGGATTGGCACGCCTATAAGTATTCCGAACGACCGGTCGACGAGGACGAATTCGCTAACCTAGCGACGCTGGTGGCCGTCACGCTGCCTGCCGGGTTCACCGCCGACGCGACGAGCGCCGGCTCGGCCGAAATGAAGAGCGATGGGCTGCCGTACTACGACGGGCCGGTCACGCTGACGACGATGATCGAGGTTCCGCGCGACGCCAAGGTAGGCGAAACCAAGGTCATCCAGGGCATTATCGGCTTTCAAGTTTGCAAGAGCAAAGCGTCGTGCGATCCGCCGACGGCGGCGCGGTTTACGATTTCGCTTCCCATTCAATCGAACACCGTCGACGGCGAGATTCCCGCGACGCTTGAGAAGGCGAAATACGGCGAGGCGGCCGACGCGGCGAACTCCGCGGTTGCGCCGAGCCTTGACGCGACGACGTTCTTGGGTTTGATCGGGGCGGGTTTGCTCGGCGGTCTGCTTCTGAACCTGATGCCGTGCGTGTTGCCGGTCATTGGTCTGAAAGTTCTGTCGTTCGTCGAGCAGGCGCACCACGACCGCAAGCGGGTGCTGGCGCTCAACCTTTGGTACACGGCGGGGCTGATGCTCGTGTTCATGGCGCTGGCGACGCTGTCCGTGCTCCTCAACCTTGGTTGGGGCGAACAGTTCACGTCGACGACATTCAAGGTCGTGATGTCGGCCCTGGTGTTCGCAATGGCGCTGAGCTTCCTCGGCGTGTGGGAGATTCCGATTCCCGGTTTCGTCGGTAGCGGCCGCGCCGCCGATGTCGCGCAGCAAGAGGGCTACACCGGCGCATTCGCCAAAGGGGCGTTAACGACCGTTTTGGCGACGCCGTGCAGCGCGCCGTTTCTCGGCGCCGTGTTCGGGGCCACGCTGGGTCAACCCGGCTATGTTACGTATGCGCTGTTCACTGCTATCGGGTTGGGCATGGCGTCGCCCTATCTGCTCATCGGCGCGAAGCCGGAACTCATCCGCTTCCTGCCGAAGCCGGGCGCGTGGATGGAAACGTTCAAGCAAGCGATGGCGTTTCTGTTGCTCGGCACGGTCGTGTTTCTGTTCTCGTCGCTGTCGAAGGAACTGGTCGTACCGGCGTTCGGCTTGATGATGGCGATTTGGGTCGGCTGCTGGTGGATCGGCAAGACGCCGTTGACCGCCGAATTCGGCCGTAAGGCGATCGGTTGGACATCCGGCATCGCGCTGGCGGCGGGTTTGGGTTATGCGTCGTTTTATTTCTTCGGTCCGGTGCAGCGAATTCTCCCCTGGCGCGAATTCAGCGTCGCCGCCGTCGAAAAGGCGAAGGCCGAAGGAAAAACCGTGATGATCGACTTCACCGCCGACTGGTGCGTCAATTGCAAAGTGAATCTCAAGTACGCCGTCGACACACACGCCACGCTGGAACTCGTCAAGAAGTATGACGTCGTGCCGTTTATTGCCGATCTGACGGATGAATCGGAAGAAATCAAGCAAGCGCTGCGGGATCTGAAAAGCAATTCGATTCCGGTGCTGGCGATTTTCCCCGCCGGGCAGCCCGACAAGCCGATCGTTCTGCGCGACTTGCTCGAGCAGCAGAAGGTTCTCGACGCGCTCGACCAGGCCGGCGCGTCGAAGCCGGCGGCATCTTCCGCCGCCCAGGCAAACGCGGCGCAACCGACGAGCACCGCGACTAAGTAACGCGAGTGCCTGTCCTGTCGTGCGGTTACCGCCGCCGACTCACTCCGCCCGGCGAAACCGCAGCGAGTAAACATCCGCGTCCTCCAGCACGAACCGCAGCCGCACATTCCGCCCGGCGAGCGAGCTTACGTCCGACTTGCCCTTCCACTTCGCCACATGAGCAATCCGGTCGCCGATGATCGTGTCGCAGTCGGCGAGTGAGAATCCGTCGATGGGCTGGCCCGCTTCGTCTTGAATCTCCACCTCGATCGATCCCGCCGCGCTGGTGGCGAAGTTCAATTCCAATTCTCGCTTCGTGCCGGCGCTTACGTTTACTGTCGATTCCTCCGCGGACTTCTCGATGTCGAACCGCAGCGGCTTCGTCACGAACGCGCCGCCCGCCGACCCGGCGTACACCGACGCGAATCCGTCCGTCCGCAGCGTGTACCGCCGCAGATGGATCGTCGGCTGGCCGTAGTTCTTCTCGATGTACAGCGACAGCTCGCCGGGCGCCGTTTCGACGATGCCCAGCGCCGGGTAGTTCGTCCGCGACACCCAATTCTCCGCGCCCAAGCCCGGCCGGATGAACGCTTCGCCGAACTCGCGTTCGTACCGGTTGCCGCCACGCGTGCTCAGCAGCACCACGTCGCTGCAATCGCCGGCGTAGCCCTTGGCCACGCCGATCTCTTTCGCCTCGGCATCGGTCACGACGCGGCGGCCCGGCATGAACCGCGCCGCCACGCCGAGGTAAATATGTGGCGCGCGGACGTAAGGATGCGTCTGATTGACGTACAAGTGGTGCGAGGGCTTGGCCGAGTTCGTGTCGCTGTACGTCATCATTTGCGGCTTCGACCAGTCAAGAAAATCGTCGGACGTGCTGCGGGCGATCGCCCGGACCTGCTCCGGCACCTTGCGATAGTACAACACGTACCGCTTT
>JBBDYI010000314.1:0-2027 GCA_040901705.1 Pirellulales bacterium | reverse complement strand
GCAGCCGCGGGGCCGAACCGATGCTCACCCTCGTCGCCGACCACCTCAGCGACACGCCGTCCTACAACAAGTTCTGGCAAACGCGCCACAACCGCCTAACCGGCACCCGCCAAACCGCCGCCTGAAACCGCGCAAACCGCAAGGTGCGCCCATTGCGAATACTGGAGTGCCCGCAACCCGTCGCGCCACACGCCTGCAACTCTGCAACTCTGCCCGGACGCCGTCGCGGGCTACTCGCCTTCACGATTATTCGCTTTCACGATTAGTCATCGTAGCGAATCAGGCTGAACACCTCGTTGGGCGCGATCCTCGCGGCGCCACCGAGCGCGGCCAACTCGATCAAAAACGCGCATCCCGCCACGTTCGCGCCCGTCGTCTCGACCAGCCGGCAGCAAGCTTCGATCGTGCCGCCGGTGGCCAGCAGATCGTCGACCAACAGCACGTTCTGTCCCGGCCGAATGCCGTCCCGATGCACCTCGAGCGTGTCGGTGCCGTATTCCAACTCGTAGTGGAAGGCGTGCGTGTCGAACGGCAGCTTGCCCGGCTTGCGCACGGGAACGAAGCCGGCCCCCAGTTCCAGCGCCAGCGGTGCGGCGAAGATGAAACCGCGGGCCTCTGCCGCGGCGACGACGTCGATCTTTTGGCCGCGGTAGCGATCGGCCATCAGCTCGATCGCCGCGCGAAACGCCTCGCTCGACGACAGCAGCGGCGTGATATCGCGAAACACGATGCCCGGCTTGGGAAAATCGGGAATCGCGCGAATGAAATCGGCAAGATTTGGGACGGTTTTCGTGCTCATGGCGATAGTATACGCGCGGTGCGGACGAATTACGATGCGTAACGATGGCCGCAGCCGAAGCTTCCATTGCTCAAGTCCGCGTCTGCCTGGTCCGCGTCGGGTTTGTGCCAAGTGGGCCGCCTCGCTAGAATTCCGGCCGTCCTGCCGGGACGAAAACTGGCCGGATGGAGAAGAGCCGGCCGTGGCGTATATTTGCCAGGGCGTATGCAAGTTCGAAAAGCGGCGCGAAAAACCGCGCGACGAGTGGCCGGGAGCGATCTACTTTGACCGACGACACAATTCTCAGCGATGCCGGGCCCGAGGATGGGCCGCCGGCGTCGAACGTTCGCAGTTGGCTGTTCTTCGCCGCCAAAGTGCTCATTTTCGCCGCCGTCGCCTGGGGCGTGCGAGGCACGCTAACCGACGGCGTCGAGCAGCTTCGTCACGCCGACTTCACGCTCCGCTGGAACTGGCTCGCGCTGTCGGCGGCGGTGTACGTCGTCGCCAATCTGCCGTGCGGCTGGTTCTGGTGGTATTCGATGCAAAAGCTCGGCCAGCGGTCGAAGTTCTATCGCGCATTCCGGGCCTACGTGATCGGCCACCTGGGCAAGTACGCGCCCGGCAAGGCTCTGGTCGTGATCCTGCGGGCCGGATTCATCCGCAGCGAAACCACCGACGGCGGCGTCGCTGCGGCCTGTGTATTTCTGGAAACGCTCACCCTGATGGCGTCCGGCGCGGCGTTGTCCGCGATCGTGCTCGCTTTCTCGATCGACGAGCATCTCTGGTTCTCGCTGCTCGCGCTCGGCCTGGCTGCGATCACGTTCGGACCGACGTGGCCGTCGGTATTCCGTTATGTCGTGCGGCGAATCGGCGTCGGCCGCCGCGATCCGGAAATCGACGGCAAACTTCGCGGACTCAACGCCCGGCTCGTGGCGGCCGGCTGGTTTTCGGCGCTCGTCACGTGGGTGCTCTACGGCGTCAGCCTATGGGCGGTCCTCATGGGGATCGGCATCGACTCGTATTCGCTCCCCGAATCGATCGTCACGCTGACCGCCACGTCGGCGCTGGCCGTCGTGGCCGGCTTTGCGTCGTTGATCCCCGGCGGCTTCGGCGTCCGCGACGTCGTGCTGATCGAGATGCTCGGGCCGTTTCTCGAAGCAGCGGGCGTGAGCAACGTCGAAGCGGCGGCGCTGTCGACGGCCGTGCTGTTGCGGCTGGTGTGGCTCGTCGCGGAACTGGCGGGCGCCGC
>JBBDYI010000313.1:0-14229 GCA_040901705.1 Pirellulales bacterium | reverse complement strand
AGGCGGCATCGACCCCGAGCAGTTCCGCATGGAGGCGATGTTCGACCGCATGGACTGCATCGGCAAAAGCGTTCTCGGCTTGACCATCCAATGCTGCCAGTGCCATACGCACAAATTCGACCCGATCACGCAGGAAGAGTATTACCGTGTGTTCGCGTTCTTGAACAACGACCACGAGTCGCAGCCGGTCGTCTACACGAGCGAAGAATTGATGCAGCGCGACGCCCTCGCGCGGCAAATCGCAGAGATCGAAACCGGCCTCAAGAGCCGCACGCCCGACTGGCAGACCCAGATGGCGCAGTGGGAAGCCGAAGCGGCGGCGAAGCGCGTGGCGTGGGAAATTCTCGCGCCGGCGGAGTACGAGGAGGTCGGCGGCGGGGCGAAGCTCAAACTGATGGCCGATCGGTCGATGCTCTGCGGCGGTTACGCGCCGACGAAATGCACGTATCGCGTCTCCGGACCGACGAAGCAAAACCGCGTCACGGCGATTCGGCTCGAACTGCTCAACGATCCAAACTTGCCCTGCACTGGCCCCGGCCGGTCGTTCAAGGGGACGTGTGCATTGACGGAGTTGCGCGTCGAAGCCGCCGCGGCCGACAAGCCGGCCGACCGCAAGAGCGTCAAAGTCGCGCGGGCACTCGCCGATTTCTCGCAAGCCGAATCGCCGCTCGAACCAAACTTCGACGACCGCTCCGGCAAGAAACGGATCGTCGGCCCGGTCGCCTTCGCCATCGACGGCAAGGACGAAACCGCCTGGGCCATTGACGCCGGACCCGGCCGTCGCAATCAGCCTCGTCAGGCCGTGTTCGTGTTCGACAAGCCGGTCGAGTTCGACGCCGGCGTGGCGATTACCGTTCACCTCGCGCAGGATCACGGCGGATGGAACAGCGATGATCATCAGAACAACCTGCTCGGCCGGTTCCGCGTTTCCACCACGTCGGCCGACGCCAGCGACGCCGCTCCACTGCCGCCGCGCGTGCTCGCCATTCTCGATGTGCCCGCCCAGCGCCGTTCCGCCGCCCAGGTCGACGCGCTGTTCAGCTTTTTCCGCACGACCGTCGCCGATTGGAAAACGGAAAACGAGAAGATCGAATCGCTCTGGAGCCAGTGGCCCGCCGGACAAACGACGTTCACGTTCACCGCCCGCGACAACCCGCGCGAGACGAACGTGTTGCGTCGCGGCGATTTCCTCAAGCCGATCAAGCAAGTCTCGGCGGGCGTGCCGGCGATTTTGCACCCGCTGCCCAAGGACGCGCCGCCCACGCGGCTCACGTTCGCCCGCTGGTTGGTCGACCGCCGCAGCCCCACCGCGGCCCGCGTCTATATGAACCGCGTCTGGCAGCACTACTTCGGCACGGGCATCGTCGCCACGAGCGAAGATTTCGGCGTGCGGTGCGAACCGCCGTCGCATCCGCAGTTGCTCGACTGGCTGGCGGTCGAATTCATGGAACGCGGCTGGCGAATCAAGGACATGCACCGGCTGATCGTCAATTCAGCCGCGTATCGGCAATCGTCGCTGGTAACGCCGCAGTTGTATGAACGCGATCCGGCCAATCGCCTGCTCGCCCGCGGTTCGCGGCTGCGCGTCGAGGGCGAAATCGTCCGCGACATCGCGCTGGCTACCAGCGGCTTGCTCAACCCAAAGCTGGGCGGGCCGAGCGTGTTCGCGCCGGCGCCGGAGTTCTTGTTCCAACCGCCGACTAGCTACGCGCCGTTTCCGTGGAACACCGCGACGGGAGCGGAGCGCTATCGCCGGGCGGTCTACACGTTCCGCCGGCGTTCGACGCCGTATCCGGCGCTCACGAACTTCGACGTGCCGAACGCCGATTCGTCGTGCGTCCGCCGATCGCGGTCGAATACGCCGCTGCAAGCGCTCACCACGCTCAACGAGGAAGTGTTTGTCGATTGTGCCCGCGCATTGGCGGAACGGATCTTGCGCGAGGGCGGAAAAACCGACGACGAGCGTATCGCGTATGCGTTTCGCGTCGCGGTAAGCCGAGAACCATCGGCCGAGGAAGCCGATGTACTCCGACGATTGCTGGCCAAACAACGCCAGCGCATCGCCGACGGCTGGGTCAATCCCTGGGAAGTCGCCACCGGCGATTCCGACAAACCACAGAATCTGCCGGAAGGGACCACGCCAGCCGATCTGGCGGCCTACACAGTCGCGGCCCGGGCGATGTTGAATCTGGACGAGACGATTACGCGGGAATGATCCGCAACCAAAGGTTATGTATGAAATACGACCGCTTCGAGGATCTCCCCGTTTGGCAGACAGCGATGTCCCTGGCATGCGGCGTTTATGCCGCCACGCGCGATCGTTTCTTCGCGCAGCCGGGCGATGCGCGCGATCAATTGCGCCGCGCGGCGCTGTCGGTGTCGAACAACATCGCCGAAGGGTTCGAGCGCGGGTCGACGAACGAACTGCTCATGTTTTTGTACATCGCCCGCGGCTCTGCCGGCGAAGTGCGGTCGATGCTTCACTTCATGGAACGGTTGATCGCAGACGAAGAAATCAAATCTGAGAATCTCAAATCTGAAATTTCAAATTCGAAATCGGAGATTGCACGACTTAAATCGCTCGCGGAGTCTTGCTCTCGCCAAATTCGTGGCTGGGCCGACAGCCTTCAAAACTCCGATATCCGCGGCCAGCGCCATCTAAACGACGCCACTCGTCGCGAAGCCAACGCCAAGAATCGTGCCGACGCGTTTCGCAAGCAATTGGACGAGACGCTGCGCGACGTTCATCCAAGCATTTACGGTCAACCCACGGTGAAATGATGAAGTTACCGACCACGCTTACCGACCAACTCCGCCGCGCGATCACACGCCGTTGGTTCCTTCGCGATTGCCGCGTCGGCCTCGGCGGTGTGGCGCTCGCCTCGCTCTTAGGCGATTCCCTCGCCAGCGCCGCCGCTCGGCCCGACCCACTCGCGCCGCGGCAACCGCACTTTCCCGCCAAGGCCAAGAACGTCATCTTCCTGTTCATGGCCGGTGCACCAAGTCATTTGGAACTGTTCGACAATAAGCCGCAACTGACCAAATTCGACGGTACGTTGCCGCCGCCGGAACTGCTCGAAGGCTACCGCGCCGCGTTCATCAATCCGAATTCGAAGCTGCTCGGGCCGAAATTCAAGTTCGCCCGGCACGGCCAGAGCGGCCAGGAAATCTCCGAACTACTGCCGCACCTGGCCACCGTGGCCGACGACATCTGCATCGTCCGTTCGCTGGTCACGGACGCCTTCAACCACGCGCCGGGCCAGATCATGATGAACACCGGCAGCCAGCAGTTCGGCCGGCCCAGCATGGGCGCGTGGGTCACGTATGGCCTAGGCAGCGAGTCGAAAGACCTGCCCGCGTATGTCGTGTTCTCGTCCGGCGTCAAGGGAACGAGCGGCGGTTCGTCGAACTGGGGCTGCGGTTTCTTGCCGACCGTTTATCAAGGCGTGCTGTTCCGCAGCGGCGGCGAACCGGTGTTGTTTCTCTCCAATCCCAAGGGCATCGACGGCCAGATGCAGCGCGACACGCTCGACGCCGTCCGCGAACTGAACGAGCGCCGGCTCGACGTAACGGGCGATCCCGAAATCGCCACGCGGATCAGTTCCTTCGAGATGGCCCATCGCATGCAGACCAGCGCCCCGGAACTGATGGACCTCTCGCAAGAGTCAAAAGAAACGCTAGAGATGTACGGTGCCGAGCCAGGCAAGGCCAGTTTCGCCAACAATTGCCTGCTCGCCCGCCGGCTGGTCGAGCGCGGCGTGCGGTTCGTGCAACTGTTCCACGAGGCGTGGGACCATCACGGCGGACTGACCAAGGGATTGAAAACCGAGTGCGGCAAGACCGACCAAGGGGCCGCCGCGCTCGTCAAAGACCTCAAACAGCGCGGGCTGCTCAAGGACACGCTGGTCATCTGGGGCGGCGAGTTCGGCCGCACGCCGATGGTCCAAGGCGGCGGCGACGACGGCCGCGATCATCACCCGAACGCCTTTACGATGTGGCTGGCCGGCGGCGGCATCAAGCCCGGCGTCACCATCGGCGAGACCGACGAACTAGGCTTCAAGGTGGCGACCGACGAGGTCCACGTCCACGATCTGCACGCCACGTTGCTGCACCTGCTGGGCTTCGACCACACGAAGCTAACGCATCGCTTCCAGGGCCGCGATTTTCGCCTCACCGACGTACATGGCAAGCTCGTGCCAAAGATGATGGCCTGAGCGCCTCGGCGCGGCGATTCGATCCAATGATTCGTCACGGCGCGCCGCCGTCGAACTTCGGATTCACCGCGCGGGCAAACTTGCGGGCCGCATGATCGGCCGGCAATTCGCTCAGCAGAAACGGCGTCCCGGCGGCGTGTTCCTTCTTGAGCCGCTCAGCCATGCCCTTGAGATAGTCGACGAACTCGCCTTCGACTTTCGTCGTGCGATCGCCCTTGAAGATCAGGATAAACGCATCCTCGTCGAACGGAACTTCGAAGCCCGTCGGCGTGCCGGCCGTGAAGCGGAACAGCGTACCAGGCTTCATCAAGTGCCGCCGGCCGCTGCTGCATAGCACCCATTGGCCGCGGACCGTATAGATGATGCTCTCCGTGCTGTGCGCATGCTCTTCGACATACATTCCGCCGGGCATGTCGATGAAATGCGCCTGACAACCGGTCGCCAGCAGCAACGGCCCGATGCGACCCTCGAGCGTGTCGACGCCGGCCGTTTTCTCGCGGCTCGTAACGTCGTCGATGATCTCGATGCCGGGCGCAAGCGCGATCCGCTCCGGCGTTGTGTCGGTCTTGGCGTCGACTTCCGTTTTGGCCACCGCGCGGCGATCGGCCGGATCGGCGGACGGTTTTTTCCCGTCCGAGTGATCGTGTCCGTCTTTGTGCCCATGATCTTGCGCGTCGCGGCTCGCCGCGGCGACTTCCGCCGGGCTGTGCCCCTGTGACGTCGTCGGCGCAACTTTGGCCAGCCACAGCACAATCTCGCCATACAGCCGCGGGCTGTATGGCCGCCGAAGACTTTCCAGCGTGTACCGCTCGCGGTAGCGCAGGTCTTCGTCGATTGGCGTACTTTGAAAACTATGATCCGCGCCGGCGATCGTCACGTACTTGACCTGCTTCTTCACGTCCTCGCTCACACCGCCAGCCACGATCTCGGCGATCTTCGCGGCATGTTTCGGTGACACGTTCAGGTCGTGCTCGCCTTGCAATGCGAGCGTCGGCGCATGAATCTGCTTGAACATTTCGTCGGGCGGGAACCGCAACTCCTCGCGGCGGCGAAACAATCCGCCCATCGTAAAGCGATAATCGCCGTCGACCAGTTCAATTTCGTTCTTGCCGTCCGCGGCCGCGGCCAGCATCGTCTTGTACGTCCGCCCCAGCGCCAAATCGCGGCGACGATTCTTTTCGGCCCACGCCAACCGCTCCGGGCTACTTTCGGCCCATTGGACGAATCCGCCGAACGTGTAGGCATACATTTCTTCCGACGACCCGCACAGCGCGCCGAGAAATATGTAAGCATCGGCCGCGGCCCCGTCCTTCGCGGCCAAGCACGCCACGTATCCGCCCGAGCTTTCGCCGGCCGCGATCACTTTTGAGATTTCGTCGCGGCGCCTGGCGAACTCGATCGCCGCCGCCGCCACGCGCGCCTCGTCGCCATACGACCCGGTCCACGCCTTGTTCTGTTTACTGCCGCCATACCCCACCTTGTCGTACCGCAAGCTGGCATAACCGGCCACCGCCAGCGCCTCGGCCAACCGCTTGAGCGCATCCCGGTCCGGCGCGTCCTTGGCAAACAGCTTGCCGTTGCGGTCGTGCGACAACGTGCCGCCGACGATGACGACGCACGGAACCTTGTCGTGGGCATGCGGCAACAACAGCGTGCCGGCCACGTCGGCGACGGGTGAAGCGATCGTCACGTCGATCGATAGTGGACCGTCGTGGGCCGCGGCCGGAGTCGTCCAATCACACGTCAACCAACACGCAACCGCAGCGAGCATGCCAGGCAAGAAAAGCTGACGGTTACGTGATGGCAGGTATCCTTTGGGCTCAGGTTTGGTATTCGGCACGGCAAGCCTCCCATCAATTAACGAAAGTGGACCATGTGCTTCCTATTTCAGCACGATCGAAACCCATTCTCGCGATTTCCTGCTTGACAAACTCGGCTACGCAGTGGATTATTGGAGCAATCCCCGGTCATCCTCGCTGGGGAATCCCAACCGTGCAAATCCGTTCTAGCGAAGGCTCCCAATGCGATACCGATACCGTTGTATCTTGCTCGTCGTTCTAATCATACCCGCGGTGTCGTCGCGTTCGGATGCCGCCATCTTGTTGGCGAATCCCGCGGATGACCGAGCAGGTCAAGACGCCGCGCCCTTTGACGGAACGTTCAATACACTTTTTAACTTTCCCGGACTGCAAACATTCCATTTCCTCCAGGTAGGACCGCCTCGCGACGAGAATGAGTTCCGCTTTGCACTTGAGTTTGACATCGCAGCCATTCCCACTGGTAGCACGATCACCAGTGCGACTTTGCGGTTTACTGAAATCCGTGACGAAAACGGCGGCACCGTTCAGTTGCACGGGTACAGTGGAGACGGTGCCGTATCACTTGCAGATATGGTCGTGTCGAACGTAATCACTGCTGATATATCCGATGGCTCAGTTGGGGTAAACACAATTGACGTAACTGGGTTTATTCAATCGCTGGTTACAGGGCTTTCGCAATACGCCGGATTCATGGCGATGACGGTAGAAGCTAGTAGTTCGGGCCCCATTTACAACGTCCAAAGTAATGAGGCGCCGACGCCAGAAAATCGCCCGTTGCTGGCCGTCGAGTACTCCGAGCCTTTAACCACTGAAATTCCTGAACAATCTTCCCTGCTCGTGTGGAGTTTGATTTGTTTAGGAGGTTGCCTGTCGCTAATTGTCGATGCCAAAATACGGCGTGCATCATAGACTCACTCGGGTTGGACAAAGGTGACAGCAACGTTTATTCTGTCTCGGTTTGCATGCGGCGAGAACACGGCAGACGGCAGCGTTGTCTTTCATTCGCTGCTGCTGAGCTTGACGACCAAATCGAAGAATGGTTGAAATAATTCGTCCAGCGTCTGCGGATCTTCGGCTGGGACGGCGTCAAATTCGAGGCAGGCCTCGGTGATGCCGGGTTTCCACTTCTCAACCAAACGCCGCTCGCGTTCTTGTAGCGCCCGTTCCGCCCGAGCGTCTGCTTGCGAATACGTCCATGTCGACAGCGCGAGCGACGCGGCGCTCAGCGCCAGCGCCGCAATGGTCAGTATCTTGTTCATTCTCGCTCTCCGATTCCCCAGGATCGTCCGTCGAAACCCGTTGCGATTGGGAAGGATCGCGCACCGTGTTCGGACCCGATGCGGCGGCCGTCGTCGAAGCCGGCGGGCGTCGTAGCGAGCCATCGCAGGCAATCCAGTCGCCGCCATCGGATTTCGGACGGAACGCCGCGCCTCGCCGTCGCCGAAATCCAAAGGTAGCGGCGCCGCGCTGCGAATCCATCTGGCCCGTGGCGGCACGGGTTGTGTCGCGGCGGCCATTTTGGTTCAATTCTGGACGAATCACGGTCGCGCCGCAACGATTCGCACCCCAGGCAGGACGCAATGGCCAAGGTTTGGCGCTTTCACCCGCACGATGCCGAGCGGATCGGTCAGCTGGAACGGTCGGCAGGCATTTCGCCGATCGTGGCCCAGTTACTCGTCGCTCGCGGCGTATTCGACCCCGCGGCGGCGCGGACGTTTCTCGACCCCAAGTTGACGGCGCTGCGCGATCCCGAGGAGCTGCCGGGCGTGACGGCGGCGGCCGAGCGGATCATCGCGGCGGTCGGCGACGGCCGGCGGATCGTCATCTATGGCGACTACGACGCAGACGGTGTGACGGCCACCGCGCTGCTGTATCGCTGCCTGACGCTGCTTGGTGCGAACGTCGGGTATTATGTGCCCAGCCGCATCGACGAGGGTTATGGACTCAACGACGACGCGCTGCGGACGATCGCCGGCGGCGGGGCAAAGCTGGTCATTACCGTCGACTGCGGCATCGCCAGCGTCCACGAAGCGGAAACGGCTCGAGAGTTGGGCCTGGAACTCGTCATCACGGATCACCACGCCTTCGGCCCGACGCTGCCCGATGCGACGGCGCTGGTGCATCCGCAATTGCCGGGGCACGATTATCCGTTCGCCGGGCTATGCGGCGCGGGCGTGGCGTTCAAGCTGGCTTGGGCGTTGTGCCAACACGCCAGCGGCGCGAAGCGCGTCGGCGAGCGGATGAAGAACTTCCTGCTGCAAGCCGTCGGGCTGGCCGCCATCGGCACGGTGGCCGACGTGGTGCCGCTGGTCGACGAAAATCGCGTCCTCGTTACACACGGACTCGTCAGCCTCAAACAGCAGCCGACCCTCGGCCTGGCCGCGCTGATGCGCGTCGCCGAGTTGCACGAAAAACCGGTGCTCAGCAGCGAAGACCTCGCCTTCACGATCGGACCTCGGCTCAACGCCGCCGGTCGCCTTGGGCAAGCACAGTTGGCCGTCGAACTGCTGGCCACCGATTCGCCGGAGCGGGCCCAAGCGCTGGCGGAATACCTCCACGAGTTGAACAACAGTCGCGGCAGCCTCGAACGCAGCATCATGCTGTCCGCCTCGAAGCAAATCCGCGAATTCTTCGATCCCGAAGCCGACGCCGCGCTCGTGCTGGCCGATCACGACTGGCACTGCGGCGTGATCGGCATCGTTGCCGGGCGGCTGGTCGAAAAGTATCACCGGCCGGTGGTCGTGGTGTCGCTCGACAAATTGGGCATCAAGCCGGGACAAGGTTCGGCCCGCAGCGTGCCGGGATTCAACTTGCACGAAGCGCTCGCCGCCTGCTCGCACCACCTGGTCAGCCACGGCGGACACGCCGCCGCGGCCGGACTGAAGATCGAGGAGCAGAACGTCGAAGCCTTCCGCGCCGACTTCTGCGAACACGCCGCCCGCTGCATCAAAGCCGAAGGGCGAATCGCCGAAGTCGCCATCGACGCCGAAGCGCCGCTCTCGTCGCTCACGCTCGCCGCTGTCGAACAATTGGAACGCCTCGCGCCGTTCGGCAGCGGGAATACCCGGCCATTGCTCGCCACTGCCGGCGTCGAGTTGGCCCAGCCGCCCAAACGGATGGGCGAAGGCGGCCGGCACGTTTCGCTCTTGCTGCGGCAGCACGGCGCGACCGCCAGAGCCGTTGCGTTCGGGCAGGGCGATTGGGCGGACGAACTGGCGGTCGTCGATGGACCGATTTCCGTCGCCTATCGCCCGGTGATCAATCACTTCCGCGGCCGCCGGTCGGTCGATCTGCACTTGGTTGACTGGAAGCCAACGCACGCCGCGGTGGCGCAGGTATCGTAACGACGGTAGTCGCGGCGAATCGCTCGACCGCGTAGTTGCGATGTCCGCGTTGTTCGTGAAAGCACGGCGCGGAACGTGTCAACAACTTTTAGACACTGGCCTGTGCGGCGAGGCGATCCCAACCGTCGGAACGCCTGCACGATCCGTCCGTCGATACGAACGCCGCCCGTCGCCGCCGCGCACTTACTTCAACCGCCCACAAATCGCGTCCGCCATTTCCTTGGTCCCGACCGCCGTCGGGTCGTTGCGATCGGCCTTCAAGTCGTAGGTCACCGATTTCCCTTCCGCGATCACGTCGGCGACGGCTTTCTCCAGCCGCCGGGCCGCGTCCGCTTCGCCCAAGTGTTCCAGCATCAACATGCCGGAGAGAATCACCGCCGTCGGGTTCACCTTGTTCAGGCCCTTGTACTTCGGCGCACTGCCGTGCGTAGCTTCGAACACCGCGCCGTCGGGGCCGAGGTTCGCGCCGGGCGCGACGCCCAGTCCGCCGACCAGCCCCGCGCCAAGATCGCTGACGATGTCGCCATACAGATTCGGCAGCACGAGCACGTCGTACAGTTCCGGCTTCTGCACGAGCTGCATGCACATGTTGTCGACGATCCGCTCCTCGAATTCGATCTCCGGATACTCCTTCGCCACCCGCGTCGCTGTGGCCAGATACAGCCCGTCGGTGTACTTCATGATGTTCGCCTTATGCACGGCCGTGACCTTCTTGCGGCCGTGTTTTTTGGCGTAGTCGAACGCGCAGCGGATAATCCGCTCCGAACCGGCGACGCTGATCGGCTTGATCGACACGCCGGTTTGCTCGGGCGAAGACTTGATCTTGCGGTCCGGCGACAGCGTGTTGATCGTTTCGATGATCTTGGCGGTTTCCGGCTTGCCGGCCTCGAATTCGACGCCCGCGTACAGGTCTTCGGTGTTCTCGCGAACGATCACGATGTCGACCGGCACGTTGCTGTAATACGTCCGCACGCCTTTGTACTGCTTGCACGGCCGGATGCACGCGAACAGGCCCAACTCTTGCCGAAGATAGACGTTGATGCTGCGAAAACCCGTGCCGACCGGCGTGGTGATCGGCGCTTTCAATGCACACTTCGTCCGCCGGATGCTGGCAATCGTGCTGTCCGGAATCGGCGTGCCCGTGCGGGCCATCACGTCGACGCCGGCCTCTTGCACGTCCCATTTGATCGCCACGCCGGTCGCATCGATACAGCGGCGGGCCGCTTCGGCCAGTTCGGGTCCGGTGCCGTCGCCGGTGATCAGCGTTACTTCGTGGGCCATGATGGTCATGCCTTTGCGTAAGGATTGATCGCGGACTATTTGCGTAAAGTGTGTCGTAGCCGGCGCTTAGGATTGCCGGCGACGTCAAAGCGGCCAGCGTATCAGACGATCCGCACACCGTCAACGCGGCAGACACCGCGGCGCAGGCCGAAATCCGCTGCCAGCACGCATCGACGTCACTGCACAGTTCCCCGCGGTGGCACGCCGAACACGGCGCGGGTAGATTGCGGTTCGTTTCCAGTCGCTGTGCAGACACCTGCCAACCTCGCGGCGTACAAAACCTCGTCCGCTCTTTTGCAACGAATAACCGAGTGAACATGAAATCGAAACTGTTTGATCTATCCGGCCGCGTCGCGCTCGTCACCGGCGGCAGCAAGGGACTCGGCAAGGCGATGGCGCTGGGCCTCGCCGACGCCGGCGCAGACGTTGTCCTCGCCAGCCGTCACGAAGACGAACTTCGCACCGCCGCCGAAGAAATCCGCGCCGCCACCGGCCGCCGGGCCGAATTCCTCGCCACCGACATGACCGACAAGGCCGACATTGACCGGCTCGCGAAATTCGCCGCGGAAAAACTCGGCAAAGTCGACATCCTCATCAACAACGCCGGCAGCAACGAACCGCAAACCCTCGAAGAAACCACCGACGAAGCCTGGGACCGCATCGTCGAACTGAACCTCTCGTCGTGCATGAGGCTCTCCCGCGCCGTCGTCGGCGGGATGAAAGAGCGCCGCTGGGGCCGGCTGGTCTACACGTCCTCGATCATGGGCTTCGCCTCGAACCCGGCTCGTGGTGCCTATTCCGCGACCAAAGCCGCGCTGGTCGGCATGGTCCGCGCCTGGGCACTCGAACTCGGCCCCTACAACATCACCGTCAACTGCATCGCCCCCGGCCCCATCATGACCGACCTGCCGATGAGCCTGTTGAGCCAGGAGCAGAAAGACAACTTCGCCAAGCGGGCCGCGCTGTTGCGGTGGGGACAGCCGGAGGAACTGGCCGGCCCGGCGCTGTTGATGTGCAGCGAAGCGGGCAGTTATATCAGCGGCGCGACGCTGATCGTCGACGGGGGCACGCTCTGCCGGACGTTCTAAGCCCGCGATCGCGTATTACCGTCGGCCGCCAATGCCGCCGCCCGCAGGTGCGGCAACGTCTGCCGGTGATCGCCACAGACATAAAAGCTCTCGCCGCCGTCGGCCACCGTCCGCACTAGAATCGTCTTCCACGGCCGATAGTAATACTGCGGGTTGCTCTTGGGCGCTTCGCTTTGCCAGTGGCCGTCGATCTCGATCAGGTCGAACGCCGCCGTGGTGAAATTCGCGATCTGCCGGCCTTCCTGATGCGCCACATTGCGGGCCATCGCCAGCGCCTTGAGATAGACTTCCGGCCCCATCACCGCCGAACCGAAGCAGAGAAACACGCCGCCTTCCAGCCGAGAGACTGTGTCGCAGACCGTGAGAAAATCGCGATAGCTCGCCACGCCGTAGGCGGCCGGATCGCAGTTCGGGTGTTCGTGGACGATGTCGTAGCCGATCCCCACGTGAACCGTCACGGGCACGCCCAGCCGCACGCCGGCGGCCAATACGCTGGTGTCCCGGTGCGGAAAATCGCCGTCGAGAATCGCTCGGCCGACCGCCTCGCCAAGGCCAAGCCCCGCCGCCGCGCCGCGGGCGACCACGTCGTTGATCTCGCCCGTCTCGCGCCACAGGCCGAATTCGCCGCTGCGGATATATCGGGCGACGCTTTCGCAGGTCGCGCCGATCTTCGCCAACTCATAATCGTGGATCGGTCCCGCGCCGTTCATGCCAACGTGGGTCACCAGGCCGCGCTCCATCAAATCGATCAACTGCCGACCGACGCCGGCGCGGATCACGTGCGCGCCCATCAACATCAGCACGGCCGCCCCGCGATCGCGAGCGGCAACGAGCCGCTGGCCGAGCGTCGAGACATCGCGCATCGCTCTTTCCGGCAGCGGCGACGGAAGCTCGTCGAGCGCCAGCAGCGAACTATGGGCCAGATCGTGCGCCCGCTCCGCCAGCGGCTTGACGAGCAAACGCGAGCGGTCGAATTGAGGAAACGGCATCGTTCTGGGGCAACTCCCACGCGGTCAATCGATGCCCAATTCCTTGAGCACATTTTTCACCGTCGGCCGCGGCGTGGCCCACAGCCAATCGTTGCGTAAATAAAACCCGTCGAGCACGGTCGAGTGGAACTTACCGTCCTGCTCGTCGATCGGCGCGAACTTTCCGCCGTCGCTCAGCCGATACGCCTCGAACCGCTGCGACAACGGATCGACAATCCAATACTCGCGCACGCCCGCCGCTTCGTATTCGAGATACTTCTCGCGGCGATCGCGGGACTGGCTATCGCGGGAAACGATTTCGATCGCGACGTCGGGCGCTCCGTCCAAAAATGTTTCGTTGACGAGGCGTCGCCGAGCGTCGCACACAAACAACAAATCGGGAACGCGCCGGCTCTTGCCGTCGCCCAGACGAATCATGAATTCCGGTCCAAGCAACTCGCCCAACGGCCGCGCCTCCAAGAAAGCGGACAACAGATGCGTCAACCAAATCGAAACAGCGGCATGATCACGACTTACCGGCGACATGATGACCACCTTTCCATCGACCCACTCCGCGCGGACGTCACGATTGGCGAATGCCCAGGCTTCGAATTGCGCCTCGCCCATCTGAGTTGGCACAACCGGCACATCCGCCGCGTCCCAATCGCCAGCATGTTGATTCGTCGTCGCCATCGTCGATTCCCCTTAGCGTCAAACGCCTGACCGCCAACCTCTAACCACCCGCCGTAAGCTGCCCTTCAATCCACCGCTCCAACTCCTCCCAATCCACCGGCGGCAGCTTCGACAAGTCCGGCCGCAGTCGCTGCGCATCTTTCACGTACACGTGAACGATCTCCTCGGCCGACTTCTCCGTATTCCAGTGTAACAAGATCCGCACGCACCGAGCGAGCGAACCCGGCACATCCAACTCGTGGAAGCACATCAGCGCCGTGTGCAGCCAACCCAATTGCCGCGCGGCAAGCGCCGGAAACTCCGCGTTCAAATCCGCCGAAGTCGTAAAGATCACGCTCGCCACGTCCGCCGGGTCGATGCCGTTCTGACGCACCATCAGCGCGAGCAATTGCCGCGTACCCAACAAAATCTCCTCGCGCGTGTTCGACTCGACCGTCGTGGCCCCGCGCACTCCTCGGCATTGCATGGCAACCTCCTAATCGGCCCCTGAGCCGGTCGCCGTGCGCGGCGCGCCGCGACTCGCGGCCGAACCCAGCGCAATCTGTCGGGCGACATACAGCATAGAATAATCGCAGCGCGGCGCCCTCGATAGTCGTTTGTCGGTCGCACGGCGCACGATGTGTGAGCGTCTCGATTGTGGGTGGAAAATCGGGTCTATTGAAGGTGGGTTGGCATTTGGGGGGTAATCTTGCTTTCAAGGAGGCTGAGGATGTGCGGGCGTACTGGTATCGACGGGATTGAGTTGAAGCACGAGGGCGGCGCGGCCGTGCTTGTGGTGTTGGAGTCGCTCGACATATCGCGCCGCAGCGTCGCCGCTGGCG
>JBBDYI010000312.1:0-14231 GCA_040901705.1 Pirellulales bacterium | reverse complement strand
GCGAAGCACGGTGCAATTTTTCGCGGCGTATGCGATTCGTCGTTTGGCCGCTGGCCGTCCTTACTCTTTCAGGATGCTCTCCCATGTCCGGCAAATCAAAATCTCTGCACGATACGCTGGCAAACGTGCGAACTGCCGATGAAGAGCGCTTGGCGTTCACCCGGTTGCACGCCGATGCCGGCAACGCGGGGTTGACGTTCGAGGCGCTCGACGCCGCGGGCGGACGGCTCGACATGGGCGTGCCGGACTGGTGGAAGTCGGCCGCGACGTTGCGGATCAGTGTCGGTGACGAAACGGCCGAGCACCGCGTGCTCGACGGCAAGAACATCGGCTTGCTGATGGGCGAGTAGCCGCGACGTCTTGCTAATAACTCCGCGCGAGGCGGCGCAGCGCCGAACGCCGCGCGGAGGGCGATGCGGCGTCGAATGCGGAGCCTTCGCCTAGCGCCCGATCGACGGCGTTTGCCGCGAGTGAATCGCCGCGAACGACCGTGCGAACGCGGGCCGTTGCGGTAAGCTCGCCGGCGACAGGCTCGCGCTGTCCACCAGCGGCGGCATTGGCTCGACGCGAAACGCGCCGCGTTACGCCGTCGCCGGGCACCGTGACCACGATTGCCGCGGGCGGCGTGAGCGGGGCGAGGTTCGTGCCCAGACGATTGCGCACCGCAATGGCGTCGCGGACGGTCACTCGGCCATCGCCGTCGACGTCGGCCGCGAGGCTGAAGCTCGTGCTGCCGACGAACTGAAAGTTCTGCCGGATCGTCTCGTACAGGTCCGTCGAATCGACCGACCCATCGGCATTCACGTCGCCGGGCAGCGAACTGAACGTGAACTTGAACTGCCCGCCGGCCACGCCGTCGTGGTTGCCGTCGAGCCGGTTGCCCGACATGTCGGTGACGCCGTCCGACAGCGTGACCGTCACGTGATCGGCTGGCAGCGAACGATCGAGCGTCCAAACCGCCGTCCGCGAGTCGGCATCGTAGGCGAAGCCGCTGACGCCGTATTGTTCGACGTTGACACCCGTGACCGTGAGGTCGGACTGGCCGACGGCGACATCTTCGTTGAAGGTCAGCTTGATCTGATTGACGTTGCTCCAGCCGAGCGTGGAGGGCGTCGTCAGGCTGCCGCCCGAGCCGCCGTCCGTCGTCGTCGATCCAGCGCCGTTCGGGCCGTTGGATTCCAGGTAGTTGATCACGCCGGGCGACCACGTCGAACCACCGGCCACAGCCGTCGCGACGACCGGTGCGGCGATTTCCGGAGACTGCATGGCCAGCGAAATGACCGGATCGTCGTCGGGCGCTCGCATCAGCGGCACGCCGACCGGCTCTTGACCGAAATGCACTCTACCGATCATCGTCGACGGATTGAGGATCGGATGGGCGGTGACGGTGTTTTCTGAAATCGCGTACAGCACGTCGCCGATCCGCACGCTGCGGCGGATGGTTCCGTCGTGTTGAATTCTGCCCAACAGTTCGATCGCCGAAACCGGCGCGAACGTCGGATTCAAGTTCAAGTGGAACACCCACAGATCGGTCCGCGGGCGATACGAATAGAATTCTTGCGTGCCGTCGCCATCGCGATCGATCCATTCCCAACCGCCGCCGTTGGTGACCGGAATCGCCAGCACGTCGTAGCCGGCGTAGAAGCCGACGGCGTGATGGTCGGTCGTCGCCTCGGACCACGACCAATTGCCGACTTCGATGCCGTAGCGGCCGGCCAATTGCGGGTTCGACATGTCGGCCACGTCGAACAGCGACACTTGCAGTTCTTGAGCGCGGCCGTTGAGATCGGCGTTGCGGCCGATGCCGATCAGATGCGTGTCGTCGGCGGCTTGCAGGTAGTTCGAGAAGCCGGGGATGTGCAGTTCGCCGACCACCTTGGGAGCGGTCGGGTCGGATAGATCGAGCGCGAACAGCGGGTCGGTCTGCCGGAATGTGACGACGTAGCCTTCATCGCCCATGAAGCGAGCGGCGAAGATCCGCTCGCCCGGCGCGAGGCCGACGAGGCTGCCGACGACGGAGAGTCTTTCGCCGCTTTGCGCCAATACGTAGACGGAGTTCACTGCGCCGTTGCCCCAGCCTTGCGTCGTAGCGATGCGCAGATAACCGTCGTGCTCGTCGATCGAGAATTGATCTAGGGTTTGGCCGGGTACGTGTCCGCCGGCGACGAGATCGACGCCGCCGTTGTCCTGGAAATCAAACTTCAAGATCGACGTGGCGTAGCCTTGATCCCAGCGCGTGCCCCAGTCGGGATTGGCGAGGTAAATGCTCGCGTGCGAAGCGTAGACTTCGGTCGTGGCGGTTGTCGGCACCGACGTCGACGCGGCGACGCCGGGCAGATTCGACGACAGGTCGAACGTGGTGATCGAGACGAGATTCTGCTGATCGTCGGACGTGGGTCGATAGACGTCGGTCGGCTGCGTGAGCGGACCGCCGATCGACGGGATATCGGTTGCGGTGCTGCCCGTGCTTCCGCCGGTCGAACCGCCGGTCGTCGTGCCCGCTGTAGTGCCCGCCGTAGTACCGGTCACGCTCATCGCCGCGTCGATGTCGCCGCCCGGATCGCTCGTCATCTGCGGCAGACCCAGCTCGATTTCGTGCCCTACGACGCGGGCGAGGTAGTCCTCCTTCGATTCGTAAACGCAATTCTCTTGCGGCCAATACCAGATCGGCGCAATTAGCGCGTCGATGGCCACGCCGTCGCCCGGATTCGCCACGCGGTCCGCCGGGTCGTTGTCTGCCGGGACGTTGGGATCGTCCGGGTTCTCGATCGGCGTGCAGGTGATCTCCGGCGTCGGCAAGCCGAGCGAGTCGTTGCTCACCACGTACAGCGTGTCGCCGATCGCGCGGGCGTCGACGAACGAGCCGTCGAAGCGGGTTTCGGTCACGATGCGCGGCGCGGCGCGATTCGATACGTCGATCAGCGTGACTTGCACTTGCGGCTGGTAACCGCCATACGGACCGGGCCAAATCGCCGGACGCGCGACCACCGTGTCGATCATCGGATAGATGTCGTAAGCCGGCGTGAGGTACGAAAGCACCGCCAGCCGGTCGCCGTGGAGGATTTCGCCGAACGGCTGTCCGTCGATGGCCACGCGCGAAGCGACGCTCATGCCATCGGCCGGCGAGGCGTCGATGATGACCACGTCCCGCTGGCCGAGGACGAATAAATACTCGCCGTCGGTCTCGACGATATCGGCCTCGTCGACGCCGGCGACTTGCGTGTTCGTTTCGGAGTAATTGCGTGCCTCGCCGCCATCTCCGGCAAGCGCAATCACCGGACCGCCGAGATAGTCGTACGGTCCCCACCACCACGCCGGCTGCCCGAACAGACCGTCGTAGCGTTTCACGGCGTCGTCGAGCAGGAACTGCGACAGTTCTTCGGCCGACTCGAATCGCGAGAACGCCAAGCCCGGCGTGTCGTCGGCGAGGCCCGCGGCGTCGAGCAATTGCCGTGGTTCGAGGCCTTCCAGCCGGAGCTGTCTGTCGCGAGTGGAACGAATCCGCTTGGTGCCCAGATGCGAACGTTTTCGGATCGTCTTCATCGTTCGTTCCTCCAAAGCTTCGACCGACAATCTTGAGAGATTCGATTGTGCAGATTGCTCGGTTGAATATGCTTGTGCGAACACACCCATGCGACGAGACCCGGCACTGCCGGTTGTCGAATTCGATCGGCACGCAGCGTCAAATCGTAATCGCAGATTTCTCGACAATGCCACAAGGTGGATGATACACGATATAGGGCGGTTTTGGCAAGATTTTTCCGTTAGGCAGCCAGGGGGGCGTTGGCCCCGGGCGATTTCGTGCGAAAGTGGGGGATTCCGGGCTGGCGACCCCGGCAAGGGAGCGGATCAGACGCCGTTTTGCGGCGGGGAGGCATCGCGTTGGACTTGAATGCCGGCGACCGCATATAGTTCATGCGCGACAAACCGCCGGGCGGCTGGCGGCTCAATTCGAATCGGGAAGGTTTGGTGTGGCGCCGGCACCAAATCGCGAGGAATCTGAATTGAGCCAGAAATGTGGGGAGTGTGGGCATGGCCACGGAGACCGAATCACCGACCGACGAGACGGCGCGGGCCGAGATATTCCTGTCGGGAATGCACTGCGCCGGCTGTGCCCAGAAAATCGAAAAGCGTTTGGGCCAGACGCCGGGCGTCCAGAAGGCCGACGTCAGCTTTGCCACTTCGCGGGCCGTGGTGACCTACCATCCCGGTGACCGGCCGCTGCGGCAGGTGCTCGATGCGATCGTCGAACTGGGGTACAAGCCCGTCGAACCGGCGCGGGCAAAATTGTCGCTCGACAAGGCGTCACCCGAGGCGTGGAATGCGGTGGCAAAAGCGCCTGGCGTAGTTTCCGTGACGCCGGATGCCGCCAACCGCGCGGCCGAGGTGGCGTACCTCAGCGAGGCCACGTCGCTCTCGGAGATCAAGCGGTTTCTCGCCGGTCGCGGCGTGTTGGCCGGCGGTCGCGCGACGCGCGAAGCGGCCGATCCGCTGGAACTGGAGGAGCAGCAGCGCGAGACCCATCTGCACAACTTGCGGACGCGGTTTTTCGTCAGCGCCGTGCTGTCGCTGCCCGTGGTGTTCGTCGCCATGTCGCACCGCGCGGTTCCCTCGCTGGCCGGGCTGGTCGGGATTTGGGTGCAATTGGCGCTGACCACCGCGGTGATGGTTTACGGCGGCGGAGAGTTCTTTCGCGATGCCTGGGCGGCGCTGCGGCGGCGATCGGCCGACATGAACACGCTGGTGGCCGTCGGAACGGGCGCGGCGTACATCTATTCCGTGGCGGCGACGATCGCGCCGCCGTTCTTTCTCGTCGGCGGCGAACATGCGGCCCATGCCACCGTGCCGGTCTACTTCGAGGCCGCGGCGGTAATCATCGTGCTCGTGCTGCTCGGACGCTGGCTCGAAGGTCGGGCCACGCGGAGCGCCGGCAACGCTTTGCGCGAACTCGCGCGGCTGCAAGCCAAGACGGCGCGCGTGGTCCGCGACGGCCGCGAAGTGGATGTGCCAATCGGTGACGTCGTGGTGGGCGACATCGTCGTCGCGCGGCCGGGCGAGCGGATCTCCGTCGACGGCGTCGTCGAAAGCGGCGCGTCGGCCGTCGATGAATCGTTGCTGACCGGCGAGAGTTTGCCGGTCGAAAAGCAGACCGGCGACGGCGTGTTCGGCGGCACGATGAACACGTCCGGATCTCTAAAGTATCGCGCGGTGAAGGTCGGACGAGAGACCGCCCTGGCGAGGGTCGTCGAATTGGTCCGGCAGGCACAATCGACGAAAGCTCCGATCGCGCGGCTGGCCGATGTAGTGAGCGGATATTTCGTGCCGATCGTGATTGTGGTGGCCGTGGCGACGTTTGCGGTGTGGTACGTGTGGGGCCCTCAGGGACAGGAGTTGAACTTTGCAGTGCTTACATTTGTGTCCGTGTTGATCGTGGCCTGCCCCTGTGCGCTGGGATTGGCGACGCCGACGGCGATTATGGTCGGCACGGGCCGCGGGGCGGAGTTGGGCATCTTGATCAAAGGGGGCGCGGGCCTCGAACAGGCCGCCCGCGTCGATACGATCGTGTTCGACAAGACGGGCACACTCACCAAAGGCCAGCCGGCGCTGTTCGACGTGGCGACACTCGGCACCATGCCGGAAAACGAAGTGCTACGGTTCGCGGCGGCATCCGAACGCGGCAGCGAACATCCGCTGGCCGCGGCGATCGTGGCAGGAGCCGAGTCGCGCGGCGTTGAGCTTGGCGAAGCATCGACGTTTTCGGCCGAGGCCGGCTTCGGAGTGCGGGCAACCGTTGAAGGCCGCGCGGTCGTGGTCGGGAATCGCCGCCTGCTCGACGAAGTTTCGCCCAACAACCAGCGCGCCAAGAAGGCCGCCGAGCAAATCGCCAGCGAGGGCAAGACGCCGATCTTCGTCCTCGTCGATGGCGAAGTGGTGGGCGTGTTGGGCGTGGCCGACGAAGTGAAGCCGCAGGCCCGCGAGGCCGTGGCGCTTGCTCATGCGCTGGGGATCGAAACGGTGATGCTCACCGGCGATCAGTGGCAAGTCGCCGAGGCCATCGCCCGCGAAGTCGGCATCGACCGCGTGATGGCCGAAGTCTTGCCGGGCGACAAAGCGGCGGAAGTGGAGCGTTTGCAACAGGCCGGCAAGCGCGTGGCGATGGTCGGCGACGGCGTGAACGATGCGCCGGCACTGGCGCAGGCCGACGTGGGGATCGCCATCGGCCGCGGAGCCGACGTGGCGGCGGCGGCGGCCGACGTGATGCTGGTGGGCGACGACATTCGCCTGGCGGTCGAGTCGCTGAAGCTCGCCCGCCGGGCGCTGCGAACGATCAAACAAAACCTGTTTCTGTCGTTCGTTTACAACGTAGCAAGCGTGCCGATCGCGGCAGGCGTGTTGTATCCGGCGACGGGCTGGCTGCTCGAACCGATCGTCGCCAGCGCGGCAATGTCGCTGTCCAGCGTGTGCGTGGTGACGAATAGCTTGCGGCTCCGCGGTTTCGGACGGAGTTCGACGTAGAGGCTCCTCCCCGGAACCAACCCTCTTCATAACCATTCTCTGTATACAGTTTGGCGTAAGTGCCTGTCGCGATTGAACTTGCCGATTTGAAGTCCAATTCGGTCGCCTCCGACGAACGCAACCGTTTCATGAAAAACGACTGCCGGATTAACTCATGCGCGCAAAAACATAGAGCGCGAGAACAAACAGAGAGCGCTCTCAGCGGCTCATGCGACGAGACACGCCGCGGCGAAAAGCATCGACGGGGCCGAGCGTTCGGATCGGCCGTCGAGAAAACGCCTGCCGAACGCCGCACCGGTGTGCGAAAATGAAGCCATCTCCTGTCGACGCTTCAACTTGCGCAGATTCACGCCATGCGGAACATCTACCGGTCCCTTTTGCTCATCATCGCCGGCGCGACGCAGAAGGAACTCGCCCGGCAAGTCCGCTATCTCAAGGTCGAGAACGATATCCTGCGGAGCAAGCTGCCGGCGCGAGTGCCGGTCACCGAGCGGGAGAAGAAACGGCTCGTTTGGTTCGGTGCCAAGCTGGGCCGGGCGCTGAATGAGATGCTCCTTTGGGTGTCACGAACTAACCATACGGTGAAAAACCATCACCTATATTTGTAGCGTGGAGCAGACTCACGGCCGAGAACCTTGGCCGACATCGCCGGGAATTTCGGTGATCGAATGGTTTGACGAACCACTATCTCGGCGCTCCGATAAAACGGAGTACGTCACCCAGCAGCTTAAAGAAGTACCTGGGCTCGCCAGGCGACGTTCTTCCACGGCTAGATCGAGTTGTAAAATGGGAGCTGTGCGGAGCATGCGAATTAGAATCGGTAAACGGATCCGACTGCTGGCGATCGTGTTGCTGGTGGTGTTTTGTGCGGAAATGGCCGTTATGATGGCCATCTCGCATATCTCGGCGGGCGCGCTCCATCCATTCTTTTCGCCGCGATCGACGCGTCATGTATCGCGCTGCCTACCGCCGCCGTCGTTTGGCACCTCATCATTCAGCCGCTCTGGCGGGCAAGGGCGGAGATCGAGAAATTGGCCCTTGTCGCATCCCATTGTCAACACGGCGTCGTCATTACTGACGCGGCAAGCCGCATTGAATGGGTGAACGAAACGTTCGAGCGTCTCACCGGATTCGGTAGTCACGAGGTTATTGGCCTCAAGGCAGGCGTATTTCTGCACGGCCCTCAAACCGACCTCGAAACGCGTCGCGTAATTCGTGAGGGAATTCAGTCGCGCAAACCTGTTACGGTCGAAATCATCAATTACACGAAGGATGGCCGTGCGTTTTGGAATTCTCTGACCATCAATCCAGTTTACAACGAGGCGGGCGAGTTAATCCAGTTTGTCGGAACGCAGGAGAATATCACCACGCGCAAGTGTGCCGAGGTGGAGTTGCGACGCTCGGAGACGAAATACCGCACGCTCTATGAGAAAACCAACGACGCCGTGATGCTGGTCGACGCGAACGGCTGTATTGTGGACTGCAACGCAGCGGCCCTTGCAATGTTTGGCTGCACCAGCCGGGACGAAATATGCTCGAAGCACGCGACTGATCTCTCGCCGCTAAAGCAGGCCAAGGGCGATTTGTCCAGCGACTTGGTGCAGCAACGAAATGCGTCGGCCCTTGCCACAGGCTCCGAGTGTTTTGAATGGGTGTGCAAACGTGCGGACACTGGTGCATTGTTCTTTGTCGAGATCAATCTCAGCCCAGTGCGATTGGACGAAAAGCCGGTCCTTCAGGCAGTAATTCGCGACATCACGGTGCGCAGGCAACAGGAGAGTCTAGTCATTCAGGCCCAGCAAGACGCCGTTCGCGCCAACCGGGCCAAGAGCGAATTCTTGGCCACGATGAGCCACGAGTTGCGCACGCCACTCAATGGCATCCTGGGGATGAACGAACTGCTTCTCTCGACCGAATTAAGTGACCGGCAGCGACAATACGTGGCGGCCAGCAGCGGCAGCGGCACGGTGTTGCTGCAACTTATCAACGATATTCTCGACCTGTCCAAGATCGAAGCAGGAAAGCTGGAACTCGATCTCAGCGAATCCGATCTTGAGGCATTAACCTACGATATCGTGGAGATCATGTCGACTTCGGCCCAGGCAAAAGGGCTGGCCCTGCAGTGCCGTATCTCTCCGGAGGCCAATGTGGTGGGCCTGTGCGACGACAACCGGCTGCGGCAGATTCTCGTCAACCTGATCGGCAACGCAATCAAGTTCACTTCCTCAGGGAGCATCACCGTCAGTCTCGACCGGGTGGCGGGGCGGGACGGAACCGCGCGTCTGCGGTTTGTCGTATCGGATACGGGCATGGGAATTCCACTCGAACGACTCGATCGGCTGTTCAAGCCGTTTTCGCAGGTTGACGGTTCGACGACTCGCCAGTTTGGCGGGACCGGCCTGGGATTGTCCATTTGCAAGCAGTTGGTCGAGTTGATGGGAGGAAAGATCGGTGTGGAGAGCCAAGTGGGCGTCGGCACGACGTTCTGGTTTGAGATCGACATGGCGACTTCACGACGCCTCAACGCTGAGGAATACGCGCAGCAACTCCCGGTGGGAACGCGCATCCTCGCCATCGAGGGCCTGGATTGGGAGCAACGGCAACTCGGGGATTGTTTGCATAGTTGGAATTGTCCCTTCGTGCATGTGGCGACCGTCGGCGAAGCCTTGGCGGAAGTGCGGAACGCAATTGCCGCCGACGCTCCGCTTCAGGTGCTCCTGGCGGATTGCCGGCTGGTCGCGGGTGACGAATTCGGGCAGCTTCAAGAACTGGTGGCGTTTTCTGGCCTGCATGTCATCGGACTCGGCTCTCCGCCGGATGAACTTTCGAGGGCGCATCTACGGCAACTCGGCGTCCGACACGTGTTGGGCCACCCCGTCCGACCGAGTGCCCTGTTCGGTGCGTTGGTTTCCGTGATGTCGGAAACCATCGGCGCCGCGTCCGATACGGAAAGTTGTTCGAGGCGACTCCAACAACAGGAGGTCACACTTTCCGGGCATGTCCTCGTGGCCGAAGACAACCGCATCAATCAGCTTTACATCGGCGAACTGCTGAAGCACTTAGGCTGTACGTGCGACATCGTGGCGAATGGTGAAGAGGCCTTGTATGCCGTCGAGAGGCAGCGCTACGACTTGGTGTTGATGGATTGCCGGATGCCGGAGATGGACGGTTTTGCCGCGACACGCGAGATCCGCCAACGGGAAGCGTGCGGACAACTTGTCAGCCCGATTGCGATCGTCGCTTTGACGGCGAATGCGCTGAAGGGGGACCGGGAACGATGTCTGGAGGCTGGCATGGACGACTACCTCAGCAAGCCGATCGAAGCACACATTTTGCGGACTACATTGGAGAAGTACGTCGGCCGGCCTTCCGAATTGCTGATAACCTCCAGCGGCGGCACGTAGATATGCGGTTCTCGTCGCCATAATAACTCGGCCGAATCCGATTCTTAGCACGTTCCGCACGATCGTGCCATTCGGATTAATGGCAGATGGGGAGTTTCTGCTGTTTCGGCACCCGTCGGCGCGTAACCTAGTCTTGTATACGTGCGACAGCCACCGGTCCGAATTAGGGGCATTTCTTATGACGCCAAACACGTCGCTTGCGCAAGATGCTCAGCGTTTTCAAGGCATCGCGAACCCAGTGGATGCGTCCGTTGGTACGCCGCGCGAAACATCGGCTCCGCCTCCGATCGATACAAGTATTCTTCTCGGGCGTTGCATGGGGAACATTTCCTTTGCCGCCACGCTTCTGAACGAGCTGGAGGCTAACGGACCGCAGCAGGTGGATGCACTTTTCCGGCAAGTAGCGAATGATGAGTTATACGCGGCGGCAGAGGTAGCCCACTCGCTCAAGGGGGCGGCGGCGATCGTTGGCGCTGAGCCGCTTCGCAGTAAGGCGGCTGAAGTTGAGGCGGCAAGCGAAGAGTGTGACGCGTCTCGGTTATTGGACGCGGTAAATGACTTGCGTAGAGAAATGGATCGTTGTCTGGCATTTATCCCGACCGTTCGGGCCGCAACACAACAGCCGTTAGTCATTTGCCCGGCGAACAATGGATAAGGGCGAGCAATGGACGTGCTGATCGTTGACGATGAATCGATTTCGCGTGTGGCGGTCGTGCAAACGCTGCAGTCGGCCGGCTACCGTGTCTGCGTTGCCTGCAACGGCAAAGACGCGTTGACGCGACTGACCCAGGAAACTCTCCAGTTGGTCGTGTGCGACTGGAGCATGCCCGGCATGAATGGCCTGGAGCTTTGTCGCGCGATCCGCTCGACGATTCTGCGTCGGTATGTCTACATCTTGATGTTGACCAGCCACAACCGCCCTCAGGATACGCTCGACGGACTGGAGGCGGGCGCAGACGATTACGTCACGAAACCGTTCAATCCCGCCGAACTGATTCTGCGCGTCAATGCCGGCCGCCGCATCATTCGCGCCGAGTCTCGCGACATGACGATCTTTGCCTTGGCCAAACTGGCTGAGTCCCGCGACCCCGATACTGGTGTGCATCTGGAACGAGTGAGGAGCTATTGCCAACTTCTAACACAGGAGTTGCGGTGTTGTCCTAAGTTCCACGACGTGATCGACGACGAATATGTTCGCCTGATTTACGAAACCAGCCCGCTCCACGACATCGGCAAAGTGGCGATTCCGGATGCCATCCTGCTCAAACGTGGAAAACTGACAGCCGACGAATTCGAGGTGATGAAGACACATACAGTGCATGGAGCGCAGACGTTGGCTGCCGCGATGAGCGAGTTTCCGAATGCCGAGTTTCTACGCATGGCGCACGATATTGCATTGTGTCATCATGAGCGTTACGACGGTCGCGGATACCCCCGCGGATTGGCTGGTGACGACATTCCGCTGTGTGGCCGTATTGTCGCGCTGGCCGACGTATACGACGCGCTAACATCGAAACGAGTCTACAAGAATGCGATGAGACATGAGGAGACGCGGGCCGCGATCGTGGCGGAGAGGGCGGCGCATTTTGACCCGGCCATCGTCGATGCGTTTCTCCGGGCGGAAGATGGATTCCTGGCTATTCGGTCGCAGTTCGTCGAAAGCGGGTTCGATCGCTCTCGTCCATCGCCGGAAGCCAGTTTGTCGCCGACCGCTTGTCTCGAATCAACTTCGTGGCCCGGCTCGCTGCCTACGTCACGACATCAACAGCCGTCCGCTTTGGTGGAAGGGAGTGCGCATGCTCGTCAACAAGTATAAGGCGCTGGTCGTCGATGACGATCCAATCGCGCGCAAGACCGTCGGTTTCGCACTTGAGCAAGAGAATTTTCACTGCGCTTATGCCGCCAACGGCGATGATGCTCTGAAGTGGATGGCTTCCGGACAGTTCGATCTCGTGGTCACCGACTTGCGCATGCCACATAAGCACGGGCACGCACTGGCCGTGGAACTGCTCGCACGCAAGAATCGGCCGGTTGTTGCGATCCATACAAGCGTTGATGACCCGAAGCTGACGAAGGACCTGCTTGCACGCGGTGTTGACGACGTCGTTTACAAGCCTACCAATTACGCGACGTTTGCCGTGAAAATGAATGCCCTGGTGCGGCGGCGGAACAAGGCCAGCGAAAAGGCGATTACCGTGGGCACAATCGCCTCCGATGCGCCGCGTGCCGGAGCCCAGGAAACGGAACCACGGGAAACGGATCCACTGGAGATTGTGCCACCGAAGATTGTGCCACCGGAAACGTCAGCGTCAGACAACATTCAATTCCCGGTTGTGCCAATTAGCCGCGTCGAATTTGAACGGCGCCTTGCCAGTGTTCAACACATTTGTCCGCTGTCTTCTGCCGCCTCTGAAGTCTTTTCGTTAACGACGACCGAAGAGGCCACGCCCGGCGGCGTCGCGAGTGTTTTGCTGCGGGATGCGGCACTGACGGCCGACGTTCTTCGGCTGGCAAACAGTTCTTATTACAAACGAAACAGCAATCCGACGATCGATGTCGAAGAAGCCATGCGGCGAATCGGTTACCGCAGAATTGGCGAGATCGCGTTGGCCTTGAACGCCTTGTCGGCATTTCGTTGCTGCATTTTACCTTGGCTGGATGCGGACATCGCCCAAGCGCGCAGCCTTGCCACGAGCACGGCGTTGGAGCGGTGTCGGGAAGTGCGTGTGGTCCGAGACCTGAATGACGGAACGACTCTTTGCGCGTTCTTGCACTCACTTGGCCGACTCATTCTCGGTAGCGCGTTTCAAAGTGAGTATCAGGCACTCATTGAAGTATGTTCTCAGCGGAACGCCGCCTTGTGCGACCTCGAACGTCACGTGTTTCCCGAAAGCCATTCGGCAGCGCTGAGTCACGTACTGTCCAAGTGGAACATTCCCGGCGGTATATGCGGCCCGCTTCGCTACGTCGCGGATAGCTATGAGTCGATTGCTCGGCTTGAGGAGCCGATGTGCAGCCGCGTCGAGTTGATTAAAATCGCGGTCTTTATCGGCGACATTGCCGTGGGCCGTTGGATGTCCTGGGATCAAGTGGAACCGCCACCAGGGCACGTGCTTATGCGACACCACCTTCCGAATCTCGCACGGTTGATCGAGCACACACGCGTAGACGTTGGGCAGTTTGCCAATCGTCAAGAAGCGCCGACCGTTAAAGGTGATTCTGACGCATTCGATCAAGGTAATGGCGGGCACGGCCAACGCGTTCTGTACTATGACCTCTCCGGCGGCCGAGCGGACTGGATGCCTGAACTCCTTGCTTCGCTTGGGATCGAAACCATCCCGTATGAACCTGGAATGGACGAAGAATCCGGTGGTGTTGTCGTGAACTGCCTTAACTCGCGATCTCTAAGCGTAGAAACAAGCCAAGCCAGTTGGTCCGGGCCGGCTCGACTTCTATTGGTCGAACACAATGCACCATCAAGATTCGATGAGTACGGATTAACCGTCCGTTTCCCAGCCAGCGCCGCCGCATTGCGAGCAAGTTGTTCACAAATTGCGACGTCGGGAAGGCCTTCAAAGACACAGAAGGCCTTGCCGTCGCCGGAAATGGACGTTTCGCAAGCCAATGTTCTTGCATGACTTTAGACGGTCGTCGTGGCCAAAGCCATCGGTTTACGGCCGACGGGAACGGTCAGCACGCTCGACGTTAGTCTGCCGTACCAGGCTCGCCGGCATGGACACGGCCGAGTGGTGGCGGTAGCGACGCATCCAGCCACGCTCCTCTTGCAAAAATGAGCACGTTAGAAAGTGTCGTGGATTCAACGTGAAGTCGATCGCAACTGCCCCTCGCCGCCCCACGATTACATTCCCCGGATGCAAATCCCGCAGCCCCGGAAACCGCGCCAACAGCCGGTTGCACGCCTCGTGCGTCGCTTGTTCGCCGACGACCCAGCGGGCCACGGTCCAATGCAGCCACGGCACGTACCACGTCGAATTGCACACTGAAACGGCCCGCGAAACGCGGCAGCGCAGGCGAACTTCGTTCGGCGAAACGCGCTGCAACCAGCGCTTGATGCAGATCGGCCCGAATCGCCAGATGTCACGGCTTTCGCCGCCACCGGGCAGTCGGGAAACACGGACGGCGTCCCTAATGCGCCGCGCAATGTTCGGGCATTGCAAGTCCGGCGTCTGGTCGACGAGTTCGTAATCGATGATCGTCGGGCCATCCGCTGTGACGACGACGTTCGACGGATTCAAGTCGCGGGCCCACGGATGCCGGCAGGCGAGCGCATTGCACTCGTGGAAGTCCGCC
>JBBDYI010000311.1:0-14238 GCA_040901705.1 Pirellulales bacterium | reverse complement strand
AAGGTAAACGCACGAAGCCGACGTTGATCGTCGTCTACCTGCGCGGCGGCGCCGATCCGCTGGGAGTTGTCGTGCCGTTCGCCGACCGAAATCTAACGCGGTGGCGTCCGAGCTTGGCTTTGCCGGGCCCGGACGGCGTCGGCCCTAACCGAGTGTTGCCGCTGGACGACACGTTTGGTTTCAATCCAAACATGAGTGAACTCCACGCAATGTACGAACGCGGCTATTGCGCACCGATCGTCTGTGTCGGTTCGCCACACGGCACGCGCAGCCACTTCGACGCGCAAGACTTCATGGAACGTGGCGCTCCGGGGACAAAACTCATTTCCACGGGATGGCTGAATCGATATCTCGATGCCACGCGCAAGTCGGACGACGCAAACCTGAGGGCAATCTCGCTTCAGCCGCTCTTGCCCCGCGCGATGCGTGGAAAGTACGCCGTCCTGGCCAAACCGGACCAAAAAGCGGAGTTGGCTCTGGCGACCTACGAGAAGGCCTACCCGCGAGGAAAGGCGAAGGAGTCGACGGCAAAGGCCGACGTTCTCGGGGAACAGACCCGCAACGCCATCAAGCAGTTCGGCGCGCGCACCGTCGAGCAGTTGCGAGAATTGCAGAACGTGTTAGAGCAGACGCCCGCCACGAGCGTAAAGTATCCTGGCAGCACTTTCGCGCGACAATTGCGCGACATCGCCAAGGTGATCAAGGCCGATCGGGGATTGGAGGTGACGGCAGTGGACTACGGCGGTTGGGATCACCACATCAACGAAGGACCGGCGACGGGACAACTCGGCCGGATGTTGGGCGATGTCAGCGCTTCACTCGGCGCGTTCTTCGAGGATCTAGGCGCAGCGGGAAAGAACGTACTCGTGCTTGCCATGAGCGAGTTTGGCCGAACGGTCAAGGAGAACGGCAACCAAGGCACCGATCACGGTCACGGCGGATTCATGTTGGCATTCGGCTCGATGCTCAACGGCAAGCAGGTATATGGGAAGTGGACGGGACTTGAAGAAAGTCAGCTCTACGAGCAGCGAGACTTGCCGGTACATACCGATTTTCGCGTCGTGTTCGCCGAAACGCTAAAGGCCTTGTTCGATTACGACGGGATCAAGGAAGGGTTGTTCCCCGAATACACAACAGCGTCTGAGCCGCTCGGCTTCATGAGCGACGCGTAGGCAGCGTGCCGTGCGTTCGATTCAACGGACCTTTGTGTCCGCGGGAAGACTCATTCGCGGATTGGCCGATCGATGGTGTACCGATCGGATGCGCCCGCTTGGGAAGGAAGGGTGTCACGGGGCTAGCACTTCGCGGAGACTCGTCGTGAACAATGCCAACCGTAGTACGAAACGAATAAGCCGCGCGCTCCGGGCATTTCTGGTCTCGCTCGCAATGATGCCGGCCGCCTACGAGGCCACCGCATCGTCGCCCGAGCCCGCGCGGCCGAATCGCGCCCACGCGCCGCCGCACGACACCGAGTCCCTGCGCTTGGCGATCCAGGATCTGGCCACGACACATCTGCGGCGCTATCCGCGCGGCGCGGAGTATCTGCGGCGTTTGAATGAACTTGACCGGCAGCGCAAGCAACTGGCCGAACACGGCGCCGCGGCCGACGCGAACGAGCTGGATCGCGTGGCGGCGGCAATTGACGAACTTGGATGCGAGGCGCTTTTGGCGAATCCGTTGCTGGACTTCGACCGAATTCTCGTTCTGAAGCGCCAGTTTCCTCGCCCTGCCGATGCGCGCGCCGCGCTAGGAAACGAACTGGGCGTCGGGTCGCTCAACGCGTTCACTAGCGACACGATTCCCCGGCAGGGAGTCTGGCAGGACGAGTTGGCCGCCTTGTCGGAACTACGCCGAGGCGTAAAATGCCAGACGCTTTACGCGGCGCCAAACCGTCAAACGATAATCGATCCCGATCTTCATTTCGACGGCGACCGCGTGCTCTTTGCGCGGCAGGGCGACCGAGAAGCTAACTGGCGGTTGTTCGAGATTGCGGTCGACGGCCAGAGGCTGCGGCAGGTCTCGCCGGACGACGGCGACGACGTCGGCCATTTCGATCCCTGCTACCTCCCCGATGGATCGATCATCTTCGCGTCGACGGCCGTGTATCAAGGCCTGCCATGCACGTTCGGCGCCCATCATATGGTTTGTCTGTATCGCCTCGACCCAGGCAGCGGGAGCATACGCCAATTGACATTCGAGCAGGACAGCGACTGGTGTCCCACGGTCCTCGCCGACGGGCGCGTGCTGTATCTGCGTTGGGAATACACCGACCAGTCGCACGCCAACTCGCGGATGTTATTCACGATGAATCCGGATGGCACGGAGCAGCGCGAATACCGCGGTCGCGATTCCTGGTTTCCGGGATCGTTCTTTCACGCCCGGCCGATCCCCGGTCATCCGCGTCAAGTCATCGGCGTTGCCGGCGGTCATCACGACGTGCCACGTAGCGGTCGGTTGTTGATTCTCGATCCCGGACTGGGACGCAGCGATGCGGCGGGAATCGTGCAAGAAGTGCCCGGAAGGGGTCGGCCGGTCGTGCCGCTGGTGCGCGATCGGCTCATCGGCGACCACTTTCCGCAGTTCCTGATGCCGTATCCGTTGAGCGAAAAATACTTTCTCGTGGCGGCGAAGCCGCGTCGCGACTCGCTCTGGGGTATCTATCTCGTCGACGTGTTCGACAACATCACGTTGATTCACGAACAGGAAGGCACGGCATTGCTGGAGCCGATCGCCCTCCGCGCCGTGCCCAAGCCGCCTGTCATCGCGGACCGCACGAAGCCGGACTCGGATTCCTGCACGGTGACCATCGAGGACGTGTACGCCGGACCTGGACTGGAGGGAGTACCGCGCGGCACTGTCAAGAAACTACGAGTTATCGAATACTACTTCAGCCGCCGCGGCATGGGGGCGTTGTACGGCACGTTGGGCGCGGACGGACCGTGGGACGTCAAGCGGATCCTGGGCACGGTGCCCGTTGCCGACGATGGCTCGGCGCATTTCGTGATGCCCGCCAATACTTCCGTCACTTTGCAGCCGCTGGATGAGCGCGGGCAATCACTGCAATTGATGCGGAGTTGGATGGTGGGGATGCCGGGCGAAAAAGTATCGTGCATCGGTTGCCACACGCGTCCGAACGAGGCACCGCGGGCACGCTTGGCGGCCGCGATCCAACGTCCACCTTCGCAAATCACCGAGTGGAACGGACCGCCGCGCGGTTTTGGCTACGTCCGCGAAGTGCAGCCCGTGCTCGACCGTTATTGCGTTAGCTGTCACGGCGGCGCGACACCCGCATCCGGCAACGCCCTGCCGGACCTGCGCGGTGGCGCAATGCTCTCCGACTGGTCCACGCAAATGTCCGGCCATTGGCCCGGAGGCGGCAAATTCAGTCGCTCGTATTGGGAACTGCAACGGTTCGTGCGTCGGCCGGGCATCGAAGGTGACCGCCGAATGTTTACGCCCCTCGACTATCACGTCAGCACCACCGAACTTGGCCAACTATTGCGTAAGGGTCACCACGGCGTCGCACTCGACGCCCAGTCCCACGAGCGACTCGCCGCGTGGATCGACCTGAACGCTCCCTACTATGGCACGTGGGGCGAGATTCCCCAGTTCGACCGCGGTTACGGAACCGTGAACCACCAGCACTTGGCGGCCGTGAACGAGCGAGCGCTCGAGTTGCGCCGCAAATACGTGCCGGCGGGCCCGTTTGTCGATTACGAGGCGATCCCCGCCACGCCGCCCTACGATGCCACGCCCGTAGCGCCCCGCTCGGTTTCCGAACCGGCCGGCGGCGAGACGAGTTGTCCCGACTGGCCGTTTTCCGCCGCCGCGGCCGTTCGGGTCCAACGCGACACCACTCCAAGCGGAGCCGAGCCGGCGCGAACCGTCTCGATCGCGCCGCCCGAGACTCGCGCTCCTACCGCTGCTCGATACGTGCGGATTGAGGCGGGGCCGGCGCGGTGGCTGTCGCTCGCGGAGGTTCAAGTCTTCGTGGCCGGGCGCAACGTCGCCCTGGGAAAGCAACCCACTCAGTCCAGCACGCAATACGGCGGCGAAGCCCTTCGCGCCGTGGATGGCGTCGTCGACGGCGTTTTCGCCGGTGGCTCCGTAACTCACACCGGGGATGCCCTCGCGGAATACTGGGAACTCGACTTGCTGACGACGCTGCCCATAGAGCGCATCGAAATCTGGAATCGCACGGACACGGCCGGCGATCGGCTCTCAGCGGCTGAGGTGCAGTTTCTCGATGCCGCCCGCAACGTCGTCTGGCGCCGGTCGCTCGGCGATCGCGTTGGCGACCGAGTGACATTGGGCAATGCACCGGCTCCCAATTTGCCGCTCGCCTGGATACCGCCGGGCGAGTTCCTCATGGGTAGCACGACCGGGCACGCCGACGAGCGACCGCGACATCGCGTCAAGGTCGAGCGTGGATTCTGGCTCGGTCGTCACGAAATCAGCAACGCGATGTATCGATTGTTCGATCCGGCCCACGAGAGCCGCACCGAGGATCGGCACGGATACCAATTCGGCGTTACCGGCTACGACCTCGACCGGCCCGAACAACCCGTTGTGCGCGTTTCCTGGCAGGAAGCGACGGCATTCTGCGAATGGCTCTCGCGGCGGACAGGACGCAAGTTCGTTCTGCCGACGGAAGCCCAATGGGAATGGGCGTGCCGCGCGGGGACCGAGAGCGATTTTTCCTTCGGCGACCGCGGGGCAGATTTTTCTTCCCACGCGAATTTCGGCGACGCGATGCTGGCGAATTTCGCCGGCGACCCGTACACGCAGGACTGGCGCGCCGCGGCAATGAAGCACCCGAACCAGTACGACAATTGGATTCCGCAGGACGCGCGGTTCAACGACGGGGGCTTCATCAGCGAAGACGTGGCGAAATACGCGCCAAACCCGTGGGGACTTCGCAACATGCATGGCAACGTTTGGGAGTGGACACGTTCAGCCTATCGCCCCTACCCGCATCGTGACGACGATGAGAGGGACGAAGCAATGTCCGATGTTTCCGTCGAACGCGTCGCGCGGGGCGGTTCCTGGTATGACCGCCCACTGCGCGGGACATCCAGCTTTCGATTGCCGTACCCGGCGTATCAAAGGGTTTACAACCTGGGTTTTCGTGTTGTTTGCGAGGAGTAGCTGTTCGACGGCGAGACGCACCGTTACATGTCACTCCCGCCGCGACTACTCGAACCGTGCTCGGGCCGTCTTCGCCGTCCGCACGACGGAAGCGCTGGCCATCCGCCAGCAAACCCTGCTCGCCGTCCACCAGAACCACCCGGAGGGCCAACCGAAACCACCCACCGCCGTGTATATCAACTCGCCCGCCGGCACCACCACCATCATGCTTCGACGATATCGGGCCGCGTACTCTCGACGAGGGCCAGCACTTCACATCGTTCGGCGTTAGGCACCTGGAACTTGTCGAGCGTCGCTTCGAGATGCTGCGTAAAGGTCTGCCAATCGCTTGAAGTGACGCCCATTCCCTTGTGGGACGTTACCATGTCTCTACCAGTGTAGAACAGATTTCCACCGGCATTGTGGCAGAGGAAATCAACGAGCAACTGCTTTTCCCGGCGAATGCTGTCCGCGGCCCGGTTTTGCCAAAACCGTCCGAGTTGCACGTCGGCGGTCAAGCGCGGAAGCAAATCGTCGACCACCGCGGCGATGGCATCGTAACCGCCGAGGCGAGCGTACAACGTTTGGCTTTGTCGGTCTCGCATAGCACTCCAGTAAATACAAGTAGAGTCTCCGGCCGTTTGCGAGCCGCGTGGGGCGAGTGAGGTTCACACTCGCCTGGGGGCATGCCAATCGTGGTGGCTCGCATAATCGCGCCCATTGTCGTCGTGCGATCCTCGTTACGTTTTCAATTCGACCAGGCACCCGTCGCAGCCATCCGGTTCTACGGCGGGCGCCGCGAGCGTGGGAATTTGCGGAGCCGCGACGCGCAGTCGATAGCGCTCGATCGGCAACAGCGCCGCCAGCACGTCGGCAGCCGCCGCGTACATGCCGCCGCCGGCCTTTCGCCGCACGGCACGCGCGAACGAGGGCGCCCACCACGCCAGATGGTCGCCGAGGAACGCGGCTCGCCCCTCGCGGCAGATCGTCGCTTGTTCGTCCTGCGCGGCGCGCTCGACGTCCATTCGTTCGTCGTCCGCGGCGCACCGCTCTTTCATGATCAGGAAGGCGGCGAATTCCAGTTCGAGGGCCAGATGGTCGGGCCGTTCGCGCGACCGTGCGCCCGACGCCAGCCCGAACGCCCGATAGAACCCCGCGACGTCCGCCATCTCTTGCGAACGGAAGAACGGGTCTTCATCGGGGCAATACTCGGTCTCGTACGGCGGACAGTCGCGGCACATGGCGAAACCAAAGACGCGGGTATAGCCGTCGCGCCATTCAACGAGGCCGCGGTTGAGTTCGGTCACGAGCGACCGCAACGTCAATTGCTCCACGGGCAGTTCTGCGAAACCCAAGGGGATCGCGACGTCGCCGTACTCCGACCGCAACAAATCCGCTGCGCTTTCGGCAAGTCGTTGGTTGTCGCCTTCCAGCGCCATCGGCCATGTGCCCCATTCGGGGTCGCTAAACGTAGCGGCCAGAAACCTGTAGAGCGTTTCGACCGCCAGGTCGATCGCCCGATCCCCGGGCGGCGGACTATTGATGCTCGGCTCGCCGGCCGAATTGCAGTGCGAGGTGTTTGACATTTCGTTCGATTGCCGACAAATAGGATCGAAAGTGTTCGACGGATCGTCCCTGGAGGGAGTTGACATCGGATCAAATCGAGTTGGCGTGTTTCTCGGCGGGACGTTGGTGAACCGGTTCATCGATGGTCACGCGGACGACTTCCTTGTCGAACTTGTTGAATCCGATCACCGTGTCGTTGAACAACTCCTGGACCTTGACCTCGCCCGACGGCATACGCACGGGAACTTCGGCGATTTTGGGGCCTTTCTCGATCTGGAAGCGGTAGAGGATTTGCCGTTGAGCGCGAAACAGTTGTAACACGGCGAGTAGTTCGCGATCCGGACACGAGTATTGCTCGATCGCGCCGTCCACGCCCGGGCCGAACATCTGATGCAGGTAGCCGCGGGGAACCCAACGTGGCGGAATGTAGTATCCGTTCGGTTCCGTGCCGAATTGCGGATACATCGGCAGGGCGACTTGACGTTCGCGATTGAGGTAGTACAGCGGATTTTCGGGTCTGGGTGCCCAATGGCCGTCATCTTCCACCTCGACCAGTCCCTGCAATCGTATCTTGCCCACGCACACCGACATGCAGCGGGTCTCGATCGGCGCGCCATCGGGGCACAACTCCGGATCCTTGCCTTCGATGCGCGGATAGCAGCCGACGCATTTTTCGCTTGTATTGGAGTTGCCGCGATACATGACTTTCTTGTACGGACACCCCTCGACGCACTTGCGATAGCCGCGGCAACGCGTTTGGTCGATCAATACGATGCCGTCTTCGGGGCGTTTGTAGATGGCCTGTCGCGGGCACGCGCCCAAGCAGCCAGGATACGTGCAATGGTTGCATATCCGCGCGAGATAAAAGAACCACACGCGGTGTTCCGGCAACTGAGTCGAGCCGTCGAATCGCCCAGGAGCCCATTTGCCGCCGGTCGCGGAATCCTCGTGTAGATTCGGGCTGCGCCATTCGGCCTCGGTGGGCAGGTAACCCACGACGGCTTGCGCCCCTTCAGGACCGACTCGCTTTTCCGCCGCCTCGAAGATCGTCTTGCCTTCGAAGACGCCGTACGGGCGCTGCGCGGTATCGGGTTCGCCGGCGTTCCAGGCTTGCCCGCCGGGGTTGGCCTGTTCGAGCATCGACAGTAATTTTGCATCCCAATTCCGCGGATAGCCGCCGAATGGCTTGGTTTCGACGTTGTTCCACCACATCGCTTCCTGGCCGCGGGAAAACGTCCACGTGCTCTTGCACGCCATCGTACATGTCTGACAGGCAATGCAACGATTGATGTTGAACACGAAGGCGAACTGCTGCTTCGGATGGCGTTCCTCGTACGGATAGCTCATCGCGCGCCCGAGTTGCCAGTTGTAGACGCTCGCCATAGTGGTGTCCTTTCGCATTTATCGCGGTTGCTACTGCGTCGTCGTTCACATGCGGCCTGGAGTGGAATCAAGCTCGCCGATCTCCGTTAGCAAAGCGGCGCGATTTGGACCAACGCGGGCTCGTCGCGCTCCGCAATTTCATCGCTCTCCGGCTCGGCCAACGTCTCGCGAAAAGTTGGCACGCCCGATCGGGCGACAAACGCATCGATCTGTTTTCGAATCGACTCCTCGCCGTAGTGCTCTCGGAGCATGCACAACAACGGGTAACCCGGGTTGCGAAACAAATCGATCAGTTCCGCGGTGCCCCATCCCATCCACAGGAATTCCTGCAACAAGCATTCCAGCATGACCTCCGGATCGCCGGCGGTCGGATGCGCCAGTAGCTCGAATGGATCGTCGCCCGCCGCGTGGCGCGCCAGCGGATGGACTTTCTCGACCCAGCGTTCGGTTGCATCGTTCATTGCTCGATCCCTTCGTCGACGAGAGGAGGCGCACAGCAAGTCCACGCTCACGTTTGGCGGCCTTCGACACGGACGAATCCGCCGGTCAAATACAATTGGTTTTGCGGCGAGTCCGTATGCGGACCGAACGCGAGGTCCTTGCCCGCGCCGGGCCACACGCCCTCGCCGCCGTCGCCGCCCGCTTCGGCTTTGACGATCCGCACGAGCGTCTCCTTGGGGACGGTGTTGATGGCGTGGTTATCGGCTTCTCCGCCGAACATAAACGCCATCTTGATCTTGGCCTTGTGGAACAGCGTGTCCGTCTGATGCATCGGCATCAGCCAGTTCCTCGTACACGATTGCTGCGCCCCGTAGCGGAGCGTGGCCTGATAGCCCGTGTCCGCGGAGCGGGCTCGCCCGTCAGGCCGGGTTTCGTGCGCGAGCACCGACTTCTCGGTGGCGATATAGGGAGCGTGCTTGGTCATTACAACGCCGCGCGGATAGCTCGTGTTGAACGTCACACGCACCATCAGCCGCGCCACCTTGGCTCGCTCGGGATCGTTTTGCCAGCCGCGGAACGGCCGGTCCTCCGGGTTCGAATCGATGTACACATAGTCGCCACTGTTGAGGCCCAGTTCCTTGGCGTCGTCGGGCGTGATGTGCAGTTGGTGGTCGCCGAAGAACGGCAACCGTTTGTCGCGGCGCTGCGCATCGCCGAAGTTCGAATCCCAAATGTTGTGCCAGTCGACATTCGACCAAGACGAATGGACGCGATGCCGCGACTTGGGCGTAAGCAGATAGAAGCGGTAGCCGGCCTCCCACAGCGGGTTCTTCGTTTGCTTCACCTCGGCCCACGGCAGCTTGACGTTGCGAATCGTGCGCTCGTCCCAGTGCATCGCCTCGCGGCTCAATCCAAAATCCTCGGGACGAACCAGCGGGTTCGTGCTGACGATCACGTTGGGAAGATAGGGAGTCGCCTCGGGGCCTTCGCGATGCACGATGAAATTCTCGCCGTGCAGGATCGCCTCGGGAATGTCGCAATAGGCGTTCAGCCGGCCCGTGTCGGTCCAGAACGGCAGTCCGTCTTGCATGTTTTCGTAGAACGGAATTCGCGGGTACGTGCGGAACAGCATCAGGGCCACACCGGGTTCGCCGTACTGGCCGGCGAGAATCTCGTCGACGTCGTAGCCGCGGGTGGTCGTCGAGGCGTCGAGCAGCCGCTGCATGTAGACCTTCACGCCGTCGGTCTTGTCCTTGAGGATAAACTGCCAGTAGGCGGCGAACCGCGGATCGTTCGTCTCGCGCGACAACGCTTCCGCCGATTCGGCAAGAATGTGAACGTCGTCGCGCGTCTGGTACAACGGCGCTACGCCCCCTTTCCAAATCTGAAGATACGGATTCGAGCACGACGCGGTGATCTCGTAGGTCTGATACTCCATCCACGTGTTCGCCGGGAAGACCAGATCGGCGTATTCGCACGAACTGGTCATTTCGACGTCCTGGGCGACGATGCAGTCGATCTTCGGATTGACGACGAACAGCATGTCGTAAGCGTGCTTGGCGTTGTTGAACAGGTTGACGTTGGCGAACCACAGGAATTTGGTGGGCGTCGGCATGTGCGTGTCGCCGGTGAAACAGCGCCGCCCGAACTTGGGCGTGTCGACAATGAGCGGCCGTTCGCCGTGATTCCAGTAGGCCGGTTCCTCGTCCTTGGTGGTCTTGCGAACTTTGATGTCTTTGCCGTTTGTCGCCGCGTCGAGATTGGGTGCGAACGGATCCTCGGCGATCCATCCCAGGAATCCCGGCCCCGCTTCCGGCGACGCTTGGAACAGCGCCGCTTTGTAGTTGCCGGCCCAGGTGAAGCAGCCCGCGCCGGGACGGCCGATCTGTCCGGTGAGCATGATCGGCAGGTACTGAGCGCGATTGGCCAGCGTCGCGTGGAACCAATGATTGATGCCCTCGCCGACGTGAATGGCCACGGCGTGCCCCGCCTGCGATACGTCCCAGATGTCCTTGGCGAGCCGCTCGATCAGGCTTTTGTCCGAACCGGTGATCTCGGCAACGGTGTCCATATCGTAGTCGGCCAGGTGCGTCTGGTAGGCGTCCCACAGCGTGATCACTTCGACTTCTTCGCCGCTCGTCAGTTTGATCTTGCCCGAGTAGGACAACGCGGGCGCGATGCCGGCCTCCTGCATGCGTGCGCCCATTTCGTCGCGCGTCAGCGAGCGCGGCGCGGCGGTGCTCTGATCGAAGACGACGAAGTCACCAACCTTCGCGTATTGCTCGTCCGTCAGATGCTGATCGCGGTACGACGGCCCGTCTTTGGCCAGGCGCGGCTCGTAATCGGCGAACACGTCCGCTGCGCGCAGTCGCGTAAGCGTATCCTTGCGGATAAGCAACGGAAAATCGGTGTACGCCAATACGAACTTCTCGTCGTACCAGCGATTGTCCATCATCACCTTGGTGATGCCCAAGAACAGCGCCGTGTCGGTACAGCCCGGCCGGACCTGAATCCAGTAATCCGCCTTGGTCGCCGGCGGCGAATATTCGGGCGTGATGACGACGATTCGCCCACCTCGCTCCATGATCTCGATGAACCAATGCGAATCGGGCATCTTGTTTTCGACGAGATTCTTGCCGCACTGGATGTGCAGTTTGGCGTGCCGCATATCGTTGAAGTCGCAGTCGGAGGCCTGCAACCCGTGGACGAACGGATGGCCTGGGGCCTGGTCGCCGTGCCAGGTGTAGTTCGACCATAGCCGTCCGCCTAGCGATTCGGCTGGCTCGACGTTGCGGACGGTGCTATCGAGCAGGGCGAGCATATTCGACCAGCGGTACAAGCCGTATTTGCCCATCACGCCCAACAGGCCCATGCCGCCGCGCAACTTGCAGGTTCGCGTGCCCGCGCCGTGGCAGGCATCGATCATTTCCCGTTCGTAACCGTCGGCGACCAGACGCTTCTCGCCGTCCTCGCCCGAATAGGTCTTGGCAATGGCCACGACGGCCTTGGCGTGATAGCCGTATGCTTCGTCCCACGTCGCTTTGACGAACGTGTCCGTGCCGCGCGAGTTGAACTTATACTTGTCGCGCAGTTCTGGCTGGTCCGACAGCGAGGGGAAACCGTCGTCCGCCCATTCCTTCCAGCCTTTGCGGATCATCGGCCCGCGAAGTCGATACGGCCCGTATACGCGGCGTTGCTGCGTGAACCCCTTGGAGCAGCCGCGCGGGTTCCAGTGGACCGTGTCCGAATTACCGTATAGGTCTTTGCATTTTCCACCTTCATACGCCTGCTCGGAGCGAATCACGACTCCGTTTCGCACGAACGCCCTCATGCGGCAGTTGTGCGTGTCGTTGGGCGCACAGACCCACGTGAACGAACGGTCAACGCGATACTGGTCGCGATAAACTTCTTCCCAATTGCGGTCGGGATACACGCCGAGCGGATTAGCGACCGCCACCGGATCGAGCGCCCAAAGCCGCGGCGCCAACACGCCGGTCCCGCCCATCGTCGCCGCGGCGGTTCGGAGGAATTCACGTCGGTCCATGGAAGTGGCTCCCAGTTATTCGAACACGCCTCGCATTGTGCGCAGCGACTCAATGCGCTCCGCGCGCGACATCAAGGAAATCGTCCACCGTGTCGTCGGAAAATGAAACGTCATTCCAGCGTGAGGTCTTGCCAAATCGTGATTGCTTTCTGGCCCGCTCGATCTCTGGCCGCGCCGTCCCACAATGCGAAAGCGGCCGAATAGCGCTTGCCCGCCGCCAACGCCAACCCAGCGTCGGGCGGCACTGCGAGAGGTCGCGCCATCGTCACCGTCCAGCGGCCATCCTTCCATTTCGCCGACGCGGTAACCAACTGCGACGGCCGTGGCAGGAACGTGAGGCTACCGGGCCCTTTGGCCGCTAGACTCCATGCCGCCCGATCGGCGTCGGTCATCGGGTTGCCGGCGGCGCGGGCCGCGATGAAGTCCGGCAACGGTTGGCCGCCGGCAAGGTCTCGGTAGGTTGGCGTATCGAACGGATAATCGTCGAGTTGCGAGTCGGCGTCTCGGTCCTCGCCCATGCCAGCTCGCCACTGCCAGACGTCGAGCGTGTTCTTGGCGGCACCCATACCGAGAAACGGTTCGACGGCGCCGGAAAACAGTTGTACCGCCGCCAGATCCTTGAATTGCTCCGGTTGCGGTGCGTGCAGGTTTTCGGTTTCGTCGGGCCACGAAAGACGGATCGCCAACAACTTACCGTCGTGAACCGCGGCGACGGTCAAATCGCGATCGGCGCCGTCGCGCCACCAAATCGGCGTGGTGCGAAGCGTCACGGCCGACGCCGATTCCCAAATCCCATCGTCGTCGGTGGAAATCGCGGCAACTCGTTTCGCAACGATGCGTTCGCGGCGAAGTTCGGCCGCTCGTCGCGTTGTTTCGTCGGACAGCGATCGAATGAAGTGAACGAGGTCGACGATTTGATCGGACGTGAGGTTCAGACTACTCGGCATCGGCGTGCCCGGCATGCCGAACGCGATCCGGCGATAGACCGAGGCAGGATCGTGCCCTCCCTTGTAGATTCCCCGCGTCAGATCGCGCGCTCGCGTCGGGTATCCTTCGACGTCGACCATCGCCTGCTGGCCGTCGCCCTTTCCTTCCGCCCCGTGGCAGGAATGACAACTCTGCTTCACGTAGATCTGCCGGCCGCGTTCGATCGCCTGGTCGGTGGCCTCGGCGATGTCGGGCGTTGCCGCCAGCTCACCCGGCGTCGTCTTATTGGCAACGAAGGCGGCCAACTCCTGCTCGTCGACCTCGGGATCGTCTTCGCCGAACTCCTCTCTCAAATGGGCGAGGTACAATTCGCGCATCCCGTCGCGGTGGAGCGTCTGCAGGACAGCCACGAGCGCGGCTCGGTCCGCGTCGGTCAACTTCGGCCACGGAGGCATCGACGAACCCGGCATCCCTCGACGAAGCACCGCGTCGAGATCGGCCGCCGACGGCACGCCATTTGTGGTGCTCACAAGGCGAAACCTGCCGGAGCGAAAATCTCGCGGCTTGGGATACAAAAACGTGGCCAGCGGCGAGTTGCCGTCTCCTTTGTCGCCGTGGCAACCGGCGCAGTGCTGGGCGAAGAGCGCCGGGCCGTCCATCGGCGGCGGCACCGGTTCGACCTGCTCGGCCGCGGACGGCACGGCCTCTTTCGTAGCAACAGTCGCCGCGGCCGGTTCGATCTGCTCTGGATTCTTCGCCGCTGGCGGCACGGCCGGTGGCGAGCAGCCGCACAACACAAACAGCCCGCATCCAACCGCGATCCAGAACGTCGCAAGTAGCCGCAACATTCGCCTATCGGACTTGATCGCTCGCCACATGGCTGGGACTCCTTCGTGTGGATATCCGGCAATCAGCCTCTCCGCGCGCCTCAGATGGCGCGTCGTCTACGTCACGATATATTTCGCTTGTATCGACCGTGGGAGTTGTGTTTTGCTGCTAAGCGGTGCTGTGCCTCCTCGACCTGTCGCATTAGCTCAGCCACGTTCTCGCTTGCTCCGACGCTCGGCACGAGCGGCTCACTAACCGAAACGAGACAATGATGTCCAATTTTGTACATCGATTGCACCAATCCGTCAATCCTGGCAGCGTCGGAATCGACAGGAAGGGCGCATGTCGCACTTTGCGTGCTGCTGTTGGTTGTGTTAACAATAGGGGGGTGTTTTTGGTCGGTCGCGCTTTGTGCGCGGTTC
>JBBDYI010000310.1:0-14278 GCA_040901705.1 Pirellulales bacterium | reverse complement strand
TGCCAACCCGCCTTCAATAGACCCGATTTTCCACCCACAATCGAGACGCTCACACAATTTCTTGGATTCGCGGCAACTTCTATTGACAGCCGTCGCGGCATTCTGATACATCGCCGCTCCCTTCTCGAAATCCTGTTCGCGGCCCACTCACGTCGACGCCGCGTCGCGCCCGTTTGGCGCGAACACCAATAGCGCGGAATGGAATCATGCGCCGATTGCTAGCGTTTGCGATGCTCGCCGTCGCCCTGTCGGCGGTTCCGTCGGCCGCCCAGGATGCCGGCGGCTGGAAAGCGGCCAAACACCGCGAAGCCAAACCGGCCGATCGCTCGCTGGCCTACCGGCCGTCGACGCAGTATGAACCGCCGGCCAAACCGCCGAAAGTCGAGCGAGTCGGAGAGGTGCAGCAAACGCAGTTTGCCGTGCCGGCCGAAGAACCCACGTCTGGACAAGACGTGGGAACGCGCCGCATTACGCCGCGGATGGCTGCACATTCCGCGGATACGACGCCACGCCCGCACGACGATTCGTCCGAGGCGATCGGCGCCATTGCCCGCGCACGAAATGCCAAAGGGCAGTCCGGTTATGTCCTGCTCGACGAAGCCGGCGATCCACGTTACATCCTTGCGCCCGATCGTCGGCAGAATCTCGCTATGCACGTCGGCAAACTAGTTCGCGTTCGCGGCATCGCCACACCGCCCGAGCACGCCGGCCGGTTGCCGCGACTTACCATTCGCACGATGGCGGCGGCCTCGTCGCGCAGCACGCACGATGTCGGCGTCGTTCGGCCCGTGACGTTGCTGCAAGTTCCGCAGAACGCAGAATCGCCGACCCTCGCCAAGAGCGGCGCGGCGTTCGTTGTCGCCGCACAAGAAGAAGTTCCCTCCGGTGCCGTCCCGTCGTCGCCAATGCCAACCGAGGACGTTCCGCCGCCGCGCCGCGTCGAACGCTTACAGCCGCCTGCAGACAATGCAGAAACGCTGCCCGTGCCGGAGGAAATCTATCCCGGCGAGGGCGTCGAGGACGGTGAGGTTTACTACGCGCCCGGCGAATTCGACGACGGCGAAATGATCGTCGATGGCCCCGTGGTCGGACCGCGCGGACCCTACGCCTATCCGTATCCGCGCGGACCGTTGCATCGCGTCTTGGGCCGAATTTCCGGCGCGTGGGTGCGGGCCGACTATCTGATGTGGTCGACCGTCGGCATGGACCTGCCGCCGCTGGTCACGACCAGTCCCACGGGCACGGCGCGGTCGACGGCCGGCGTGCTCGGCGAAGTCGGCACGACCACGCTGTACGGCGATTCGACCATTTTCGACGACTCGCGCAGCGGCGCTCGCATTCGCGCCGGGCTGTGGTGGGATCCGTGTCACGTCTGGGGCCTCGAAGGCGAGTATCTGGCGCTCGAAGACCTTTCGGAAAACTACCGTGCCGCGTCGCCCGGCGATCCGATCATCGCCCGGCCGTTCTTCGATCCGCTGGCCGGCCAGGAAACGTCGCAACTCGTCGCATTCCCCGCGGTGATCAACGGCGAGATCGAAGTCGACGCGATGACGCGGTTCCAATCGGCCGGCGTTCGTTTGCGGCTAAACGCCTGCAATCACACCTACGCTTGCGACCCGTGCGGCGTTGCGTCCGGCGAAGGCGGCTTCTGGGACAACGAGTGGCGCAGCAGCGGCCTGCCCGGCGCTCAATTCAATTGCGATCAGTCCAGTTACCGCCTCGACATTCTCGGCGGCTACCGCTACCTGTTGCTTGACGACCAGTTGCGCATCCACGAAGACCTTACATCGCTCGACACGTCGACGCCCGGCACGTTCGACATCACCGACAGCTTCGACACGGAGAACCGATTCCACGGCGGCGAAATCGGCCTGTTGTTCGAGGTTCAGCGCCGCCGCTGGTCGTTGGAACTGCTCACCAAGATCGCGCTGGGCACGACGCAAGAGATCGTCACCATCAACGGCACGACCACCAGCGACGAAGGCGGCGACGTGGTGACCGATCCGGGCGGCCTGTTGGCGCAACGCACGAACATCGGCACGTACAAGCAGAACCAGTTCACCGCCGTGCCCGAACTCGGCGTCACGCTCGGCTACCAACTCACGGGGCACACGCGGCTGTCGGTCGGCTACTCGATGATCTACTGGAGCCGCGTCGTGCGTTCGGGCGATCAGATCGACCTCGACGTCAATCCGAACCTGCTGCCGCCCGAAGTCGTGCCGTTCGCCGGTCCGGAGCGGCCGCGGTTCGACTTCGCCGAGTCGGACTTCTGGGCACACGGCCTAACAGCCGGCGTCGACGTTCGCTGGTAGAATCTGACTTGTCTCCCCGGCCCAACCGAAAGCGTTGCGATGACGAAGACTTGGAAACTGCTCGACTTCTTGCGACCGTCGAGCCGCGGCGATTCGCTCCTGCCGCGCCGCTCGCGTTGCCGCTCGCGTTGTCGCTCGTCGATGGCCTTCGAGACGCTCGAAAACCGTCTGCAACTCGCCGCCACCGACATGGCCGCGATCGACGGCCGCGTGTTCGTCGACGCGACCGGCGACGGATACACCGCTGGCGAGGAAGTCGTCGCCGCGACCGTCAACCTGCTGCTCGACGACGGCGACGGCCTGTTCGAGCCAGGCGGCGACGATGCGCAAGTCCAAACCGACACGACCGACGCCGCGGGTCTGTTTCGCTTCGATGGGCTTGTTGTCGGCAACTATTGGGTGCAACAGCCCGCTCAAACCGTCGGTGCGACAACGCTCGCCGCCGACGCCAGTCCGCTCATCGTCATTGATTCGACCGACGTGATGGGCGTCGCCGGCACGACGATCGACACGTTCGACACCACGGCCCATTCGGCCACGGCGATCTCCACCGGGCCAGCCACCGACAGCTCGTTCTCCGCCACGGCCGTCGGCGAAGCGCTCGGCGACGAACGCGATCTGTTCGCCAGCGTCACCAGCGGAGCCGGCATGGTGCAACTCGACGCCGACGCCTTCAATCAGAACCTGCTCGAATTCATGGCCAGCGCCACCGCCAACGGCGAACGCCGCGTCACCTGGGACGGCGCGGACGGCGACGGCGCGACGCTCGCCCCGACCGGCCTGGGCAACGTCGACCTCACCGACACTGGCGCGAGCAACGCGTTTCAATTCATCATCGGCGCAGATCAGTCCAGCGGCATGGTCCGCGTTCGCGTCTACACCGATGCTGGCAACTGGTCGGAAGCATCCGCCACGATTCCGAACACCGGCGGCGCGGCCTCGCAGACGATCACCATGCTCTATTCGTCGTTCGCCGCTGGGGCCGGCGCGGGCGCGGACTTCGCGGACGTCGGCGCGATCGAACTGTTCATCGAAGGCGTCAACGCCGTCGACGGCCAACTCGACCTGTTCGGCGCGATTGGCCCGACGCTGTTCACGGAGAACTTCGACAACTTCACGCCCGCCGACCTGTCGCTGACCAAAATCGCCAACACGTCCTCGCCGCAACTGGGCCAGAACGTTACGTTCACCGTCACGGTGAGCAACGCCGGACCGAACGCGGCCACGAACGTTTCCGTCGCCGACGTGCTGCCGGCTGGATTGACCTTCGTCAGCAGCACGCCCAGCCAAGGCACCTACAGCAGCGGCACGGGCCAGTGGACCGTCGGCACGATCAATAGCGCGGCGAACGCCACACTGCAAATCACCGCCACCGTCGCCACGATCGGCGCGAAGACCAACACCGCCCAAGTCTCGGCGGCCGATCAGTTCGACCCCGACAGCACGCCGAATAACAGCAACGCCGGCGAAGACGATCAAGCCAGCGTCACCGTCACGCCGCAGGCGATCGACCTCGCGCTGACCAAGATCGTCAACGACGCCTCGCCGCAGATCGGCGATAGCGTCATCTTCACCGTCACGCTGACCAATACCGGCGCGCTCTCCGCGACCAACGTCGCCGTTACGGACGCGCTCCCCTCCGGCCTGACGTTCGTTTCCAGCACGCCGACGCAAGGTTCGTACAGCAGCGGCACCGGCATCTGGACCGTCGGCTCCGTTGCGTCCAGCGGCATGGCCGTGCTGCAAATCGTGGCCCAGGTCGCCAATCCCGGCGCCAAAACGAACACGGCCCAAGTCAGCGCCGCCGATCAGACCGACAGCGACAGCACGCCCGGCAACAGCAACGCCGGCGAAGACGACCAGGCCAGCGTCGTCGTCACGCCGCAAGCGTCCGATCTTTCGCTCACCAAAGTCGCCAACACGACCACGCCCACCGTCGGAGCGAACGTCACGTTCACGCTCACACTCACCAACGCCGGTCCGACCGCAGCCACGGGCGTCGCGGTTCGCGATCAACTGCCGGCCGGTTTGACCTACGTCAGCGCCACGCCCAGCCAAGGCACCTACAGCGACGCAACCGGCATCTGGACCGTCGGCACGGTCGCCGCTTCGGCGTCGACGACGCTGCAAATCGTCGCCACGGTCGCCACCGTCGGCGACAAGACAAACACCGCCCAAGTCAGCGCCGCCGATCAGGTCGATCCGGACAGCACGCCCGGCAACAGCAACCCCAACGAAGACGATCAGGCCAGCGTCACGGTCTCGCCGCCGGTCGCCGACCTGTCGCTGTCCAAAAACGTCGACAACGCCACGCCGATGGTCGGTCAGCTCATTCTGTTCACGCTCACCTTGTCGAACGCGGGCCCGAGTTCGGCGACCGGCGTGTCGGTAAGCGATCTACTCGCAACCGGCCTGAGCTTTACGTCGAGCATGCCCAGCCAAGGCACCTACGACAGCGGCACCGGCGTGTGGACGGTCGGCACGGTCGCCAACGGCGGATCGGCGACGCTGCAAATCGCCGCCATGCTCGTTACGCCCGGCCGCAAGACCAACACCGCGCAAGTCGCCGCCAGCGATCAATTCGACCCCGACAGCACGCCGGGCAACGACCTGACGAGCGAGGACGATCTCTCGTCTGTCGCGATCACGCCGCCGCGACGGCTGACCAAACGCCGGTTCTTGGCGCGATAAACGACTCGCCCGACGAAGTCCGAATTCCGTTTTCCGGCTACACCCCCACGGGGCACTTGTCAGGCCGGTAGCACGCGCAAAAAAAAACGGCCGACTCGCGAAGAGTCGGCCGTTCGATCGTTAATATCGAGCTGATCTCGGCTGTCGACCGCGAGCACTCCCTAGCCCCCGATCCCCAACCTCCAGCCCTCGTTCTCCTAGCTGTCGAACAGTTGATCGACGATGCTCGCCACCCGTGCGCTGTTCGCCGAACGGCGGGCACGCAGGCTGGTGAGAGCCGAATCGATTGCCTGGCCAGCGTTCGACTGGGCGTCCAATACGCGGTCGCGAACGATCTGACGCACCCGAGCTTGCAGCCGCGGGGCCGCGTCCCGGTTGTCCAGCCGCGTGCGAACGCCTTCCAGCCGAGCGACCGCCTGATCGATCGCCCGCGCGTCGACAGCGCGAGTCACGACGGCGGCGGCCGGCGATGGCGGCGCGGTGCCCAGCCGATTCCGCATCAGAATCGCATCGGCCGAGTTCACCTTGCCGTCGCCATTCACGTCGCCCTGGAGGTTCGTGGCGCCCGAAGCGATGCCATAGTTGCTGACAAGTTTCGCCAAGTCGCCGCGATCGATGTCACCGTCACCGTCGATGTCGAACGTAATCGTCGACCCGATATTGAACGTCACCGTGGCGGTGGCCGTGTCGCCATCCGCATCCCGGATCGTGTAAACGTAATTCACCTGACCCGAAAAGCCAAAGGCGGGCAAGAACACAAACGTGCCATCGCCCACACGATTGTCGTTGGGGCCAGTCGCGCCCGTGAGGAACAGCGTGCCCTGGCCTGGGAAATCGACGGCGTCGCCATTCTGGGCCGTCGCCTGGTCGATGACCAAGACGGTCGGAGTATCCAGGCTAACGTCGTTCGCTAGCAAACCCTGCGCCGGGTTGAGAATCTCGATGGTCTCATCGACGGCAGCGTTGTAGGTATCGTCGTTGGCCGTCGGCAAATTGTTGACCGGCGTCACCGTGATCGTCGCGGTGCCGGCCGCCGAGGTCAGACTGCCCGACATGACGGTGTACTGGAACGTGTCGGTTCCGACGAACGTCGCGAGGGTGGGCGTGTAGGTGAACGTGCCGTTGGGATTGAGGACAACGGTGCCGCTGGTCGCCTGTTGGGTCAGAACGGCATTCGATATCGCGTCGCCTTCCGGATCGGTGTCGTTGGCGATGACACCGGCGGCAACCAGAACGCCCATGTCGAATCCGGCGTCGGAACTGGTGGTGTTCACCTGATGGAGTTCGACGGCCAGAGTGTTTTCGCCCGTGACCAAGATCCCCGCCACATTGACGGCCCGTCGCACGTACAAAGCCTCGTCGCCGTTGCCGCTGGCCAGCGTCGTCGTGGTCACAGGGCCGGCGGCGATTCCAAAGCGGTCGACCTCGACGCCGTTGAGATACAGCACGTAGCCGTCGTCGGCGAGAGTTTCCGTAATGAGATTCTGAATCCCGGTCGCGTCGGCGACCGTGAACTTCTTGCGGAACAGGTACGTCGAGACGGAGTTGTCCGTGCCGTTGAACGCATCGTCGATGCCGTCGAGGAACGTCACACCCAGAGGAGTGAGCCCGTCGAGCGGTCCGGCGAACAGGGCATTGCCGACCTGCCACGCGCCGATGGCCGCATTGCTCGTGGCGGTGTCGAAGAGGACCGAATTCCACGCGCGGCCCGAGCCGTCGAGCGGATAAGTCTCCGCGGCACTGGCCGGGTTGGTCTGCAATCCGTTGTTCAACTGGTCGAAGTAGGACCAACTCGAACCGCGTGCGACTAGCTCGGTCGCTACGGTCGGAGAGATCGTCAAGGGGATACCTTGCCGGGCGCTGTAGCTGTCGGCAACCGCCGTCGGCGCGTCGTCGACCGGCGTGACGGTAAGCGTCACCGTGGCGATGTTGTTGCCGCTCGCGTCCGGGAAACCATCATCGACACGGTAAGTAAATGAGTCGATGCCGTTGAAGTTGGCGTTGGGCGTGTAGATAAACGAACCGTCGTTCGCCGGAAGGAACGCGACCGTGCCGTTGGCCGGCTGCGTCACAACGATCAGCGTAACCGGATCGTTCTCATCGCCCGCAGCGGTCGTGTCGTTCGACAACACGCCTACGCCAATCCCGCCGGCATTGGGCACGTTGCTGCCGTCAAAGGTCTTTGGCGTGTCCTCGACGACGGTATCATACGCACCGCCGGAATCGTTCACCGCCACCACCGGGCCATTGTTGATCGACGTGAGCTTGATTGTCACCGTCGTCGGCGCGGAATTGTCCGTGCCGTCGAAGGCCTGATAGGTGAACGTGCCCTGCCCGGCGGCACCGGGCAGAGCGGTGAACGTGAACGTGCCGTTGGCATTCACCACTACCGAACCAATCGCGGCCAAGCCGCTTTGATCGATCGTCGCCAAATTGACGGTCAATGCCGCTGGGCCATCGACGTCCGAATCATTCGCCAGCAGGCCGGCGTTCAATTTCGTTAGCACGAGGTCGAAGCCAGCGTCGCTGCTCGTCGCACTGTTTTGGTGGAGCTCGACCGCGAGCGAGTTATTGCCGTCGTGAAGCAGCCCCACAGGAATCGACACCACATTATACGTGTAGTTATCTTCGTTTCCCGCACCGCCAGCGATACCGCCCGCCCCGTTGAAGTCGGTCGACAGCACGGGATTGCGGGCAAGGTCGAAGTTCTGGCGAAGCACTTCCACGCCGTTGAGGTAAATGATCGCCGAGTCGTCGGCGAGGATGTTCATACCCAAGCCGGCGATGCCGGCCGAAGTGCCGGCCGCGAGGTTAAATGTATTGCGGAATAGGTACGTCGTGTTGGTGGCCGACGCTCCTGCCAGCGGGGTGGGCGCTGCGAAAGCATTGATCGTGCCTTGTGCGAACGGGCTGGGGCCCGAACTCCATATGCCGATCCCCGCGTCGCTGGTGGCGGTATTGAAATTCTCGGAGTTCCACGCCATCAACGCGCCGTCGACCGGATAGGCTTCCGCCGGAACGCTGGTCATCTGGTCGAGGAAACTCCACGTCGCGCCGGTGTTGATCAGCACGTCGCCGCTGCCCGTATTCGAGATCGTGAGGCTCTGGCCCTCGAAGCCGGCGTAGAAATCGGCTCCGGTGGTGGGCAGTGTGTTGATCGAATTGACGTTGATGAGCGCAAGAACGGGGCCCGAAGATTCAACCAGGCCGCCGCCTGAAGTCAACTCGGCAAGAATGTACGGGAAGTAAGCGGTTCCGTTGAAGTTCGCGTCGGTCGGCGTATAGGCAAAGTTGCCGGTCGTGGGGTCGACGGTTACGTTGCCAACCACCGCGTCCGTTTCGGCGTTGCGCACCGCGCCCGTGGTCGCCCTGGTTACCGCAGGGTTGGGGTCGGTCAAATCGGCGTAAAACGTGCTGGCGACGTTGCCTGCCGTAGCAGGCGTAAACAAGTCGTTGGCCCGAGTACCGGGCTGACCGCCGGGCAATTCGAGCGAGAGCGACGCGTCGAAGCCGATATCCGAGCTACCGACGGCACCTTGATGTAACTCAAGGGCAAACACATTGTTCATGTCGTTCGTGAGCGTGACGCCGAGCGACGCCAAATTCGCGGACCACGTGTCGAACACCGTTTCACTTCGCGTGGGGGCGGCATCACCATTGGCCGTAATCGGGTTCGGCATATTCGGCGTGGTGGCCGCGGGAATCAGCACGCCATTGATGTACATCGCGCAACCGTCGTCGCAAAGATTCGTGCCCCGGATGCCAGTTGCGGTGGAGTCGCCCATGAAATTCGTTCGGAATAGCGCCGTCACATTCGGCGAGCCTGCCCCAGTGTAAGCGGTAGAAAGCGGAGTCCCGCCCGAAAGTCCATCCACGGTTCCAACGTGAAACGGCGCTGGCGCTGCCGCCGCCCATGATCCGAACGACGGAGTCGCCGTGTTGTAGGCGACATCGTTCCAGTCGGTCGGCAGTTGGTTCGCATCGGGATAAACGTTATTCGGCGCTACGCGCGTGATGCCTTGGAAACTCGACCACATGGCACCGAGCGAAACGACCGGAGTGACGACAACGTCCGTCGTAAACCCGACTCCTTCGTCAACCGTGTACGCCTCGGCACCCTCCTCACCGACGGCCGTTACCGAGAGCATCGCCCGCTGCTCGAGCGCCTCGATATTGATTCCGATGCGATTGCGCGAAGGGTTGCGGGCGGGACGGCGCTTGCGAGAGATGAGATTCTTCATAGGGATGTCTCTTCCGTAAACTGGGGATCTACTGGTTGTGTTCGTGAATCACGTGATGTGAACGGGCCGCCGCGGCGGCGATTGTGGACAATTACTTCGATTTCGCGGGCTTTTCGTTGTAGCAGACTTTTCGGACTGGAGGGATTCTAACGACCGTGCGTGTCATTATGGTCCGGCGGCGACTAGCCGCCAGGGGCGCTAGCAAAAAAACATCGATTGCTCATGCTTTCCACGCGATTCCCAAGAAATCGGGAATCCCGCCGACGAGGTGATTACGTGACACGATGCTTCGAGCAGCCCGCAGACCGTTTTCTCGAACCACTGGCATTCGTTGGCAAGTCACTCCTTCTCGCTCGATGCCGAGGAGAATGATTGGGGAGAACGGTTGGGTGGATTAAACCGACATTGACGTTCCTGCGAGTATAACCGGGTGAAAAAAAGATTCAAGCATTTCGGAAAAGAATATCCGCTTTTGTGTGACGAATCGCCTCTCTGGGGGGTTCAGTGTCGTTCCTGCGGCAGCGCGCCCAACGAAACGGCAACGCCCCATGCCCCCGCCGAGGAATCCGATTTGCCACTTCCACAAGAGTGACCTAGAGTTTCCTTGGATGACCGACCAGGCTCGAGGCTAAGGTCGCCGAGGCGGTCCAGACTCGTCCAGACCTCCGAGGACCGATCCGTGTTCCGCGGGCCATTTCACCTCTTGATTCGCTCCAACTTTTGCCCGGACGTGTGCTTTGATGAAACGCATTCTTTACTTCTTACGCGCGGAGGACGGACCGACGGCGGTTGAGTACGCCGTCATGCTCTCGTTGATTATTTTGGCTTGTTTTGCGTCGATTACGTCGCTCGTGAACGCCACGGCGGACAGCTACAACGACGCATACACGAAGATGGACGCGGCGATCAACGGCGGCGGCAGCTAGCCTTCCGATCGCCGGCGACCGAATGCCACCGTACTCGCCAACTTCCGCGAATGAGCGAAAGGCGAGTCGCGAGGCCCGATTCCGCGATTGTCATGCGTGACGCGCGGCGGCCGAGCGACTCGCCTTTGGCGTTGGCGGGATTCGGGATTCGAGGCGCGGGACTCGGGACTCGGCGATCGCGTTTTGGGGCGGTCTCCTGACCGGGCCACTTGGCGCGGTTGGTCCGCTGGCGGACACTTGGCGCGACGCTTGTTTCCCTCGCGCGCTCTTCCGCCAAAGTCCGTTCCATGCCCGAAATTCAGCCGTTCCGCGGAATTCGCTACGACCTGGGCCACGTTGGCTCGCTGGGCGACGTGGTCGCGCCGCCCTACGACGTGATCTCGCCCGAGCTGCAAGAACAGCTCTACAAGCGTCATCCGGCGAATGTCGTGCGGCTGATTCTCAATCGCGAGGAACCCGGCGACGACGATGCGAACAACAAATACGCCCGCGCGGCCCGATTTCTAAGAAACTGGCGCAGCGAGGGCCTGTTGTTCGCGGAGCACGACCCGGCGCTGTACGTCTATCATCAGATTTTCGAATATCGCGGCCAGACGCACACCCGCCGGGGCTTCATGGGCCGCTGCCGGCTGCAGCGATTTGGCGAGGGCAACATCTATCCGCACGAAGAGACCATGTCCGGCCCCAAGGCCGACCGGCTGCTGCTGACCACTGCTTGCCGGGCGAATCTCAGCCAGATTTTTGGTCTGTATCCCGATCCGCAAGCCGAAGTGCAGAACCTGCTCGAAGCGACGGTCGCCGGCGAAGCACCGCTCGAAGCCACCGATCATCTCGGCGTGATGCATCGCATGTGGCCCGTCACGGACGTGAACGTCATCGGCAAGGTGTCGGCCGCCATCAACGCCAAGCCGATGTTCGTGGCCGATGGGCACCACCGCTACGAGACCGCCTGCAACTATCGCGACCGACTCGCCGCCGACGGCAGACTAACCGAGCATCACCCGGCGAACTATGTGCTGATGATGTCGATCGGCATGAACGATGACGGTCTGCTCGTGCTGCCGACGCATCGCCTGTTCCGCGGCGTGCCGGAACTGACGGCCGAGGAACTGGTCGCCAAGTTGGGCGATTCGTTCACGACGCGGATCGCCGGCGAAGGGGCCGACCTGGCCGACGTGGTGTGGAACGAGATCGAACGCGAAGGCGAGCAAGGCACGATCGGCCTATTTGCGCGGAAGGACGACCGCTGGGTGATCGCCCGCATCACCGACGCGGGCCGCGCCCGCATGGCGGAGCTAGCCCCGGACCGCAGCGAAGATTGGCGGGAGTTGGGCGTGTCGGTGTTGCATCGGCTGGTCGTCGATTCGCTGCTGGGCGCGGCGGGCCATCCGACGCCGAAGTACGTGCATCTCGTCGAGGAAGTCGTCGCCGGAGCGGAGTCCGGCGAGTTTCCACTTTGCGCCCTCGTCATGCCGGCCACGGTCGACCACATCCGCGAAATCAGCGAACACGGCGAACGGATGCCGGCCAAGAGCACGTACTTTTACCCGAAGCTGCTATCCGGGCTGGTGATCCATTCGCTGGAAGGTTGAGGAGCAGGCGGGAGGCTGTAGGCGGAAGTTTGGTCGGCTAGTCCAGCGTATGTTCTAGCGCGATACTTGGCTCTTTCGCGTCCGTCGCGATCTTGAGCGGGACCTCGAACGCCAGGCTGGCGATCTTGCACAGCCCGCCTTGGCCTTCCTGGCAGTAATAGTGCGTCACCAGCACTTTGATCGGATCGTCGCCGGCTGCCGCGGAAAGCGGCAAATCGATGTCGAACTCGGCGGCCGGTTTGTCGAGTGAGACGACCTTACCGATCGCCGCGCGATCCAATGGGCCGCTCGGCGTCGTTGCCTCGATGTAGTAACTCGTCGGCGCTAGTTCGTTGACTTTCCAGCCGGCCGGAAGTTGCAGCCGCACGGCCAGTCGGGCGATGCTTTTGCCGTCGGCGGTTTTTTCGGGTCGCAGGGTCGCCGCGTCGAGCTTCACGACGGTCGCGTCGTCGAAGCTTGGTTTGGTCGGCTCGGCCTTGGGCGGCGTGGGCGGTTTGAGGCCGTCGATCTTGAGCGTTGCCACGCGGTTGCCGTTTGCCAGGTCGATGGTGCGGATGGCGTGGTTGTTCGTGTCGGCGACGTACAGCTTGCCCGCGGCGTAGCTGATGCCGGCCGGTTCGTCGAACGCCGCCGGATCGTCGGTTTTGCCCGGCTGGACGGTGCCGGCGATCGTCTTGGCTGATTTCTTTTTGATGTCGATGACTTTGATCTTGTTGTTGTACGTGTCGGCGACGTAGAGCAGCCCGTCGACGTGGACGACGCCGAGGGCGTGTTGCAGCTTCACGTCCTCGCCTTCGCCATCTTGATCGCCGAATTCGAACAGGCGGCCCGACGATAGATGCGCCGTGCCGACGATCGTTTCGACCTCTTTTTTGACGTCGAAGGGCACCGCGCGGATCGAACTGCCTTCGCTGTCGGCGACATACAGCCATGTGCCGTCGCTGGCCAAACCGCTGGGCTGAGCGAACGACGCGAAACCAGCCGAATATGGCCGATCTGGCAACAGCGGTCCGTCGACGATATCCTCGCGCGCGTTGCCGGCGTAGGGGCCGATTTCGCTTTCGTCGAGCGGCATTTTCCAAATCTGATGCGGCCCGGCCATCGCGATGTACAAGTCGGCTCCATGCACCCACAGCGCCCACGGGCTGTTGATGCCGGTCTCGCGCGGCTTGCCGACCCAGCGCTGTGGTAATTCCGCATCGCCGGGCAACGAACGATCGATTTTGTCGAGACCCGGCCACGGACTTCGCCCCTGTGCGCCCGTTCCGGCGATCGTCGTTACCTTATGCGTCTTGCAATGCGCCTTGCGGAGCAAATGGTTCTCCGTGTCGGCCACGTACAGCGTATCGCCCAACAGCGCCAATCCCTGCGGATGATCGAACGAGGCCGCGGCAAAATCGCCGTCGGCCCGGCCGACCGCGCCACTGCCAATCGTTTCCAGCAGCTTGCCGTCGAGATCGGTCACGACGATCCGGTTGTGATTGCTATCGGTGATGAACAGCCGGCCGCTCTTCTCGTCGGCCAGCACTTTGCCGGGGAAACGCAGGGGCGTGACGGCGGCTTTTCGCGCGGCGAGGTCGAAGTGCAGCGGGGTCTCGTCGAGCGAGCCGCGTTTGGCGTAGATCGGGATCACTCCCTTGAAAAAAGCGTCGAACGCCTCGAACGGAATCTCGCCGCCTTCGCCGCCGATAAAATAGCCTTCCGGGTCGATGATCCGGATCGCTGGCCAGCCCGTTGCGCCAAACTTGCGGAATAGCACGCTGTTGGCGTCGTTGATCACCGGATGCTCGATCTCGTAACGCAGCACGGCTTCTTCGATGTTTTTGGTGTCCTTTTCCGTCTCGAACTTGGCCGAGTGGACGCCGATCACGACAATGTTTTTCGGATACGCCCGCTCGAGCTTTTTCAGTTCCGGCAACACGTGCATGCAGTTGATGCAGCAGTAGGTCCAGAAATCGAGAATGACGAACTTGCCCTTGAGGTCCTTGATGTCGATCGGTCCGGCGGTGTTGATCCAGCCCACGCCGCCGTCGAGCGACGGCGACTTGATGCGATTCGGGAATGGGAAGTCGTCGCCCTCCGGCGGTGCGTCCGCGGCAGGTTCTTCCTCGGCCGGGGCTTCCGTTGCCGCCGCCTCATTTGTCCGAGCATCCTTTGGCGGTGCGTCGTTGCTCTGCGTTTTCTCAGCCGGTTCGTCGGCGGCCACGTCCGGCTGGCTCGCCGCGACCAATGCCGCCTCGTCGCCGGTCGCCCGCTCCGCCGGCGTACAGCCAGCGGCGATCGACACCAACGCGGCGACGGTCGCCGCAAACAAAAACAGCAAGCACCGCGACAAACCGGATTGAATCATCGGAATACTCCCCGATCGAAATGGGTCCACCAACCGACGGCAACCGCCCGAAGGCCGTCGGCCGGACGCAACCATCCTAGTGGTCTGTCGTTGTCGGTTGGATAAGGGCTAGCATGCCGCCTCCTCGTTTTTTTCAAGGAGGCTGGCGATGCGGAATTATAACAGC
>JBBDYI010000309.1:0-14325 GCA_040901705.1 Pirellulales bacterium | reverse complement strand
CAGTGCGGTATCACCGGGACACGGTGTTGGATCGGGCCGATGACTTCCCGGGCCAGACCCTCATCAAGGTTCAAATAAGGCTAAAGGTTTAAGGTTTAGCTGGCAGTGCTTTTCTGGCGAGGTTGATGCGTGCATGGCGCGTGAATCCGATAAGGAGCGAACGTATGACTTGGAGGAACGCACGGCCGTGTTTGGCGAGGCGGTGATCGTTTTCGCTAAATCGCTGCCGCGCGATGTTGTCACGAATTCGCTGATTTCGCAGCTTGTTCGTGCGGCCACGAGCGTGGGCGCGAACTATTGCGAGGCTTGTGATGCGCAATCGAACAAGGACTTCATGCACAAAATCGCGATTTGCCGCAAGGAAAGCCACGAAACCAAGCATTGGCTGCGGATGGTCGCCGCCGCAGTCCCAGAGCGCAAGGAAGAAGCTCGCACACTCTGGCAAGAAGCCCAGCAGCTCACGCTCATTCTTGCCACGATCGGCCGCAAAGCCGCCGAAAAGCAACCTCCGAAGCGAAAGTAGCTCACGACAACTAACAGCACACATTAAACCTTGAAACTTGAAACTTACTTGAACCTTGAACCTTGAACCTTTCCCGCCAAGGTGCCTCGTGCCCTCGCTACTCATTAAAAACGCCCGCCTGCTCGATCCCAGCCAGCGTCTCGACCGGACGGGCGACTTGCTTGTTCGCGACGGGCGGATCGCCGGTTACGAGACGCCGCCGGACGAATGCGACCGCGTGATCGACGCGCGGGACAAGATCGTTGCGCCGGGGTTGATCGACATGCACGTGCATTTGCGCGAGCCGGGGCAGGAGGAGGATGAGACGATTTTGACGGGCACGGCCGCCGCGCTGGCCGGCGGGTTTACTTCGATCGCTTGCGTCGCCGATACCGATCCGCCGATCGACACCGAGGCGGACGTGCAGTTCGTGCAGCATCAGGCGCGGCGGGCGAATAACTGCAACGTGTACGTGATCGCGTGCGTGAGCAAGCAGCGGCAGGGGCAGGAATTGGCCGAGATGGGGCAGTTGTCCGCGGTCGGCGTGGTCGGTTTCAGCGACGACGACGCGCCGATCGAGAATCCGGAGTTGCTGCGGCGGGCGTTCGAATATGCGCTGATGTTCGACAAGCCGATTCTCAACCATGCCGAGGTTCGCGAGCTGGCTCACGGCGGCGTAATGCACGAAGGGCTGGTGTCGCTGGTGCTGGGACTGCCCGGCATGCCGTCGTCGGCGGAGAACGTGATGGTCAGCCGCGACATTGCGCTGGCCGAATCGACGGGCGGGCGGCTGCACTTGATGCACATTTCGACGCGGGGGAGCGTCGACCTGACGCGGCATGCCAAACAGCGCGGGGTGCGGGTGACGGCGGAGGTCTGTCCGCAGAATTTCGCGCTGACCGACGAATCGCTGTACTCGTTCGATGCGAATTTCAAGACCAATCCGCCGCTGCGGCATCAGAAACACGTCGACGCCTGTATCGAGGGGCTGGTCGACGGCACGATCGATGTGATTGCCAGCGATCACTCGCCGCTGGCTTCGGAGAAGAAGATTCGCGAGCTGGACATGGCCCCGTTCGGCATCGCCGGATTGGAAACGACGCTGGGACTGGTCATTACGAAGCTGATCGAGCCGGGGCATCTCACGTGGTCGCAGGCGATCGAGAAGATGACGATCAACCCGGCGAAGATTCTTGGTCTGGCGGGCAAAGGGACGCTGGCCATCGGGGCGGATGCGGATATTACGATCATCGATCCGAGCGTGGAATGGACGGTCGATCCGAAGACGTGGCAGTCGAAGAGCGCGAACACGCCGTTCGCCGGCTGGAAGCTGCGGGGGCGAGCGGCGGCGACGATCGTGGGGGGCGTGGTGAAGTGGACGCTGGACGAAGACGGCGTTGGGTGAGCGGCGTCGAGCAGCGCGAGGCGAGACTGGGGCAAAAGCGACGGACGCCGGGTGATTTTCTTCTGGAAATTGGGCCAGGGATTGTGGTATGAGAAGGGGATGCGTTTGCGAGGACTTGCCGCTGGCGAGGTCGGCGGTTGCGTTTTATGTTCGCGCGGCGTTCGGGCCGCGATTTGTGATGCACGTACCACACCACCAGCGAGAGGGAATTATTGAGCGCAGCTCGCGTTTTTTTTTGGAGCGGAGGGGTATTCGACGGCAACTTGGGCAATCGAGGTCGTTGAGTGAAGGATCGCGCGATGCTGAGTGAGGCGTCGGCTTGGTACTGGCACAGCCAGTGGCACCCGACAATAGTTGCGGGCGTGTGTGAAGTCGGGCGGTCGACGTTGTTTGCGCGTGCCAGCCCACCGTGACCTATGCGATTTGTCGTGCCGGGTTGTGAGTTTTCGAGTCTTTGCATGGAGGTTTCGAAATGCTGACATTTTGGGGATGGAGCTTAGGGTCGCGGCGATGGTGTCGACTTGCGCTGCTCGTTGCGGCTTATTTGTCGTTCGCTTCGATTGCTAGTGCGGCCGATTCGAATGACGACTTGGCGCGAGAGGCCATGCATGATGCTTACGAAAGGGTTCCGATACTGCCGCCGGACCGGGCGGGCAAGAATCTTGAGCCAAGCGACGACGAAGTGTGGCGCTCGCTGCGCGAGATCGACGACGATAGTTGCGCAGTTGCGTTGCACGATCGTTTTCCGGGCGCTGCGTTTCGGATCAAGAAGGAATTGATCGCGGATTTTCTCGATCCGCCGCGGGTTCTGCCGCTGGTGGGTCCGGTGCAGGTGCACTTTTTGCGATGGAAATGCTCTGTTTGCATTTACGCTGGAACGGAGAATGTTCCGGGCGCGGCGGCACAAGACACGATGTCCGTCGACGAAGTCGCCTATATCGATCGCACGCAGCTCATCGCATTGCCGAATGCGGACGAGGCCGATTCGAGGACCGGAGTGACGCCGCGTGGTGTTTCTTCGGAAAGAAATGCGGCCGCCGCGCGAAGTTCAGTGGCTGCTGATTCGGCAAGTGCTGGAACCAGAAGTGCCGCGGAACGAGGCGACCATCGCAAGCAGAGGCAATTGCGATGGCGGCTGCTTCGCCGGCGCTAGTCGTCTAGTTGGCTCATTGCTTGCGAAGGTAAAGTTGATGTCTACGGATGGTTCTCTTGTGGTGGGTTCTATGGCCGATGATGACAATAACGCCAAGCCGCTTGGTTTGTTCACCGCGTACGGCGTCGAGCTGGAATACATGATCGTTGACGCCGCGTCGCTTGATGTGCGGCCGGTTGCTGATGAGGTTTTTCGGGCTGTGGTGGGGGAGATTACTGGGGAATATGAGACGCCGGAGGTTAGTTGGTCGAATGAGTTGGCTTCGCATGTGATCGAGTTGAAGACGACGCTGCCGGCGGCTTCGCTCGCGGGGCTTTGCGAGGCGTTTGCTCGGCATGTGGGGCAAGTGGCGGATGTGCTGCGGCCGATGGGGTGCCGGTTGATGCCGGGGGCGATGCATCCTTGGATGGACCCGCACGCGGAGATGCGGCTGTGGCCGCACGATTATGGGCCGGTGTATGCGGCGTTCGATCGGGTGTTCGATTGCCGGGGCCACGGCTGGGCGAATTTGCAGAGCGTGCATCTGAATTTGCCGTTTGCCGACGATGCGGAGTTCGGGCGGCTGCATGCGGCGATTCGGTTGGTGCTGCCGTTGTTGCCGGCGCTGGCGGCGAGTTCGCCGGTGATGGATGGGCGGGTGACGGGGACGCTGGACAATCGGCTGGACGTGTATCGGACGAATGCGCGGCGGGTGCCGTCGGTGAGTGGGGAGGTTGTGCCCGAGGCGGTGTTTACGCGGGCGGATTACGAGGAGCGGATTTTCAAGCGGATGTATGCGGACATTGGGCCGCACGATCCGGAGGGGATTTTGCAGCACGAATGGCTGAACTCGCGGGGGGCGATTGCGCGATTCGATCGGCAGGCAATCGAGATTCGGGTGCTCGATATTCAGGAGTGCCCGGCGGCGGATATGGCAATCGTGGCGGTCATTGTGGCGGTGCTCAAGGCGCTCGTTGCGGAGCGGTGGTCGCCGGTCGCGGAGCAGATGAAGATGGCGAGCGAGCCGCTGGTGAAGGTGTTGCACACGACGATTCGCGATGCGGACGCGGCGGTGATTCGTGATGCGGCGTATCTGGCTCAGTTTGGCGTGGCGGCGGTCGAGGGCAAAGAGATTGCCGCGGGCGAGCTTTGGCGGCGGCTGGTGGCGGAGTTGGGTGTGATGGAAAGTCTTGCGGCGGCGGAGCGGGCGGCGCTGGGTGCGATTCTTGAGCGGGGGCCGCTGGCGCGGCGGATGATGGCGGTGCTGGGGCGGAGTCCGGATCGAGCGGCGCTGCGGGGGTTGTACGGGGCGTTGTGTGCGTGTCTGGTCGAGAATCGGACTTTTCAGGGGAGTTGAGCGGGTACGTTTTTTAACGCAGAGGGCGCGGAGGGCGCAAAGCTGGCATGGGCCGGTGCCGAACTTGCGATGAACCGTTGAGGCGCGGTCGAGGAGCATCCACAGATTTCGCAGATGCCGCAGATGGGAATCGGGTACATTTTTGGGTGCGAGCGAGGCATCGCGCTATTTCGGACTGGCGCGCCGGTATCACGTATTTGCGAATCGTAGCGATGAACTACTCGTTTCTTGCGCCGCAGCGGATTGTGTTTGGTTGGGGGCGGCGGTGCGACGTTGGCGTGCTTGGTGCGGGGCTGGGGCGGCGGGCGATTTTGGTTTGCGGGTCGCAGACGCTGGTCGAACAAGGTGTCGTCGACGAGATAACGGCGTCGATGCGCGCGAGCGGTGTCGCTGCTTGCTTGTTGACCACGATTCGGCACGAGCCGGAAGTGGTGGACGTCGATGCGGCCGTTGTGAAGCTTGCCGAGATGCCGATGAAAGACGGCGATTTCGTCGTCGGTCTTGGCGGTGGGTCGGCGATCGATTTGGCCAAGGCCGTGGCGGCGCTGGCGACGAATGCGGGCGGGAACTCGGTCGCGGATTATCTCGAAGGCGTCGGTCGCGGCTTGGTGATCGAGCGCGATCCGCTGCCTGTGTTGGCAATGCCGACGACCGCCGGAACCGGCAGCGAGGCGACGAAGAACGCCGTGATTTCTTGTTACGAGCCGAAGTTCAAGAAGAGCTTGCGCTCGAACGCGATGGTGCCGCGCGTGGTGTTGGTCGATCCGGAGTTGGCGGTGCATTGCCCACGGGATGTGACGGTGCATTGCGGGATGGACGCGATCACGCAGTTGGTGGAGAGTTACATTTCGCGACGGGCGCAGCCGATTCCGCGGGCACTGGCATTGCAGGGCGTGCGGTTGGCCGTGCCGGCGCTGCCGACGTTGCTCGACGATCCGCAGTCGCGCGACGGGCGCGAGGCGATGGCCCACGCGGCGCTCCTCTCCGGCATGGCGCTGGCGAACTCGGGCTTGGGATTGGCGCACGGCGTGGCGGCGGCGCTGGGCGTGCATGCTCGCGTGCCGCATGGTTTGGCTTGCGCGGTGATGCTGCCGGCGGCGCTGCGGGCGAATCGGTCGGTGTGCGAGACGGATTACGGCGAATTGGAGCAGGCCATCGACCCGAACTCGCGCATGGGTTCGGCGGCATTGGCCGACGCATTCGTCGAGCGCGTGGAGCAGCTTTGCGAAACGGTCGGCGTGCCGAAGACGCTTTCAGCGCTGGGCGTGCGACGAGAGCAACTTGACGATGTGGTTCGCAGTTCGCGCGGCAACAGCATGAGCGGCAATCCGCGCGACGTGAGCGACGATGCACTGCGCGAATTGCTGGAGGCGATGCTATGATCGTCGCCGCCGGACTTACGCCTGCATGGCAGCAGATTCTCGTGTTCGAGGCGCTGCGGCTCGGCGAAGTGAACCGTGCTCGGCAGGCGTTCTGGTGTGCGTCGGGCAAGGTGCTTAACGTCGGCGTCGCGCTCGCGCATCTGGGTGCGGCGGCGCGAACCGTGACGCTGCTCGGCGGAGCACCGCGGTCGGCGATCGAGCGAGAGTTTGCCGAACATCGGGCCGAGCTTTTCGCTGCCCAGACGAAAGCCGCCACGCGCGTTTGCACCACCGTGCTCGATCGATCCAGCGGCCAAACGACGGAATTGGTAGAAAACGCCGCGGCAATCGACGCTGCCGAGATGAAATCGTTTCGAGCTATCTTTCGCCAGGCCGTCGCCGACGCCGAAGTCGTCGTGCTGACCGGTTCGCTGCCCGCGGGCGTCGCCGCCGACACGTTCGCCGATCTGCTGGCCGACGCGCCGCGGGCTTGCCGGGCGATTCTGGACGTGCGCGGACCGGAGTTGCTCGCGGCGTTGGTGCGGCGTCCGCTGTTGGCGAAGCCGAATCGCGAAGAACTGGCCACGACCATCGGCGGTCCGATCGACACGGAATCGCAGTGCGTGGCGGCAGCGCGATCGCTGTGCCGCGGTGGTGCGGAATGGGCGCTCATCACGCACGGCCGCGAGCCGGCGGTGCTGGCGAGCGAGTCGCAGGCGTTTCGCGTCGTTCCCGCGGCGGTCGATGCGGTCAACCCGATCGCGGCGGGCGATTGCTTGACAGCGGCCGTGGCATGGGCATACTCCGGTGGTCGACCGATGCCGGAAGCCATTCGTTACGGCATGGCCGCGGCGGCGAACAACGTCGAGGCGTTGCTGCCGGCGCGGCTGAGTCGCGGGCGGATGGAGAAGTTAGTGGCCGACGTGAGAATAGAGGCGATTGAGTGAGAGGGGATCGGGGCGCGGGACTCGGGAATCGTTGTCGCGACACAACCGCCGCGTCGTCGCCCGCTCAAATCTCAAATCTCAAATAGCAAATACTGAATCCCCCTCGAACCCCGCTCTTCATGTCCACTTTAACTTGGCTTGGTCACAACTGCTGGTCGCTTGAGGCTGCCGGCACGCACGTGCTAATTGATCCGTTTCTTGACGACTCGCCCGTCGCGCCGGTTCGGTCGGCGGACGTGAAGGCGGATTACATCCTCGTTTCTCACGGGCATTACGACCACGTGGCGGACGCGGTGAAGATCGCCCAGCGGACCGGCGCGCCCGTCGCGTCGAACTTCGAGATTTGCGAGTGGCTCGCGAAACAGGGCGTCAAGCATACCGAACCGATGAACCTTGGCGGATCGATCGCTGCGCCGTTTGGCCGCGTGAAGTCGACAATCGCGCATCATAGTTCCGTGCTGCCCGACGGCGCGCCGGGCGGAAACCCCGGCGGTTTCCTGCTGACGCTGGCCGACGGGGCGGTCTACTTTGCGTGCGACACGGCGCTGTTCGGCGACATGGCGCTGTATGCCCGCGGCGAAAACGGCGCACCGCTGGAATTGGCCGTGCTGCCGATCGGGGACCGCTTCACGATGGGGCCGGGCGACTCGATCGAGGCCCTCAAGCTGCTGCGTCCGCGTCGCGTGCTGCCGGCGCACTACAACACATGGCCACCGATCGCCCAAGATGCCGGCGCCTGGGCAAAGCGAGTGCGAGAAGAAACCGACACAGAGCCGATCGTGCTTTCGCCGGGCGAGAGCATGTCGTTTTGATGAAATGGCCCGATTCCAGCTGCCCGAACGCCGCAGCCCTCCTATTCGCCGCCGCGCTGTCGCGACGACCCTTTCGCCTGGCATGGCGATTCGTCAAATTATTGAACCTCGCGCCGAAATCGCTCGAATGGATTTGATATCGTTCTCTGCGCGTTCGATTTACTCCGCTTGCTCCGAGCCAATCGGGACTCGGACCGCGCAAACCAGTCGGGGCACGCCATGAATTCGATCGACCTGCTCGCGCTCGATGGCCTCGTTGCAGAGTTGCCGGGCATCGGCGGTTTTCTACCCGGCAGCCGCGCGACGATCATGCTCGACGTCGTGTTCGTGGCGATGTTCGCCGTGGTGCCCGCGATGGGCTGGGGCATCTGGCTGGTGCGATCGCGGCGGAACTACGCACTGCACAAGAAAGTCCAACTGACGCTCGGCATCGTCCTGCTGTTGGCCGTGGCGGCGTTCGAGATCGATATGCAATTCATCAGCGGCTGGCGCGAGCGGGCCGAACCTTCGCCCCACTACGGCGACGGCACCGCCGCGCATTGGGTCGTGCGGTCGCTCTACATTCACCTGTTCTTCGCCATTCCGACGGCGCTGCTCTGGGTGTTCACCATCGTGCAGGCGCTCCGCAAGATCCCCAATCCGCCGCGGCCCTGTGCCTACAGCCGGCAACATATGTTTTGGGCGCGGTTGGCCGCAATCGAAATGGTCATGACGGCCGTCACCGGCTGGATCTTCTATCTCCTGGCGTTCGTGGCTTGACGCCGCAGATTGGAGACCGCCCTCGCCAAATGGCGTTCGACCGCACCATGATTCGACCAGAACCGCCGACCCTCATCCCCAGACGCATTCCTATTCGCAGCACCCCGCGTCGCACCAATCGTCCGGCACGGGCAGTCGCTCGAAACATCCACGGCCGAAGCGCCAGGTCATGCCCATGCCGACCCAATAGCTTTCGACGCTCGCCGACGTCGCGGACCCGAACGCCTGCGACTCGTCGAACATCCCGCCAGCCAACAGATCGACGTCGACGCCCGGCAACACGTCGCGCATGCCGACGCCGACCGAAACGCGATGCCGATTGATCGCCGCGAACTGGGCCTGGGCGTACTGTATCGCCGCCACTGCGCCGGGTGGAGAGATGCCACCGGCCGCGCCGCCCGGGTTCGGGTCCATCGCGTTTTCGGCATAGGTGTAACCCGCCCGCAGCCGCACGTGGCGGCTCAGCCGATACTGGGCACCCACTTGAAACACCCACTGGTTGTCGTAAATCGCGCGAAAGAAATCGGCGTTGTCCCACTGCTTATAAAGCACGTCCGCCGCCAGCAGCAGATTGCCGTCCATGAAGCTCTCATTGGCGATGCCAAAACCGACATTGTCCGGCAGGTCCAGGGCCAAATCCAGCCCCACGTTGTCGATCCCCGGACCGAGGTCGAGAAACACGGCGTTGTCGAAGTTGAAGCTCTGTTTCGTCTGGTAGTACAAGCCCAGCGTCGTGCATGCGCCGGCGTCGTAATTCAGTCCCAAGCTTCCGCGCAGCGCATAATCGTAAGCCGCGGCGGTAAGACCCACGAACGGCCCATCGACCGTCGATGAACCGATCATCACATTCGCCCCAACGGCGAGGCGGTCGGTCAACTTGACGCCCGCCCCGGCGACGACCTCCAGCGTTTGCAGCATCGCCGACGTGCCATTGCTTTGCGGCACATCGCGAAAGCTCACGCCGCCGCCGCCCGCAGTGATCAGGCCCAGTCCCGTAGTGATCGGCAAGCCAAACGCGCTGAAATCCTGGGTCACGCCGATGTTGGCGAGCGACGATCCTTCGGCTTCCGACTTGGCCGCGTAGGAAGTGACGTTCGGCAACACGCCGCCGGCATGCGTTACGTTATACGTCGGCTCGGCCCATGCGCCGCCGAACGAGAACTGCGTGCCGCGAAACTGCGCCAGCGTCGCCGGATTTCCGTTGAGCGCCGACTGCAAATCCTGCGGCCGGGCAATGCTCACGCCCGCCATACCGCCCGACGCCGGCATCAGTGTATTGTGGAGTTCCACGCCGAACGACTGAGCACGCACATTCGCGGCGGTCGCACCGAACCACAGCGCAGCCGCCGCAACCACAGCCGCCCACCGACAATTCCGATTGCTCATGCGAAAACTCCGTTTTTCGCGTCGCCATCCGCGCAAACTTTCACAAGCCGACGACAGCGTGCCCCCGGTCGACTACGGGTCGTATCGGTTGCCGGGATCGCCGCCTTGATCGCCAGGCGCACGTCTCACGGTGAAACAAACCGCCGCCGTCCGAATTGGCGGCAAAGTTTGCGCAGTTTCAACGCCCGCCAGCGCCGTTCGCCGCCGCGACGAAAAACAACGAAGTCGGTCGTCGCGCCGACGTCCCGCCGGGGATGGAAAACAGTCCCAAAAGGCCCGTTTCTCCGCCTCAAATACCTCCTGTCTGGCGGCAGAGGCCCCCTCCAAATGAACTCAAGATATTCACCTCGCGGCTGCCATGGTCGCGCGGCAAGATGCTACAATCGTGACGATGGTAGGCTTGGGGCAATTTCAGGATCGACCCAGAATCCGACGTGTCGGATTAGACTTCGGTCGCTTGTCTGCTGAGTTCACGCTTCGCAAAAAATGCGAATCTCTCGTCACAACCGAAAGTTGTTCCGCGGTTTCGTCGGCGTGACTTATGGCGGTCGGATGCTGCGATTCAACCCCGCAATTCAATTAGGAGTGAACGATGACTCGAAATCTGTTGGTGAGTGTAATTGTTGTGATTGGGTGCCTCGTGATGGCAGCGGCAGCCGCCGATGAGGACGATCGCAAGGCAGATCGAGCCGCGATCCGCGAAGCAACGCAGAGTTTTGTGGCAGCCTTTGAGAAAGGCGACGCCGCGCAGGTGGCGGCACACCTGACCGCTGGGGCCGAGTTGAATCCGGATGATGCCCCTGGAATTCGCGGTCGCGACGCGATCCAGAAAGCTTGCGCCGAGCATTTCGCCAGGAATCCGCAACAGAAGTTCACGCTGGAACCTGAATCGGTGCGATTCACCTCGCGCGATACGGCCGTCGAAGAAGGGCTGATGAGAACTTCCGTCGAGAATGAAGCTCCAGCGACACAGCGGTACAGCTTGTTGCACGTGCGAGAGGATGGCAAGTGGTTGCTGGCCGAAATCCAAGAATGGCCCAGCGAAGGAACAGAGCTTCGCGATCTGGATTGGCTGATCGGCTCTTGGCAGGCGAAGCGGCCCGATGCCGAAGTTCGAACCACCTATGAGTGGCTCGGCAACAAGGCGTTCATCCGCGGCAATATTACCATTCGACGAAAAGATTCGACGCTTTCGGGAATGCAGTTGATTGGCGTCGACCCGCAAACCGGTGACCTGAACATTTGGATTTTCGAATCGGATGGAGGAGTTGCACAGGGCACCTGCACTCGCGAGGGCAAGACTTGGATCTTTGAGACCAGCGGCCTGCTGGCAGACGGCGGCGAGTTGGCCGCGACGAACATTTTGGCGCGCGTCGACAACGACACGATCACGTGGCAGCCCATCAACCTGACGGTGGGCGACGAAGAGATCGGCAATCTGCCGCCGGTCAAAGTGACACGCGTGAAGGCGACAGCGACCAAGTAGGCCTCGACTCGGACATGTTCGGTTTCTCGAACCCGATCGTCATCAACACAATTTGTAAGGATATTTCTCATGCGGCGATTTACGATATCGGTCGTAGCACTTGGATTCATGTTCTCTGTCACCGCATTTGACGCTTTGGGCCGCGGTCCAGGCGGTGGTGGACGCGGCGGCGGCGGCGGCGGCGGGCGAAGCGGCGGCGGTGGCTTTACGGCTCCGTCTCGAAGTAGCGGTGGTGGCGGAGCTCGTTCTGCCGGCGGTGCTGGTGGATCCCGTTCGAGCGCCGGCGCTGGTGGAAGTCGTTCAGGTGCCGGCGCTGGTGGATCTCGTCCTGGCGGCGGTGCTGGTGGAGCAATTCCAGGCGGAGGCGGATTTAGCGGCAGTCGTCAAGGGGCCGGCGGTAGTCGAGCAGGCGCCGGTGGCATCGGTGGCGCTGGGGCTGGTGGTGGCCGCGCGGGAGTTGGCGCTGGCGGCGTCGGTGCCGGACGTGTTGGTGGAGCAGGCGTCGGTGGAGGTCGCGCAGGTGTCGGATTCGGTGGAATCGCCGCAGGCGGCATTGGAGTTCGCGGAGGCGCAGGGGTTGGTCACGGCACCTCGTTTATTGGCGCGGGTGCTATGGGTGCTCAGGGAGCCGCCGTCCGCACGAATTGCGGCAACTTTGCACACCAATATCCCGGACTGACTGCTCGATGGCTCGGCCCGACCTTTCGACCAGTGGCTTGGTCCGCGGTCGCAGGCTATGGAGGGTATGGCTCGGAGCCGGACTACTACGACTACGGCACAACCACGGTCTATGAAGGCGATTCCGTCTATGTGAATGGCGACAATGTCGCGACTCAGGAGCAATACGCCACGCAGGCGACTGAAATCGCTGCCGCCGCAGACACAGCCAGTCCCGCGGCGGCGGACGAAGCCATGCCGCTGGGTGTGTTCGGAATGGTTCAAGGTGACGAAACGACGGCGACGCAGTTCGTTCAACTCGCCGTCAACAAACAGGGGGTCATCAGCGGCGAGTACTACAACGCCACGACGGACCAAACCGAGAAGCTCGCGGGAACCGTGGACAAGCAGACCCAACGCGCGGCCTGGACCGTCGCCGATCGCAAGACCACGGTCTACGAGGCCGGCATCGCCAACTTGACGAAGGAAGAAACCACGATGCTGATCCACTACGGCAAGTCGAAGACACAGCAGTGGATCCTGGTGAGAATTCCCGAGCCCAAGCAATGAAGCCCCTCGCCCGTGGACGACTTTGGTCTTTCGGCGGGCGGTGGCTCGACACCGCCCGCCATTTTAGAGCCAAATCGCCTCTCGCCTTTTCGACTTTCATAGGCCGAGAGGCGGCCCAAAAGAATCTGTCTATGGAGTAAGCGCATCGCGGTCGGTTCCGACGGCGTACTGAAACGGACCTATCTCTTCGCGAGCCGCCTCTGGCCCCTTTGGGCGAGGCCCGCGGTTCGCCACGAACGGCGGGCAATTCGCCATCGACAGATAGAGGCGAAGCCCGTGTTTTGTCGATCCGCCGTTGCGGCGCAGTCAACTTGACCGTGCCGCAACGTATATTTGCGGAGCGATTCTCCTGCAAAACTCATTCGACCATCGCACTAGACGAAATTCGATCACGACAATGAGCGGTCGTGATATCGCCGCTGGAGAATTCATGTAACTATGTCACTGCGATGGAAGGCTCGTTGCGCGTGCCGTTCATCATCCGATGGCCGAATAAAGTGCCGGCGAGCCGCGTGAGCAATGCAATGCTGCATATCAACAGTATTGAAAGCCACTACAACCGTGAAGGGAAAGGAAAAGATCATGCAGGGCAAAGCCTTTGGAACATTGAGCCTCGCTGTCGTCGCGTTTGCTGCCACCAGCTTGCTGGCCGTAGACCAGCCAACCAACGAGTTGGCTGAACGATCCCTTTCCGAACCGGCTGACCTACCCGTCGCGCACCAGGTGAACAAACCAAAGATCATCCACGATGCGGAGTATTACATCCTCGACGCCCAGCACGGCGAAAAATGGAAAGTCGAAGGCGAACAACTCGACGCGAAGTTGGCCGAGCTGAAGAAGAAGTTCGGCACGCCGCCCAACATCATCCACATCCTGTGGGACGACACGCCGGTCGGTGAAGTCGGCCTTCCCGCGCTTCAGAAAGTGCGCGGGTTCGAAACGCCGCACATCAACAAGCTGGCCGCCGAAGGCATCAACTTCATGCGGATGTATTCCGAGCCATCCTGCACACCGACGCGCGGCGCGTGCATGACCGGCCGCCACGCCATCCGCAATGGCATGTACAACGTCGGCTTTCCCTACGAATACGGCGGACTGCCGTCCTCCGAAGTCACGATGGCGAATGTGCTTTCGAAGGCGGGTTACGCCACAGCCTTCTACGGCAAGATGCATATGGGCGACATCGAAGCCAGTTACCCAACCAAGCGAGGTTTCGATGAGGCATTGTGGATGCCTTACAACCAGGTGTGCAGCGTCTTCACGCCGCAAGGTCAGGCAGGCGCGCTTTCGCCGGCAGTCCTGTATCCTCAAATGTACCCGAACGATCCCTATGACATCGACAAGGGCTGGCGTCCGGTTGGATTCGTAAATGCGCTGGAAGGCGCGAAGGGCGGGCCGGTGACCGAATTTGGCCGGGGCGGAAGTCTCGAAGACTACATGAAGATTGACCCCGAATGCTTCGAACGGACGCTCGCCTTCATCCAGAAAAATGCGGCGGCGAAAAAGCCGTTCTATGTGGCCTACTGGCCGCCGTTGCTTTCCTTTATCCCCAGTCCCAATAAGCTGACCGCTAGCGGCGGTGCGCTGCAGGAAGCGCTCGCGAAGCTCGACATGTTCGTCGGCACATTGATGGATACGCTGAATAAACTCGGCATCGCGGAGAACACGCTCGTCGTGATCATGGCCGACAACGGCCCGATGACGCACAACGGCCCTCCCGGCATGGTGGAAGCGCTTTATCGTGGCGGCAAGGGCGATTTTCTCGAAGGCGGCGTGCGAGTGCCGGCAATGGCCTGGTGGCCGGGCATGATCAAGCCCGGCCAGACTGTCGGCGACATAATTCATTGCACCGACCTGTTCACCACCTTCGCACACATCGGCGGAGCGATGGATAACATTCCGACCGACCGTATCATTGACGGCGTGGACCAGACATCGCTGTTCCTGAACG
>JBBDYI010000308.1:0-14363 GCA_040901705.1 Pirellulales bacterium | reverse complement strand
ACCCCCCTGTTGTTTACACAATCCAAGCAACCGCGCAAACCGCAAGGTGCGCCCTGGCGAGGCCGGCTCGTTTCCGACCTTGGTCGCTGCCGGGCGTTGTGTTAGTATCCTTCGCCGAGCAGGCAACGCGGATCGGATTGCGCCGCGTGGAGATCGCACGGAGTCGGTTTCCGCGGCGACATCGATGCTAGCAATGCGCTCGGCCACGCTGAGGAAGCGGCGGCGAACCCGCAGCGAGGAACCACGGATGGGCAACTTTGTCAGGACACTGCGGCTGGCGCTGCGTTATCGTTGGACGGTGGCGGGGTCGTTGTGCTGCGCCTTGATCGTCGCCGTGCTGTGGGGCGGCAACATCGGCACGCTCTACCCGGTGGTCGAGGTCGTGTTCAAGGGCAAGCGGCTCGACGTTTGGGTGGCCGACGAGATCAAGGCGGCCGAGGACGACGTCGACAAAGCGAACGGCGAGATCGCACGGCTCGATGCGCAGCTTCCGGTCGGTGACACCGACGAGGCCAGTCGGCTCCACCGCGACATCAGCTTGGCCGAATCGCGCCGCGACGCCGAACTCACGCAGATCGAACGGCTCCGTTGGGCGCAGCCGTGGATCGAACAATACCTGCCGCTCGAACCATTTCAGACCCTCGCCCTGGCCATCGCGGCGCTGCTTGTCGGCACGCTCGTCAAAAGCGTGTTCGCCGTGTTCGGCCAATTGCTCGTCGAACGGTTGGCGCAGCTCGCCACGCTCGAACTGCGCAAGACGTTCTACCGCCGCACGCTGCGGATGGACCTGGCCAGCTTTGGCGAAAAATCGACGAGCGATTTGATCTCGCGGTTCACCAACGACGCCGGCTGCGTCGCCCTGGGCATTCAACTGTTCTTCGGCCGCGCGGTCCGCGAACCGCTCAAGATGGCCGCCTGCTTCTTCGGCGCGGCGTGGATTTGCTGGCCGCTGCTGCTGCTGTCGCTGGTGATCGTGCCCTTGGCCGCCCTGGTGATCAACAGTCTGGCCAAGTCGATGAAGCGGGCCAGCCGCCGGGCGATGGAGGAAATGTCGATCATCTACAAAGTGCTGGCCGAAACGCTCGGCGGGATCAAGATCGTCAAGGCGTTCACGATGGAACGTCACGAACGCTGGCGGTTTCACACCGTCGCCAAGGAGTATTACCGCAAGGCAATGAAGATCGCCCGTTACGACGCGCTCGTGCGGCCGACGACGGAAGTCATGGGCATTCTGATGATCGCCGTGGCGATTCTGGCCGGAGCGCATTTAGTGCTCAATCAGACAACCACGTTGTTCGGCATCTGGATGAGCAACAAGCCGCTGTCAATGGGCGAACTGCTCGTGTTCTACGCGATGCTGGCCGGCGTGAGCGATCCGGTGCGGAAGATCGGCGACGTGTGGGGGCACTTGCAACGGGCCTACGTCGCCTCTGACCGAGTGTACGAAGTTCTCGACCGCGAACCGAAAATCGTCGATCCAAAACGGCCGCTGCCGCTCGACCGCCATCGTAAGGAGATCGTCTTCGACCGCGTCGAATTCGCCTATCACGCCAGCCAGCCGGTGCTCCGCAACGTCGACTTGACGATTCCATTCGGCGAAACGCTGGCCATCGTCGGCCCCAACGGCTGCGGCAAGAGCACGTTGGCCAATTTGATCCCGCGGTTCTTCGATCCCAACTCTGGCAGCGTACAGATCGACGGCGTCGACGTTCGCGATGCGCGACTGCGGACGCTGCGGCGGCAGATCGGCCTGGTGACGCAGGAAACGTCGCTGTTTGACGAGTCGGTGCTCGCCAATATCCGCTACGGCAATCCCGAATCCACGCGCGAACAGGTCGTCGCCGCGGCCAAGCAAGCCCACGCCCACAAATTCATCACGGAAAAGCTCGAACACGGCTACGACACGATCGTCGGTCCCTCGGGCAACCGTGTGTCGGGCGGCCAGCGGCAGCGGATCGCGCTGGCCCGCGCGATCCTCCGCGATCCGGCGATCTTGATCCTCGACGAAGCCACCAGCCAGGTCGACCTGGAGAGCGAGCAGTTGATCCAAAAGGTGCTCGCCGAGTTCATCCGCAACCGCACGACGATCATTATCACACACCGCATGAGCATCCTCACGCTGGCCGACCGCGTGATGGTGATGGACGGCGGCAAGATTCTCGACATCGGGCCGCACGACGAGCTGATGACGCGCTGCCAACTCTATCGGCGGCTCTACCAGCTCGATTTCCGCGAGTCGGCGTAGGCCCCGTTGCGAGCGATCATTTTGCACGCTGGGCAACGCCGCCTGGGCCGGGTTTGGCTGCTATGGTAGGATGATCGGCTGCTCCGGCGCGCCGACGTTTGATGCGTGCCGCCCTCGGTCACTCGTGTCGCTATGCCGCTCGATCCGGTCGAAACACTTCGCGATCTCGTTCGCATCCCCAGCGTCAACCCGATGGGACGCGTTGTCGACGGGCCGGAGTTTTACGAGTACCGCGTCACCGACTACCTCCAGGCGTTATTCACGCGGCTGGGCCTTCCCTGGCGGCGGCAGACGGTCGAGCCGCGGCGGGACAACATCGTGGCCCGGCTCGACGGCGCGAAGCCGCCCGCAGCAGGCGGGGCCGTGCTGATGCTCGAAGCCCATCAAGACACCGTGCCCGTCGACGGCATGACGATCGACCCATTCGCGGCGGACGTGCGCGACGGACGCATCTACGGACGCGGCGCGTGCGACATCAAGGGCGGTATGGCGTCGATGCTTGCGGCCGTGTCGCGGTTGGCGGAAGCGCGGCCGGCCGACATGCCGACGATTCTGGTCGCGTGTACGGTCAACGAAGAACAAGGTTTCACCGGCGCGAAGGCGATCGCGCAGCTTTGGAACGCGGCCGATGGCATCTTTCCGCGCATGCCCGACGCGGCGATCGTCGCCGAACCGACGTCGCTCGACGTGGTGGTCGCCCACAAGGGCTGTGTCCGCTGGGAGTGCCGGGTCCGCGGCCGGGCGATGCATAGCAGCCGTCCGGAGTTGGGCGACAACGCGATCTACAAGATGGGCCGCGTGTTGGCCGTTTTGGAACGCTATCAACGCGAGGTCGCGCCGACGCTCGGCGAACATCCGCGTTGTGGCCGGCCGAGTTTGAGCGTCGGCACGATCGCCGGCGGCTTGAGTGTCAACACAGTGCCCGACGAATGCACGATCAAGATCGACCGCCGCTTGCTGCCGGACGAGGATCCGCAGACGGCGATGCGGCACGTGGTCGAATACTTGGCTCACGAGACGTCGATCGACTTTCCGGTCGAACACGATGCGCCGTTTCTGCCGAGCCACGGATTGCCGGATCGCCACAATACGGTGCTCGGCGAGCGGCTGCGGGCGACGGCAAATGAAATCGCGCCGGGCCGGTCGCTCATCGGCGTGCCGTATGGAACCGACGCCTCGACGTTCCAAGCGGCCGGCTGCCCATCGGTCGTCTTCGGCCCCGGCTCGATCGACCAAGCCCACACCTGCGACGAATGGATCGAGATCGATCAACTCCATGCCGCCGCCGAAATACTCTACCGTTTCGCCGGCCAGTTCACGAGCGTATCTGACGCATAAGAAATCTCGGCGTCCCTGACCCCCGATCCCTGACCCCCGATCCTTGCTCCATGGACGCCTTTCACATGCTCGTGGCCCTTGGGCCGCTGGCCCTGTATCTGCTGGGCCTGGGTGCGGTCAATCTTCGCGGGCGTCCGCTCGCGACGACGGGGCTGCGCGATCTGGTCGTGCTGGCGATCGCCTTGGGCGGAATGGTGATCGTCGGGCCGATGGAACTGTTCTTGCCCGACGCGGCCGTCGCGGTGTTCGGCGTTTGGACGTGGGCGATCATGGTCGGCTTTTACGGCGCGAGCGTGCTGTTTTTAGGACTTTCGCTGCGGCCGCGCGTCGTGGTGTACAACATCAGCCCGGAACGGATGCATGCGATCCTGGCGTCGGTGGCCCTGCAACTCGACGGCGAAGCGCGTTGGGCCGGCGCGAGCTTGCTGCTGCCCGAATTGGGCGTGCATCTGCAAATCGAGCCGTTTCGAGCGATGCGAAGCGTGTCGCTGGTGTCCGTCGGGCCGAGACAAAACCTCGACGGCTGGGCGGCGATTCACGAACAACTGACGGCCGCCCTCGCCCACGAACACAGCGGCGCCAACCCGCGCGGCTATAGCTTGTTGAGCTTCGCCGCGATGATGATCGCCATGCTGACGTGGAAGATTTGGAGCGATCCGACGGCGCTCATCGGTCAATTCCGCGACTTCCTCCGCATGTAAGCGGCCGACGCGCGACGCGGCGTCATTTCCACCGGTCCATTTCGGCTACGACGCAGTTTTGGCATTACATGCGCGAGTGAATCGGGACGAATTGCGCGAAGCACCGCGGTATTAGCTGCGATCGACGTGCGGTGTCGGCGGCGGCGTTTCTTGGCCGTCGAACGTCAGCGGCCGTGACGGCGTTCCCGCAGTTGGCGACGGCGACGTTTTTTCAACCTGCGATGCGTGCCGCACGGTCTCCCAATCGACGACGGCGACCCAACAGCGTTCTTCGTCCGAGTAGGTCGCGGTTCCGGCGACGGTCAGATCGTCTTGCTGGCTCTGGTCGTCGGCGTCGTCGGAATAGAGGGAAATCGGCAGGCCTTCGCGTAGCTCGACGCCTTGCTCCGCCAGATCGCGCGCGGTACCGACGCAGTTCAGGCGGATGCGCCCCAGTGCATCGGCGTTCTGAAAATCGGCGTAGACGTGCGGGAGAGCCATGATGTTCGTTGTTACTCAGGTATACTCGGCGGGATCGCGCTTTGCTGGATTGGGAATCGTGGGTGTAAACAGCCGGCTCGCAGCTTCGGGCGTAAGACCGACGAGCGTCGCGTGATACGGACCGCGTCCGGACGTTCGAATCACGTCGCCATCGGCGGCGCGAATCTCGCTGACCGTTGTTACTCCAAGCTGACCGTGCGGAATGTCAGTCGAGAGCGTTTCAAGCGGCACACCAGCCGCGCAGTTCACGGACACGCCGGTCACACCGCTGGGATGCACACCGATGCCGCGCTCGAAGTCGATCGGACGACTGCGGCCGCCGCGGATGGCAACGGCATCGTCGGGAATCGACTCCATTGGTTGATTGTAAGCTGCCGATGAAGCGGGGGGCAAGTTGACACTGCCGAATGTCGCTGGCATGGCGGAAACGTGAGCCCGTTCTGCCGACAGCCTGGAGGGGATTTGCCGTCGTTTGCTTCTCGGCGAGTGGAGGGGAGAGTGCCGAGAGTTGAAGATGTACGAGTGAATTAGACGCCGAACGGGTGGGATTGTCAATGTTCTTGGCGGCGTGATTCCTATTGCGAGTATCCCCGCGAAGTAGTTTCGGCGCTCACGGAAGACTCTGCGTCAAAGACGTAAAGTACGGGAGCGGAAACATCAAGGTGCGGTGCGAGAACCTAATGATTATCCAGTTCGCTGCTCAATCCCCTTCCACTCCCGCTTGCCCGGCCCGGTGTAGTTCGCCGCCGGGCGTATCAGCCGATTCTCATCGAGTTGTTCGATCACGTGGGCGCACCAGCCGGACGTGCGGGCGACTGCGAACAGCGGTGTGTAAAGCTCGACCGCCAGGCCGAAGTAGTGATACAGCCGGGCCGTGGGCCAGTCGACGTTCGGCGGCAACTTCTTTTCGCGCCACACGACTTCTTCGACTTTGTCGGCGAGTTCTTCCATCGGCGCGTGGCCGGATTGGGCGGCCAGATTGCGGCACATCGTTTTCATGTAGGCCGCGCGAGGGTCGCCGTCTTTGTAGACGCGGTGGCCGAAGCCCATGATCCGCTGCTTTTTGGCCAGGGCGTCCATCACCCAGGCTTCCGCTTTGTCGGCGGAACCGATCGCCTGCAAGATCGCCAACACGCGCTCGTTCGCGCCGCCGTGGAGCGGACCTTTGAGCGCGCCGATCGCGCCGCAGATCGAGGAGTGCAGATCGCTGAGCGTGCTGGCGATGACGCGGGCCGTGAACGTCGAGGCGTTGAACTCGTGTTCGGCGTACAGGATCAGCGAGACGTCCATCGCGCGGGTCATTTCCGGCGTCGGCTGGTTGCGGAGCAGCATCCAGAGGACATTTTCGGCGAACGAGCGGCGGGGATCGGCGGAAACCGGTTCCTTGCCCTGGATCAGGCGATGCCGCGCGGCCATCAAGATCGGCAGTTGGACCAGCAGTCGTTCGGCCTTGCGGACGTTGGCGTCGTGAGAGTTGTTGGCGACTTCGTTCTCCCAATGGGCGAGCAAGCTCGCGCCCGTCCGCATCACGTCCATCATGGGGACTTTGACGGGTATGCGGCGGAGCGTTTCGAGAATCGGCGGCGAAACCACTTCCTGCGATCCGAGCCGCTTGCGAAACGCCGCCAACTCTCCAGACGTCGGCAGACCGCCATGCAGCAGCAGGTGGGCGACTTCCTCGAACGAGGCGTGGTGGGCCAAATCCTCGATCGAATAGCCGCGATACGACAAGCCGCCGCGGAGCGAACTGATCGCCGTTTCGCCGGCGACGACACCTTCGAGGCCAGGACTGTATTCACGTTGCGACACGTTGAAACTCCGAAATGTGCAAGCCGGATGTCGCGGCTCGCCAAACGAGTCGCGACAGGGAATTGTAGCGTTTGGGCAGGAAACCGCCCACGGCGATGCGACGCGGATCGGTTTGTAGCGAAACGTTCGACCACAGAGTGCAGAGTGGGGGAAATAGCGAACCCTGCATTGCGCCCTTGGTTCGCGGTAATCGGCTCGTCGATTCCGTCCGCCTTGACAGCGCGGTTCAACGTCGGCTCGAATGACCATCCTTGCGATTCCGCTTCGCGTGACCTCCCGCCGGCGCATGTCCCACGGGATCACGGACGCACATCGCAGACGAATGAAATCAAGAGACTCACGCGGTGTCGATCGTGCCTTCACGCGGCGAAGATGGAAAAAGCCGGGGTCCAACGGCCATCTTGACGGTCGATCGATGAGGTTGCTCGATCCATGTACGACGGCCGCGTTCATTTCTTGCCGAAGACCGTTCGTAGCGAGTTGCTGTATGACGGCACGGCGGTCGTGATCGACGTGTTGCGGGCGACGACGACGATTTGTCATGCGCTCGCCGCCGGGGCGCGCGACGTGCGGCCCTGTCCGAACCTCGAGGTCACGCAGGCCGTGGTCGAGTCGTTGGATCGTAAGCAAATCGTGCTCGGCGGCGAGCGGCGGGGCGAAAAGCTACGGGGCTTCGACCTGGGCAATTCGCCGGCCGAATACACCGCGGACCGCGTGGCGGGAAAGATCATCGTATTCACGACGACCAACGGCACGCGAGCCATCGAGCGATGCGACAGCGCCAAACAGATTGTGCTCGCTTCGTTCGTCAATCGCGCGGCGGTCTGCCGGTGGTTGGCCGACCGACCGTCGCCGCTGGATATCGTGTGCGCCGGCACGAACGGCAAGTTCACGCGGGAGGATGTTCTCGCGGCGGGAGCGATCGTCGACGGTCTGACGGCGTTGTCGGACCGACCGCGATGGGTCTGGAATGACGAAGCGCTCGTTGCCCACGATGCGTGGCGCGGCGTCTGGTGTGGCGAGCAGCAGGTAGAGTCGCTTGTCGATGCGCTGCGACACAGCCTGGGCGGCGCGAATCTCATCGAACTGGGCTACGACGCCGACATCGAAGCGGCGGCGCGAGTCGATAGTTTGGAAGTTGTCCCGCGTGCCGGCAATGTGTCGATATTCGTCGACGCGAACAAGCGTGCGACGTCGTAGTCGGCGGAAACCGCTTCGGCGATTGGCGTGTAGTGTTGGCGGCGGTTGCAGGTGCTCGCAGAGCACCCTACTGGAGGTTGCCGGCCGATGTGCCGGCGCGAAGCTCGTCGATCATGTCGCGTGTGGCGGCTTCGACGGCTTGTTGCCACTGGGCGGGCGCAAAACGGCCGGCGTATTCCTTGCGGGCGTGGGCGAAAATGATCGCGCGGGAACTGTTGATGATCGCGCCCAAGCCGCTCGCGTCGAACGCCGCGGCGACGTCGGCCGCCGCTCCGCCTTGCGAACCGTAACCGGGCACGAGGAACCACGTGTGCGGCATGGCGGCACGCAGTTCGGCGAGTTGCGCGGGATAGGTGGCGCCGACGACCGCGCCGACGCTGCCGTAGCCGCTTGGGCCGACAGTTTCGCGGGCCAACGATTCGACGAGGGCCGCGACGTGGCGATAGACGGTCTGCGAATCGCCGGCGGAATCTCGAGCGGTCAGGTCTTGAAACGTTCGGCCGCCGGGGTTCGACGTTTTCACGAGCACGAACAGGCCCGCGCCGCGGTCTTTGGCGGTCGACACGAACGGCGCGAGGCTGTCGTCGCCGAGATAGGGATTGATGGTGAGCGCGTCCGCACCCCAGGGGCTTTGCTGGCCCAACATGCCGGCGGCGTAGGCTTCGGCGGTGGAGCCGATGTCGCCCCGCTTGGCGTCGAGGATGACGAGCAGGCCGCGCGAGCGAGCGTAGCGAATCACGTCGACCAGCACAGCAACGCCCGGCGGGCCGAGTTCCTCGAAAAACGCGGATTGCGGCTTCACCACGGCGACCAGCGGGGCGACGACGTCGACGATGCCGCGGCAGAATTCGCCGTACGCGGCCGCGACGGACGCAAGATCGGTCGGGTCGGCCGGCTTGAGCGCGTCGGGAAGCTGCGCGACGCGGGGATCTAGCCCGACGAGGACGGGGTTGCCCTTGCCGCGGACGGCGGCGGCAAGTCGGTCGGCGAAATGGATCGGCATCGTGATGAGGGCCTTGGCCGGTTTGCGGTCGACGTGAAGGTTGGAGCCGGTTGGCTCAATGGTGGAGTGAAAGCGACTGCTTCGGCGAATGGATTCGCCCGCCACGGTTTCGGTTTTCGCAATGAGCGTTCAATAGCCCAGCGCCAATCCGTCCTTGCGGACCTCGCTGGCCCCTTGCAGCACGCCATGTTCCCAATCGATCAACACGGCCTGATAGCCGCCGAACGAGCCTTTTTCTCGTCGCACCTGATGGCCGCGACGGCGCAGCTCGTCGAGCGTGGCGTCGCTGACGCCGCTTTCGACCGCGATCGTTCCGCCGGCCGCGTCCATCGCTTCGCCGGTCGGCGTGGCGCTGCCCAAATGCCGCACGCGGGCTGCGTCGCCGGCCTGTTGCAGGTTCATGCCGAAGTCGATCAGGTTGATGAGAATCTGCACGTGGCCTTGCGGCTGCATGTCGCCGCCCATCACGCCGAACGACAGCCACGGCCGGCCGTCCTTGGTGACCATTGCAGGAATGATCGTGTGAAAGGGCCGCTTGTGCGGTTCGTACTTGTTCGGATGTTCGTTATCGAGCGCGAACAGCGCGCCGCGATTTTGCAAGGCGAATCCCACGTCGCCGGGCACGACCTTCGAGCCGAAACCTTCGTACAAACTCTGAATCATCGAGCAGCAATTGCGATCCTTATCGACCACGGTCAGATACACCGTGTCGCCGTGGGCCAATTTCGGATCGCCGGCCGGCACATCGGTCGCCGCGTGGGCCATGTCGATTCGTTTGCCGCGTGCCGCCGCATACTCCTTGGAAATCAACTCCGCTACCGGCAGTTGGTCGAACGCCGGATCGTGATAGAACCTCGCCCGATCGGCAAACGCCAGCTTTTTAGCTTCGGTGAACAAGTGAATGTAATCCGCGCTGCCGTGGCCGAGTTTCTTGACGTCATACGGTTCGAGCAGGTTGAGCATCTGCAAGGCGGCGATGCCCTGGCCGTTGGGCGGCAGTTCCCAGACGTCGTAGCCACGATAGTTGGTCGACACCGGTTCGACCCACTCGCTGTTGTGATCGGCGAAATCGGCGGCCGTGAAGAATCCGCCGTTGGCGTCGCTGAACCGCACGATCCGCTCGGCGATCGAGCCTGCGTAGAATTCCCTCGCCCCGCCAGCGGCGATTCTTCGGTACGTTTCCGCCAGGCGAGGCAGCCGGGCTACCGTTCCCACGGCCGGCGCTTTGCCATCGACCAGGTACGTCGCCGCGCTTTCCGGACATGCGCTCAGCGCCTTTTCCGCGCCGCGCCAGTATTCGCCAATCACTTCGGTGACGACGAAACCATCGTCGGCCGCCTCGATGGCCGGCGCCAGCGCGTCGCCCAACGTTCGCGTGCCGAATCGTGCCAGCAAGTCTTCCCACCCTCGCACGCAGCCCGGCACCGACCACGCCAACGGCCCGACGGTTGGAATCTTTTCAAGTTCGCGCCGTCGGAATTCCTCCATAGTCAGCTTGTAAGGACTCCGCCCACTGCCGTTGAGTCCGTAGAGCTTTTTGGTCTTGGCGTCCCAATAGATGACGAATAGATCGCCGCCGACGCCGCAGCTCATCGGCTCGACGACGCCGAGCATGGCGTTGACCGCTACGGCGGCGTCGGCCGCATTTCCGCCGCTGCGCAGAACATCGAGTCCCGCCTGGACGGCCCGCGGATGGCTCGAAGCGACCATGCCATGCCGACCCATCGCAATCGACCGCGACTGTTTGGCATCGCCGCCCGGCCGATCGTAACCGCCGGCCACGCTGTTGGCCGCCGGCGGCTGCTCGTCCGCCGCCAGACTGCGGACGGCAATGTCAAATGACGTCATGGCGAAAACGGCGATCGCGGCGACGCCGGCAAGGGTGATTTGTCGCGGCATGGGTTCACCGGCGTGGGCATGTGGCTTCGGCAGTTGGAATGGAAACGTGCGGAACGGCCCGCCGCGTGCGCCGCGCCATTGGTTACGAAAATAACCGTCGGCGATCGAATCGACAAGCGAATTCAACGATCGAGGACCGGGAACGCGCATGAGTATGAGACGCGACGGAACGACGGCAGTCACCTCCTCCGCCGGCTCAATCGCAGTACTTCCAACTCGCCGCCTCTTCGCCGTCCAGCCGCAGGGTGAGGCATTTCGCGCTGCCGCCAGACTTCACAAATTCCGAAAGCGGCGTCTCGCGGGTGGCGAAGCCGCGCTCGGCGAGAGCGGCGTGCATCTTCGGGCAGCCGACGTTCGTCACAACAGTCCGGCCGACGACGACGGCGTTGCAGGCGAAGCTCCGCGCTTCGTTCTCGTCGACTTCGATCAGTTCGCCGACGACCTCGCGCAAGGCTTTGAGTGCGTACTCGTCGAATGCACCGGGAAAGTAGAGCGCCACGCCGGCGGCCAGCGGGCAAAAGCACGTGTCGAGGTGATAGTAGTACGGGTCGACGAGTTCGAGCGGGATCACGCGGACGCCGAGCATGGCGGCGATCTGCTGATGCCCGCGGGCGTGGCTGCGGATGCGATAGCCGGCCAGTAGCGTGTCGCCGCAAAAGAGGGCGTCGCCGGCGCCCTCGAAGTAGACGCCCTCGGGCGGGCGGACGACGCGAAAGCCATGCGTGGAAAGCCAAGCTTCGTCGTGCGGCTCCTCGCCTTGCCGCTGCGGATGGCGAAAGCGGGCCAGCACGGCCGCGTCGCGGTAAATAAGGGCCGCGTTGGCCGTAAACACCAGATCGGGCAGCCCCTCGACCGCGGCAAGCGTTTCAACCGTCGCGCCGACGTCTTCGAGAATCGCCTTGAGCGATTGCCACTGCCGCGCGGCGAGCGGACGGTCGCTGGGGCGCGAGCGGCTCATCCAGGGATTGATTTCGTACTCGATACCGAAATAATCCGGCGGGCACATGAGGATGGTGGGCGGCATTGGGATTCCATTGCGTTGCGATTCCATTGCGTTCAACGGGATGCACCACCCAATCGCTGCTGGCCGCGAAACGAACTACGACTTCGTTGCGATGCGCGACACTTGTCGCACGATGACCAAACGGTCGCCGTGAACGACCCGAAAGGTTACGCACAGGGGACGCATGACGATCAAGCGGTCGCCGTAGAAATCCACGCCCTTGCGTTCGGCGTCGTTAGCAAGTTCCCGATCGATGGCATTTGCCGCGGCAGAAACTGCGGCGCGATCCGGTGCGTCGAGCCAGATCTGCGTCAACTCGTTTTCGGCATCGCGGTCCCACGTCACCGAATACCGCATTACGGCGATTCCAGCGTTTCGAGTTTTGCCAGCAACTGGGCCGTTGTGATACCCGGCCCATTCGCGTCGTTTCGGCGTTTCAACTCCGCAGGATCGAATTGCTTCCTGGCTTGCTCGTACAACCGCCCCTCGTCCGACCGCGCCGGCGTGAAATGGCCCAGCAGATTCCCGTTTGGATCTCGGATTTCTACCGGTTCGACAAAACCACCTAGCGCGGCTTGGAGATTCGAATCAGCGATGATGGAGGTCATGGAATACCCTCGCGATTGCCGAGTGCTTTCGGGACATCCACAATTATACCACGGTGTCGCTTAATACCGATAATACTCCGGCTTATACGGCCCTTCCACCGGAATGCCCACGTAGTCGGATTGCTTCTTGGTCAGCTTGGTCAGCTTGACGCCGAGCTTGGCCAAATGCAGCCGGGCGACTTCTTCGTCGAGCAGCTTGGGCAGCACGTAGACGCCGACTTCGTACTTGTCCGGATTCGTCCACAGGTCGATCTGCGCGAGCACCTGATTGCAGAACGAGTTGGACATGACAAACGCAGGATGTCCGGTGGCGCAGCCGAGGTTGACCAGGCGGCCTTCGGCGAGGATGAGAATCGACCGTCCGCTGGCGAGGGTGAAGCGATCGACCTGCGGCTTGATCTCCAGCTTCTTCGCCTTGCCGGCTTTGACTTGTCCTTCCAGCCAGGCCATGTCGATTTCGATGTCGAAGTGGCCGATGTTGCAGACGATCGAATCGTTTTTCATCGCCTCCATGTGATCGCCGCGGATGATGTCGCAGCAGCCGGTCGTGGTGACGAAGATGTCGCCCTGCGGCGCGGCGTCTTCCATCGTGGTGACTTCGTAGCCTTCCATCGCAGCTTGCAAAGCGTTGATCGGGTCGATCTCGGTGATGATGACGCGCGCGCCCAGCGACTTCATCGCGTGCGTGCAGCCCTTGCCGACGTCGCCATAACCGGCCACGACGACGACCTTGCCGGCGACCATCACGTCGGTCGCCCGCTTGATGCCGTCGGCGAGCGACTCGCGGCAGCCGTAGAGGTTGTCGAACTTGCTCTTGGTGACCGAGTCATTGACGTTGATCGCCGGCACCTTCAGCTCGCCGCGGGCGTGCATCTGATACAGCCGGTGGACGCCGGTGGTCGTTTCCTCGGAGAGACCGCGAATGTCGCCGAGCAGTTCGGGGAATTTCTGGTGCACCATCGCGGTAAGATCGCCGCCGTCGTCGAGAATCAGATTCAGCGGCTTGCCGTCCTTGAAGTGCAGCGTCTGTTCGATGCACCAATCGAATTCTTCGTTGTTCTCGCCCTTCCAGGCGTAGACGGGCACGCCGGTCTTGGCGATGGCGGCGGCCGCGTCGTCTTGGGTCGAGAAGATATTGCAACTGCTCCAGGTGACTTCGGCGCCGAGGGCGACGAGCGTTTCGATCAGCACGGCCGTTTCGACGGTCATGTGCAAGCAACCGGCGATCCGCGACCCGGAGAGCGGCTTCGACTTGCCGTACTTCTCGCGCAGCGCCATCAAGCCCGGCATCTCGTTCTCGGCCAGCATGATCCGCCGGCGGCCTAGCTCGGCCAGGGAGATGTCAGCGACTTTGTACGGCAACTTCTTGGCGCCTTGAGCGGGAGCGACGGCTTGCGACACGGGAAACCTCCTGGCTATCGGTTCGGGAACGATTTCTGATTGAGAACCACAACTGCTCGTACGACGGCTTGCCGCAGCTGAAGCCGGCGAGAACGGCGGGAAAGAATCGTTGTCGCGTGCCGGTCCGCGGCCCCACCCATACGCGATCCGCGTCGCGCACGGGCATTCGCCGGGCAATCGGCTATCCGACGCCAACGACCGCGCAATCATAGGGCGCATAACCCAAACCGGGCAAGGCCCGAACAGCGGATTGTGCCGGTTTCGCAGCTAACGTCCGGGGGGCTTTCGCGGCGTTCCGCCGGACCGGCCGATTGACCGCGATTCACCGCGCGAATCGCGTGCCCGCGCGCGTCGAACGAACAGCGCGAACGCCGTGGGCGTGCTATGGTTTCTTAGCGGACTTCACGCGCCGCCGGTCCCTGGACCGACTTCGGAGACGAATTCTCCGGCTCAACGGCGCGAGAGTTGGCGGTCGACGGCGTGCGCGCAATGCCCTCTGCGATTCGAACCGACTGATGGGAATACGCACACGCATTGTCGCGCCGCTAATCGCGTTGGCCGTTGCGCTGGCGCTGGTCGGGGCCGCCGCGCTTCACTCCTCGGGCATGCGTCAGCACGAGCACCGCCTCGCCGACCGCGCCGAATCGCTTGCCCAGTCGATCGCCGTCGCCCGCGA
>JBBDYI010000307.1:0-14517 GCA_040901705.1 Pirellulales bacterium | reverse complement strand
GCTGCTCGACGTGCTCAACCGGCTCGTCGACCTGGGCAACACGGTCGTGGTGATCGAGCATAACCTCGACGTGATCAAGACGGCCGACTGGATCATCGAGATCGGCCCCGAAGCCGGCGACGACGGCGGGCAAGTCGTAGCCTGCGGCACGCCGGAGGATATCGTCAACTACAGCAAGACATGGAAACCGACAGCGAAGGCAAAGAAGCCCTCGCGCCGCAAGAAGTCGGCCGAATCAAGCATTCCCCAGCCCCCAGCCCCCAGCCCCCAGCCCCTGCTCCGCAGCCATACCGGCGAAGTGCTCGCCCCGGTGCTCGCCGCCGGCCCGTATGTCGAACGGCTCGAGTACGATTTCGACGCGGCGGAGCGGCGCCGCCAGGGCGACATGGACATCAATCAGGTCGGCCGCGAAGCCAAGATGCCGTGGGAAGTCGACGGCCGCCGCTGGCACACCGAAGAGGCCGTCGACCGCCGCGGCAAGCCGGTCCGCTGGGAAGGCCGCGCGCTGGCCGCCGTGGTCGACAAGATTCACGCGCTGGGCAAGTTCAGCGACACGCATTGGACCGAGCGAAGCGTCGTCGAGATCGCCGCGGAAAAGAAAAGCGACGGCTGGTTCTTCCACGCCATCACCGGCGAGACCTGGATTCTCAAGCTCAAATTCCGCGTCGCCAAGAACACGTTCAAACGCGACCTGCTGATCGCCGATTTCGGGCTGAAACCGTACAACGACATTCCCGATTTGCCGGTCTACGGCAACGAGCCGCGGGTGAAATGCAAGAACCAGCGAGGGCCGTTTCAGGAGATCGAAGTTCACGTGCAGAATTACGCCGAGATCGACACGCCGGAGTTTTGGACGTTCCTCAAGCGGGCCGTTACGAGCTTTGAGAGCTATCTCGACCGCGCGGCGGCGCGGCCCGAGGCGATCATGCCGTGGAAAGTGCTGGGGCAGAAGTGGCACTTCGCGCGCAAGGGGTTTCCGCCGGGCAAGCGCGTCGAATGGGAGGGCGACGTGCTCGAAGAGCTATGCGAGATGCTCGCGGAGATCGCGCCGGAAGGGCAATTCCTGTGGAACAACCAGCAGGTGGTCCACGTGTTCGTGCCGGGCCAAAAAGAAGCCTGGGCGAGCATTTTCACCAAGCGTCCGCAGGCGCTGGAACTCGTGCTGACCGGCCCCAAGGACCAGTTCGCCTACGGCCAGGTGCTCGAACTGGGCAGCGGCCGCGACTTCGACACAGCGCCGAAGGATCGCGACGTGCTCAAGATTCGCCTGACAACGAAGCAAGACCTATCCAAGGCCGGCTTAGTCGATTTCCTGCGCGAACACCGCAGCGGCATCGCCGAACCGGCCGGGGCGAGCGAGCGCTGAGGATTTGGGCCCGATCAAGTTCGCTGATTCTCGAAGAATCGCAGTTGGGCGAGTTGAACGAAGTGAGGCCCGAGAGATTATGTTTCGTCGCGTCGTGGTCCTCGCTCCGCTCGATTCGCCCTACGAAACTTCGGTCGTTTTAGCGAACGATCACGCGAACAGCGCCTCGACCGCTGTGCCGGGCCGAACGAAATGGGGCCGATCGGCCAGATCGCGGACGATCTGTTCGCGCGGCACGCCGAGAGCATGGTACACCGTGGCGATCAGATCGGCCGGGGCAACCGGATCGGCGGCTGGGAACGCGGCGTGGCGGTCGCTGCGGCCGTAGACGATGCCGCCGCTCACCGGGCCGCCGGCCAGCACGCTGGTGAAACAGCCCGGCCAGTGGTCGCGGCCGTCGCGGCCCGCGCCGGCGTCGCTGTTGACCTGACCAACCTTCGGCGTGCGGCCGAACTCGCCGGTCCAGACGACGAGCGTTTCGTCCAACATACCGCGCTCGGACAAGTCATCGAGCAGTGCGGAGAACGCCCGATCGGCGACTGGCATCAGCCGCTCTTTGTGGTCGATGAAGTTGCGGCTGTGCGTGTCCCAATAGACGCTGACGTTCTTGATGCCGTCGTTGGGCCAGAACACCGTGACCAGCGGCACGCCGCGTTCGACCAACCGGCGGGCTTGCAGGACCGATTGGCCGTGTGGATTGCGGCCGTAACGATCGCGCGTTTGTGACGACTCTTGCGAGAGATCGAACGCCGCGCCGCCGGCGTCGGCTTTGGTCAACAGTTCCAGCGCCCGGCGGTCGTTGACCCGTTTGGCGGCAAGCACCGGATCGTCCGTGGCGAATTTGTCGAGCGCCGCCAGCAGTTCGGCCCGCTCTCGGACGCGGGCGTCGGGCGTGTCCTCGCCGAGCGACAGCGACCCGACGCGGTAATCGGGCCGGTTCGGATCCTCGTCGATGATGAACGGGTCGTAGACGGGACCGAGCCAACCGCCTTTCTGGCCCTGGCTTTCCTCGACGAACCGCGGCACGTCGCCGGGCACCTTGGGACGCATGGCAATTGACGGCGGCAGCGCGCCGGTCGAACCGCGAAGCTTGCCGAGCACGCTGCCAATGTGCGGCCATTGGGCGCGAAGCTCACCGGACACGGGCGGCGGCTGCCCGGTGAGCAAGTAGTGCGTGCTAGTGAGATGATTCACGTCGCCGTGCGTCATCGAGCGAACGATGGCCAGCTTGTCGGTTCGATTGGCGAGCTGCGGAAAATGTTCGCAAATCTGGATGCCAGGCACCTTCGTGGAAATCGGCTTGAACTCGCCGCGGACTTCGGCCGGGGCGTCGGGCTTCATGTCCCACGTTTCAAGCTGCGACGGCCCGCCCCACATGAAAAGCAAAATGCACGATTTCGCGCGGCCGAACGTTGGCGGACGAGCGGCGGTCGACGCGGCAGCCAATCGCCGGCCGCCAAGCATTTCGCCCAGCGATAGGCCCAACAGACCAAGCGAGCCGGCGCGCAGCACTTCCCGGCGGGTGGCGCGGCGGACATCGAAATAGTTCGGGCAGGGCGTCGACATGGTTTCGTGCTTTGTACTTCTTTCTGAATTGTAGGAGGCGAATCCCTTCGCCGAGAGAATCGCTACCCAGTCCAATCGGCGAACGGATTCGCCTCCCGCAGCGGCCGGGCTCTTCATAATATTGTAGCTGTCACGATTTTCGTGCAAAACGGATTGTGCGTCTCTTCCTCGGCCGCCTAAATCGCCTGGATTGTCGCCGGCCGCGATGGCAACTGGTTAGGAATTGGCGCGAATTGCCAAAATCGCCCAGTTCGCGGCAAATCGCTCTAGACCGCCAGGGGAGCGTGGCTATACTTCGCGGCCCTCACACTCTTAGGGCGCATTTGGAGGAATCTTCCATGCGATGGATCGCGCGGCACGCCGGGCAGGGCTGGCCTAACTGGATTTCGAACGCAACGCGAATCGCGACGGCCGCGGCCGGAATGGCCGCAGGTTGCGGCGCGATGGCCGTTGTGAACCTGCATGCTCAACAGCAGCCGGTTGGCGTGGACGAAGCAATCGAGCGCGGGCCGACGTTCGATAAGGGCCGGTTTTCCGAGCGACGCTCCTCGCCACTGCGCGGCGGCAATGCCAACGCGGAAACGGCACCGGACGCCGCGGCAAATTCGACGCCCGCCGAAACCGCATCAGAGGGCTCGAAATCGAACATCGACGCCGCCGGACTCAAGGGCGTCACGCCGGGCGCGTCGACCGTCGAGCAACTCAAGGCCGCTTGGGGCGAGCCGAAGCAGACCCGCGGAGGCGCGGGCATCGTCGAGTTCACTTACGAGATACCGGGCTTCGAGCGCGTCGAGGCGTATGCGGAAAACGACGTGGTCTCGTACATCGTCGTCAAGTTTCAGCAGCCGTTTCCGCCGGACGTAGTGGCGCAGCAACTCAAGTTCGACGGCTTGGAACCGGTCGTGATTTATGACGACGGCGGCAAGCCGCTGGGCCAGGCGTTTCCCGAACGGGGCGTCGTGTTCAGCTTCGATCCGAAGAATCCTTCGGCGGCCGTGGCCCAATTGCTGCTCGAAGGCATCAACGCGGAACAGTTCGTCGCGCGGGCAGAGAGCCGCGCGAATACGCGGCCCGAAGCCGCCCTCGCCGATCTGGCCGAAGCGCTTACGCGCGATCCAAAACATCATCGCGGGCATTACACGCGGGCACGCATCCTCGCCAATTTCGGTCAGCCGACCGCAGCGCTCGACGCGATCGAGCAGGCGATTCGCGCACAGCCCGGCAGTGCGGAGTATCGACTTTATCAGGCACAGGTGTTGATGCGGCTGGGCCGGTTCGAGGAAGCCGGCCGCGTGATCGAAGACACCGTGGCGACGATTCCGCCGCCGCCACACTTGAAGGCCCGCGCGGTGTGCTTGCAGGGCGATCTGGCGATCATTGGCCCGAGCCGCGACGTCAAACAGGCGCTCAAGCTGCACATGCAGGCGATCGATCTGGCCGACGGCGCCGCGAGTGACGCGAAAGCCGCCGTCCGCCGCGAGGCCAAGCGCGTGCTGGTCGACGCGCATCTTGGCGCGGCGCATGCGATTTCGCTGGGACAGTGGAATAAGAAAGAATCGGTCGTGCCGAAGTGGCTGATCAAGGCCGGTGAAGCGGCGACCGATTTGGTGAAGAACGAAGGGGCGGAGCCGTACTTGAAATTCGACGTCGCCCGGCGTGCGCTGGTGGCGATCGCGGCGTCGCAAGGCGCGGTGGACGGCAGCCGCGTCACGCAGGATTTTCAGAAGCTTGGCGAGCACGAACTGGCGGCGGCAGCCGATCCGCTCGTGCGGTCCCGCGTGGAATGGGAATTGGCGCAGGGTTTGTACACAGGCATGCAAGAGGCCCACGCCAGAGGGCAGGCTGGGGTCGCAACTACCTTGGGCGAAGCGGCCGCGCGGCATTTGAGCAACGTCAAGCCGCCGCGCGACGAGCAGGATTATCTGTTGGGGCAGATCAACTACCGCATGGGCGCAGAACAGGCGGTGTTTCGCAACGACCACGCGACAGCGGTGAAGTGGTACGCCAAAGCGATTCCGCTGCTCGAAAAGCCGCTGCCGATGTCGTGCATTGCGGAAACCTCGAAGCACGGCGAGGCGCTGATCAGCATGGGCGTGTCGTTCTGGCAGCAGGGCGAACATCGGCAGGCGCTCGAACTCACGGGCGAGGGCGTGCATCTGGTCGAGCAGGCGGTGAAAACGGGGCTGGCCGAGACGGCGCAGCTCGAAATCCCCTACGCGAACCTGGCCAACATGCACCGCGAACTGGGCGACGCCACGAATTCGCGTAAATACGCCGATCTGGCGTCGCGGATTCAAGGCGCGACGCGGCAATAATTTTCGCCCGCTGGGCGTTGCTTCGTTCGACCCATCCTACGGCGTCTGCGCGCTACGGCGTCTACGGGCGGCGCGACCGCTACGACAACACGGCTTCGTCGGGTATTCTTGTGGGACGAGTTTCCGTTCCAACGATCTTGCCCGCGTGACGTTTCATGCCTGATGTCGAGCCTGTATTGCTTAGCGAGCGGATAACGCCGGACACCCCAGAGGCCGTCGCCGTGGCGGTGCGCCGGGCGGCCGCGGACGAGACGCCGGTTTATCCGCTCGGCGGCGAGACCGCGCTCGACTATGGGCTGACCGCGAAAACGCCGGGCGTTGGCTTGTCGCTGTCGGCGTTGAACCGCGTGATCGAATATCCGGCGCGGGACATGACCATCACGGTCGAGGCCGGCATCACGATGGGCGAACTGGCCCGCGTGCTGGCCCAGGAGGGCCAGCGGCTGCCGGCCGATGCGCCACTGGCCGATCGCGCGACGCTCGGCGGCGTGATCGCCACGAACCACAGCGGGCCGCTTCGCTTCGGGCACGGCACGATTCGCGACTACGTAATCGGCATCACGGCCATCGACGGACGCGGGCTGACGTTTCACGGCGGCGGCCGAGTGGTGAAAAACGTCGCCGGTTACGATTTCTGCAAGCTGCTCGTGGGGTCGCTGGGCACGCTCGGCGTGGTGACTCAGGCGACGCTCAAAGTAAAACCCTTGGCCGCGGCGCGGGCAATGATCGCGTGCGATGTCGACGATTGGACGGCCGCGGAACGTTTGCTCGCCACACTCGTTCACTCGGCGACGACGCCTGCAATGATGGAACTGGTCGCCGGTCCCCATTGGCAAGGTGCGGCGGCTTCACGCGGCGTCGCGCGGCTGTTGGTCGGTCTCGAAGGAACCGCAACCGAGGTCGACTGGATGCAAACAAAGCTCGTCGATGAGTTGCGCCACGAGCGCCTGGCGGCAAACGTTCTCGGCGACGCCGACGCCGACGACCACGCCGACGACCACGCCGACGCGGCGAGAGAATCGCTAACGCATTTTTCATCCGAGCCGAGCGCGCCGCTGGTGGTCAAAGCGGCCGTGCGGCCAAGCTCGGTGGTCGAGTTCATCCGTTTGGTGCTCGACGTCGACCCGACCGCGTCAATTCAGGCCCATGCCGGCAACGGGATCGTCGTGGCGCGGTTTGCGAAATTCGCCGCGGCCGACGTATCGCGGCAGTTGATCGGGCGGATGCAGCCGGCGGCTTTGGCGGCCGGCGGGCACGTCGTGGTGCTGTCGAGCGACGCCTCGATCGAGTTGACGCGGCAGGCCTGCTGGGGAACCGTCGGCGCGGCGCTGGACGCCATGCGCGACGTAAAGAAACAGTTCGACCCGGCGAACGTTCTTAATCGGGGACGGTTCGTGTATTGAAGCGAGTTGCCGATTCGCTGTCGAGGTGCTACCGACGCTCGACGTCTTGCGGCCGCGGCAGTTCGTCGAGGTTTTCGATGTTGAAGAATTCGAGGAATTTGCGGGTTGTCGCGTAGCGCGGTTTGCGGGAGCGATCGGCTGGGGCGTCTTCGCCGCGGTCGATACGCAATAGCTGACGGCGGACGAGTTGGGCGAGGATCGAGCCGCTCGGCTTGCCGCGGAGGCGGGCGACTTCTTCCGACGTGACCGGCTGGTGATAGGCCACGAGCGCCATCACGTCGATGGCGGCTTGACTTAGCCGGGCTTCGCGGAGGCGGCCGAGCACCTGATCGCGGACGGCGTCGAATTCGCTTCTTAGCGCGAGGCGATAACCGGGGCCGGTGGCGACGACGTGGTACGGGCAGCCCCGCTCGTCGTAAGCGGCATTCAATTCATCGACCAGGGCGTCGATTTCGTCCGGCCGCACGCCGCGCATCAGCGAGGCGACTTCCTTGGCGGCGAGCGGCGCGTTGTTGGGACGGCCAACGAACAGCATCGCTTCGAAGATGGTGCGCGGCGAGATTTCGCAGGCGTCGTCTTCCTCATCCTCGACTTCCGCGTCGGCGAGTGCGTCGGCGTGGGCCAGTTCCGAAGCGCCGCCCGGTTCCGCATCGCCGGGGGCCGATTTTTGATATGGATCGTCGCCCGAGCCGAGCAGCGACGCAAAGGCTTCGTTGAGCTGGTCGAGCGACAAGCCGTCGTCGCTCGGCGCGGCGAGTTCGTCTGCGTCGTCCCGTGACGTTGCTTGCCGAGGAGCGTCCATGCGAGACTCCGTTAGACGCTAGGCCGGCCGGCGAAACAGTGAGATGCTGGCGACGCCCAGGAGGAGCATCACGACCAGTACGCCGATGCCGACGTTGCGCATCAATGCGGCGTTGCCGGTGTCCTTGCGGGTGGCTTCTTCGAGCGACATGCCGGTGCGAAAGCCTTCCGGAGCGCCGGCGTCGCGGGCCAATTCATCGGGCGATTTTCGCGATGCCGTGGACCTCTGTGCAGACGGGCCGATCGGAGCGTCGTTGGTTCTCTGTGCATCGCCATCGGACGGCGTCTCGTTTTCGTTGCCCGTTTCCGCGGGCGGATCGCTGGCCAAGCCGATTTCGGCCGGATTCTGCGCCGACGGCCCAATGTCGACGATCTCCGGAAACAGGCCGGGCACTACATCGAGCAGATGTTCGTTGCCCTTCTCGCTGCCGAAGCGTTTGGCCATCGTCAGGGCGATGGCGTTCCAATCGGCCACGAGCGCCAAGTCCATGCCGGGGTTGTGGTCCTTGATCTCGCAAGCGCAGGGACCGAGGACGAACCGCACCTCTTGATCGAGTTGTTCGGCACAAATGCCGCGACCGTCGCCGACATTGACGCCGATGGCCGGCGGGTTGACGCGGCCGCAAGCGAAGACCGTAAACACCATCGGTTCGGTCCGCTCGGCGTTCTCCGGCTCGACGTGCAACAGGCTCATCACCAACCATTTTTCGGCCGGGTCGTCGCGACGGATGCGGACCACGCCGACGTCGACGCTGGCCGGCTTCGCGTCGGCGGCGGTCGTCGAGAGAGCCGGATCGGGAGGCGGCGAAAGCTGGCCACCGGCGGCGCGGGCGATCGTTTCGCCGATGAGTTTTTCCGCCGCCGCATTGTCATCGGCCTTGTCGCCTTCGAGCAACAGCATCACTGCGGCTTTGCCGGAGGCGATCGCGTCGACGATCTTCCCTCGGGCCGGCGAATCGGCGATGGCGCGGATATCGGCTTCGGTAAGCGGGCCTTCGTAAACCGGGTAGCCGTGCGGCAGGACGACCGCGAAGCGGGGAAGCTCGGGCGGGTCGTCGCCAGAAGTCGCGCGGTCGAGAACGAACGCCGCCTCGCCACGCAGCGGTGGCGGGAACAGTGCGAAGGGATCCTCGGCCGCAGCATCGATCTCGAACAATTCGATATTGGCGGCGGCCTGCGATGCGGCTTTGCCGTCTGCCGAGTCCACGGTCGGCGGCGGCGCCAACTCGGCGATCGCCTGCCGCACCGGGTGATCCTGCGGCAACGTTTCGCCGCGGGCGATGTAATAAATGCGATACGGCGACGGCGTCCAGTTGTACGTCGCGTAGCGATAGACCGGCGTGTCGCACGCCGCGGCAGACCGAGCTTGACACAGTAGGCCTAGCAAAGCCGCCACAAGCACCGCGGCGACGCGCTGCTTCGACAATGCCGTCGTTGGGTTGTTCGTCGCCATATCTACGTGTTCGTTGGAGCTTGCGGCGCTGGACGCGCCTCGCGGCGATTCGCGTCCCCACAAGGTCAGCATATACCGTGCCACGACACGCGACAACCGAAGCCGTCGACGCGCGAGCAATGCCGGCGAACCGAATGTCTGCCGCCTGCCATCTACCGACGCCTACTTACCGCCGGCGTCGATTCGCACGAGCACACTCTTGAACGCCGGAGTTCTCGACGCCGGGTCGACGCGACGCGAGACGAGCACGTTGGCCTCGGGGTAATACATCAGCGCGTTACCGGGCTTGATGCGGTCGAACGGGCGGACCAGTACGCCGGACATGCGGCCTGTATCGCTATAAACGGCGACGCGCTGGTCGGCTCGCAGGCCGAGTCGGCTAACGTCATCCGGGTGGAGCAGGATCACGTCGCGGCGGTCCTGGCCGCGGTAGACGTCGGTGTCTTCGTAGACGACCGTGTTGAACTGCCCTTCGCTGCGGACGGTCATCAGCCGCAGTTGGCCGTCGGCGTCGGTAGATCCGCCGCAAAGATCGGGAATCGCGAACGTATGCAGCCGCGCGCGGCCGTCGGCGGTGGCGAATCGCGGCTCGTGAAACACGCGGCCGGCGATGTGGAACTCCGCCTTGCTGCGATCGATGTCGGCAATCTGCTCGAAGCCGGGTACGACCTTGGCGATCGCCTGCCGAATCTTGCCGGTGGCTTGCATCGAGTTCCAATCGACCGGCCCGGCGTCGCCCAACACGGCCGAGGCGAGCGATGCGATCACTTCGACTTCGCTCTTGAGGCCGACGTGGCGACTCGGACCGCCGTCGCTGAGGCGGATAAAACTGAACATCGACTCCTGCGTAGTCGGCTGCGGTTCTTCGTCGCGGGCGAGCACCGGCAGGATGATCGTCTCTTCGGCCAGACCGTGTGCGTGGCCGGTGTTGAGCGTCGTGTTCAGGTACACGATCGTTTTGAGCTTCGCCAGCGCGTCGCCGGCAAACTTGGCGTCGGGATTCGAGCCGTAAAGATTGCCGCCGAGGCAGAAACCGACGCGGGCCGAACGATCGTGGGCAGCTTCCATGCAGGCCAGCGTGTCCATGCCGGGGTCGGTGGGCAGTTGGACGCCGAATTCGGTTTGCAGGCGGTCGAAGATCGCGTCCTTGAGCTTGGGCGTGACGCCGACGGACCCGATGCCTTGGACGTTCGAGTGTCCGCGAATCGGAAGCAAGCCCGCCCCCGGTCGCCCGACCATGCCGCGGAGCAGCGCGAGGTTGCCGATCGCCTGTACGTTTTGCACGCCGTGCGCATGATGCGTGATGCCCATCGTCCAGGCGAAGACGGCGTTTTTCGCGCGGGCGTACCGCTCGGCAATGGCGTCGATTGTCGCCCGTGCGACGCCGCTCTTTCGCTCGATTTCTTCCCACGACAGCGCGGCGAGCCACGGCCCGAGTTCCGACCAACCGTGGCAGTGTGCGTTGAGGAATCGCTCGTCGGCCGCGGCGAGTTCCACTACCCGCTTTGCGATCCCGCAGAGCAGCGCCAAGTCGCCGCCGATGTCGGGCTGCACATACAGCGAGGCGATCTTCGTGCCGAACAGCAAACTCCGCACGTCGCTCGGCACGCGAAAGTTGACTAGGCCCAACTCGACCACCGGATTGATGACGATCACCTCGCCGCCGCGGCGACGCACCTGCATCAGCTTCGTCATCAGCCGTGGATGGTTGCTGGCCGGGTTGCCGCCGATGACGAACACGCAGTCCGTCTGGTCGAGATCGTCGAGCGCAATCGTGGCCGTGCCGCTGCCGGTCACGGTCGTGAGGCCGACGCTGCTCGCCTGGTGGCAATAAAAACTGCAATTGTTGACGTTGTTCGTGCCGTAGATGCGGGCGAACAGTTGCAGCAGGAAACCGGCTTCGTTCGAGCTGCGGCCGCTGAAATACCAGAACGTCTCGCGCGGGGCGACGGATTTCAATTTCGCGGCGATGCGGGCCAGCGCGTCCTCCCAGGCGATCGGACGGTAGTATTGCGAGCCGCGATCCAGCACGACGGGCTGCGTCAGACGGCCGCACGATTCGAGTTCGCGGGGCGAGAAGGCCTGTAGCTGGGCGGCGGAGTAGGTGTGCCAGAATTCCGGTTTGATCGCGCCTTGCAGATCGGCAACCATCGCCTGGAGCGATTTCTTGCAGACCTCGGGGAAGTGGCCCGCTTCGTTGACCATGCCGCCGGCCTGACCGCCCATGCCGAGGGCGCAGGTTTTGCAGGCGTTCTTGGAACGCATCGCCCGCCACAGTCGCAGAAAGCCGGCCTCGCGGGCTTTCTTCCATGTATAACCGATCGCGTGCCAACCGCCGGCGGAGGTGCGCTGCTTCATGGCGTGGACTTTTGATGAAGGCGGGACCGCGCGAGCCGCAAAGCGATTGCAACACACCGGTGCTACGACGCGGAGTTGATCGACGCGGGCCTGATGACCGCGCTAAGCCTTCAGTTTAGTCGCGCTAGTGGAGTTCGTCTGCCCTGGTTACGGCGGTCAACGCCGCGCGAGGGTTCGGTTCGACGAGCGGCGCGTCGGTCCGACGTCGAAGCTCGTATGGCCAATCGCCGCGTCGGTCGCATCGGCGCTCTGTATGCGGGCGCGGCGTGCGGTCCGGAGTGTCGACATCGTGTCGGCATCGCCGCCACCAAGGCTTACGCCTGCATCGCGCGCTGCGCCGCGGCGCAACACGGCATCGATTCGATTTGCCGGCGCAAGCGGACCCGCCGAACGCGGGCGAGCCACGACGATCCCCGACGGAGCCGACGCCGACGATGGATTAACCTGTTGCGACGTCCCGAACTGCGCCACAAGCATCGCCACGTCGGCCGCATTGACCGCGCCGTCGCCGTTGATGTCGCCCTGGGCGTACACGGCATCGGCCGCGCGGCCGAGGTTTCGCTGGATCACAGCCAGATCGGCGATGCCGACGCGGCCGTCGCCGTTACAATCACCGTCGGGCACGGTGACGAGCTTTCGCAACTCTCCGCCGTACTCGATATCGAACGCCGTGAAGTACAACTCGCCATTGTACATGCCAAACTGGCGGGGGTAGCTGCCAACCGGACCGGGCGCGATGTCGGCGGCAATCCGCGCCGACTCGCCGTCGTATTGCCACAATTCGCAGCCGTGGACGGCATCGCTGGCCGAGAAATACACCAACCCGTCGCGGACGACAAGCTCGTCGGGAGTACCGGTGTTGCACCCCTTGTCGACGTCGATCGGCGTAACGTCTTGGCCGTCGAGCCGCCAAAGGCGCGTGCTCGCATCTTCATTTGGCGAAAGCACAGAGTACGCGGCGAAGATCACTGCGTCGTCGTAAGCGACGAATCCTTTGGGGTTCGAATATGTAATCAAACACGTGGCCGCAACAAGGACACCGCGCGTCCGCGACCGGCTGCGCCGTGTGCTGGGCCAGCTTCTGCACGCCAACCTCCCACGCCACCAGGTCGCCGATCCGCACGAAGCGCGTCCTCGATGTCCTCGATCATCTCGCCCCGCCACGCTTCGCCCTCCTCCTCGGCCTCCATCGCCAACACCAACTTCTTCACCCGCTCCTCGCCCGCCTGCTTGCTTGCCATCCTTGGCTCCTTTACCCGATTCGAACCGCGAACGTGAAACGCATACCAAAATCACCCTCCTATTGTTAACAAAACCCACAGCAGCGCGCAAAGTGCGACATGCGCCCGCGACGCCACCGACGACGACACCGTCCTTGACAGCGATTAGGGCCCCTGATAGCGTTGAGAATTCGTCGTTCGGTGCCGAGGGCTCCCGTCTGCGGCGACTCCAAGCGACGGCCGCATCAAAAGAAGTGGCCCCAAGGTAGTACAACCGGGGGATTAGCTCAGTTGGGAGAGCGTCTGGATGGCATCCAGAAGGTCAGGGGTTCGAGCCCCCTATCCTCCACTAAACAACCGTTCATTAGCTCGCAATTGTTCGCAAGCCCCGGCAAAACCGGGGTTTTTTCATGCGCGGGCGGGTCGCTTGGCGAGCCGTTGCGAACGCTTTCGTGCGCTGACTGCGCCGGATTCTGCGCCGCGTGTTCATAGTGCTCGTCCGTCACTTGCAAGTAGTGTCGTTGGGCAATTTGCGGCGAGTGGCCGAGCCAACGGGCGCAAACATTCAGCGGGTACGTCTCGGCCAATGCCGTTTCGCGCGTCGCCCTCAAATTGTGGAACAGCTTGGGCCACGATTTCAAGCCAGCGCGATGCAGAATGCGCTCGAGTTGGGTCCGCAGATTCACATTCGCCAAGCGGTAGCGAGTGATGACGTACTCCGTCCCCGGCGCTGCTTCGTCGAACACGGCTTCCAGCAGCGAGCGTAGTTCGGGGAACAGCGGGACGTCGCGCGACTCGCCCCCGGCGGCGGCTCGTGGCAGCCGGCGCAGACCACGGCGTGGCCGGTCTGCCAAGCGATTGCCGATGCGGCGCGTTGGTAAGCGGATTCCCTCGTTGCTGACTGCTGTGAGAAACATCCCGCCGCAGCGTTGGCGCCGATAACACTCGCAAAGTCTCGCTACGATTTCGCTCGGGGTTACGTTGCCGCTGAGGATGTCGTCACGAATGCGGACGAGGATGATTTCGCAGCCGCCGCGCTGGCACGCGCGACGCAAGATGCTCAGAAACGGTGGCCATGTCGTGTCGGTAACCAAGACGCGCTCGCGCCCCTCGGCGAGCATCCGAGCGGCGCGGCGCATCAACACGGCCGAACGTTGGGCGAACCAGATAGGAGAACCGGCGTCGAGGCCCACGATGGTCCGCAGCGACGCTTTGAGTCCAGCGATTCCGCGCCATGCCGCCAGTGCCGAATATCTTCTGCGAACGGCTTCGGGTAGTGCATCGCCGCCCGACGCCAAAAATAGATCGCCGTACAGCCCCAAGGCGCCTTCGCCGGCGAGCCGAACGAAGTTCCCGGCGGCCAGTTGGGCGGTCGAAGACATTAGGCCCAGCCTGGCCGTATCAAGATAGAGCCTAGCAGAAGCCGCCATGAATCAGGGAGCGCGGGAATCGCACTCCCTGCAATCCTAGACGATCGACAACCCGTGATCCAGTAGTTCGCCGAAAGGCCGGGCGTAGAGCATCAACCGCTCCCAGCGGTCTTGTGCTAGCCGGATGCTGGCCTGGTCAAAGCAGAGCACGAATTGCACCGTCCGCGAGTCGGCGTCTGTTTCCTGCGCGCCCGTGGCGCGGTCGCCGTAGATGCCGAAATCACGCAGTAAGCCGGGTTCGCCGACAAGGTCGTTTTCGCGAACCAAACGCACCTCAATGCCGCGAAAATGCTGATCCTCGATCCACTGTCGGATGCTGCGCGCCGGCAACCGTGCTTCCGGCGGCCAGAGGTTCCAGCCCAAAATGAAAACCCGCTCGATGTGCAGCCCATTGGCGAGCAACTCGTAGTTGACCTTCATACTCTGCCGGCCGGGCAGGTCAAGCGGATTCGGCAGCCTCCCAGAGACCGTCGCGGCAATGACGCTGCCGCCGTGATGGCCCACGATCTGTCTGACGAGGGCCAATCCGAGGCCGGCCCCGCAACTCGACTCGTCGGCGTTGCGCTGGGCGTGCTCGCCAACGACCGCGACCCGGACGGACAATC
>JBBDYI010000306.1:0-14545 GCA_040901705.1 Pirellulales bacterium | reverse complement strand
TTCCTTCGCCGCGGAATCGACGATCGCTCGCTGGCCCCAACAGACGCATGCCGCGAACGCCGCCGCGCATACCAGGGCATAACCGGCCGTCCATGCCAAGGTTTGGCTTTCGGCCCAGGCGTACCAGGCGAGAATTCCCGCGGTGGCCGCGACGAGTGCCGAAACGATCGAAATGACGATGTCGCGGACGCGCGGGCTTCGGCCGTAGAGCAGCAGAAAGAGCGCGAAGAGCATTAAGGGGCCAAGGAACTGTCCGTACTTGAAAAAGCTCTCGGCCACGTCGATTCTCCCCACTGGGCCAGCGCGTTACGCCAGCACATCGGCCGGCTCATACTCGCCGCCGAGAATTTCACCCGCCGACCAGCCGAGCCAGTTCTTCAGAACGGCCGCGTAGATCGCTCGGAAATCGGTGTGGTGTTTGAGATCGCCGTTGTCGAGGTCCGCCATGCTCGGATGTTTACCAATCAAACCGGGCTTCACCTTTCCGCCGGCGAGAAACATCGGCGCGGCCGCTCCATGATCGGTCCCGCGGCTGGCGTTCTCCCGCACGCGGCGGCCGAACTCGCTAAAACTCATCACCAGTACGCGGTCGGCATGACCGTGACCGGCCAGGTCGTCGACCAGCGCCTTCACGGCGTCGCCGAGTTCCGCGAGCAGCGACGCATGGGCGTCGCCCTGTTCGCTGTGCGTGTCGAAGCCGTCGAGCGATACGTAATAAATCCGCGTCGACAGGCCGGCGTCGATCAACTGCGCAACCGTCGACAGCGATTGCGCCAACTTCGTGCCGGGATATGTCGCCGCCGGCGCATACTTGCCCAGCGCCTCCTGCATCCGCTGACTCGAAGCCAGCGCGGCCGCCGTACTCGACTGCACGAACGACAAGAGGTCGTCCTCACCCGGCCGCGGCGTGGCCGACAGACGTTCGATCGCCTCGCGGAGCCGCCGGTCGCCGCCGTCTTGCAGTTTGAACTGATCGAGCGAGCGAATCGACGGGGCGTGAACGTCGAGCGCGGCGAGGGCCAACGGCTGCTGCCCACCGCCGAGATGCAGCGCCGGCACGTCGCTATGCACGTTCGCGCCGGCTTGCTTGGCGCTAGCTTGCTTGGCGCTGGCGTCGAGATAGCGGCCCAGCCAGCCCAGCGAACGCCCTTGCGGCTCGCGGCGGGCGGTGTGCCAGATGTCCATCGACTCGAAATGCGAGCGGTTGGGATTCGCATACCCAACGCCCTGCACGATCGCCAGCCGCCGGACCTCGACCAACTTCGCAAAGCCGCCGAGCGACGGATGCAGAGCGTGGTAATCGTCGAGCTTGTGGACCTTGTTCTTGTCGAGGGCGAGCGTGAAGCGGTTTTGGTAATAAATGTCGTCACCGTAGGGCACGACGGTGTTGATCCCATCGTTGCCGCCGGAAAGTTGGACGACCACCAGCACGGTCTCGCCATTGGCGTTCGACGGACGCTCGGCCGCTTCGACAAGAAATCGCGGCGCGGCGGCGCCAAGCGCCACGACCGCGGACGAACCGAGAGCGGATTTTAGAAAATCGCGACGCGACGACATGGCGACCTCGAGGAAAGGTTCAAGGTTCAAGTATCAAGGTTCAAGCAAGACTAAAGGTTCAAGGCTCAACGACCAATTCCCAATTGCCAATTCCCAATCAATACCCAATGAGCAAGTCACAAATCACAAGTCCACTGACCCCTGCCCACTGCCCCCTGCCCCCTACTCCTCATCCCAATTGAAATTCCGGCAACGTGCCGACCGCCGCGACGAGATTCTTGTACGCGTCGCTTCTATCGCCGCGGGCGGCGACCTCGACTAGCGTTTTCCGCGATTCGTCGGCCAGCGGCTTGGCTAGCAGGATGCCCGCCAGCCAGTCGACGGCTTTTTCCGGCGAGTTGGCGTGTTTTTCGACGAGCGCCGCCAAACTGCCGTCGGCGAAGCGATCCTTCGAGTCCTCGACCAGCCGCCGCGCTAAATTTGCTCTCCCCAGCAGCGTCGACGAATTGAGCCACGAGCGGCCACCGTCCCAGCCCTTCACGTTCGGCGGAAAAAACACGCCCTGGCCAAGTTGCAACAGGTCTTCGGCCAGCCGCTTCGTGTTGGTCGTCGTTTCCAGGCCCTTGAGCAGATCAATCGCCAACTCGACCGGCGAGCGAATCTTACGCCCGCGGGCGTGCGGCGAAAAGAACAGTTCGCTGCCGGCCATCCGCTCCACGACCGGGCCGATCTCGAAGCCATTCTCGCGGAGCATCTCGGCGATCGGTTCGATCAATTCCGCCCGCGGGGCCGGCTCGTCGGCGATGTAATAGCGAAACAGCTTGCCGGCGATGAATCGCGCCGCCGCCGGCTGATCGAGAATGATCGCGATGGCAGCGTCGCCGTCGTAATTGCCGCGTTGGCCGAACAGCGTCTTCTCGCCCGTGTCGTGCTGAAACGAGTTGAAGCGAAATCGGCCGCTACGCACTTCCCACCCCGTGAACGCGCGAGCGGTTTCTTGAATGTCCCGCTCGGTGTAATTGTCCAGACCGAGGCAGAACAGTTCCATCACTTCGCGGGCGTAGTTTTCGTTCGGGTGGACCTTGCGGTTCGTGGCCGAGTCGAGATACAGCAGCATGGCCGGATCGCGCGACACGGCCTGCACCATTTCGGCGAACCGACCCCGCGCGTGCTGGCGGAACATGCGGTTTTGCGCCAGCATCAGTCGCGAGTCGCGGACCTTTGCGCCGCTGGTGGCGAAATGCCCGTGCCAGAACAGCGTGAGTTTTTCCAGCGCGGCGTCGGTCGTGTGAATCATCCGATGCAGCCACCACGCGGCCAGAGCTTCGGGATTGCCGGACGCGGCGACCGTGTCGCCGAGCGTGTCGAGTTCCTTGGTCGCGGCTTCATCCGCATTTTCGCCACGAACCAATCGCCGCACGACGTCCGCCGGCTTTTGCGCTGCGGCGTCGTCGAGCTGTCCCGAATCCGCCCCGAAACCGATGCGGCGAAACAGATGCGCCGCCGCCGCCCGATCCCACGGCGTCGTCGCCGTCGGCTCGAACGCGGACCAGGCCCGTGCGGGATCGAGTTCGTTGAACGTCATGGCGGTTTCCTCGCGCGTTGCTACGGCTTGCTCGCTGAGTCGGCGAGCCGCACGGCCAATTCGAGTTCCAATCGATCGCTCGGCGTAGTGAGCCGCAGCGACGCCCGCTCGAACCACGACACGACGTCCAGGATCGTGCCGATTTCGGCTTCGGCCTTCGCCTTTTCGTGACCTTTTTCGAGCATGTTTTGCGCGACGAGTTGCCCGCGATTGTCGTCGAGCAACGCGTGAACGACGGCGGCGTCGACTTCCAGCGCGGTGTTCACCGCCGCGACCGAGGGCGAGTCGCCGTTCGTCGCGGAGCCGCTTGCCGGGTGCGTCGCCGCTTCGACTAACATTTGGGCGACCTGTTTCGTGCTGGCGATGATGAAGTGATCGCCGACGACCGCCACGGTGGGCGAAAAGTTGTGATAGATCTTCCCATTCGTCCGCTGCGCGTCGTCGTCCATCATGTACTCGGCCGACACGACCAGCCCGTCGGTGCGGCGCTCGGTGTTCTGGTCCAACTGCGGCAGGCCGTTCTGACCGCCGACGATGTTGAGAAATCCGACGATGCTCTGAAAGGCGACTTTCAGCTTCTGCTGCATCTTCTCCGGCTCTTTCATCCGCAGCACAATCGCTCCGGAGGGCAACTTGATCTCCGGCACGCCGCCGCCGGTCTTGGCGTAGTCTTGCCGCGCCAGGACGATCTGCAACTCAGGCTCGAACGCGCCGAGAATCTCGCGGCCGAATTCCTTGCCGGAGAAAAACGTCGACAAGTTGCTGTCCGCTTGACTCAGCCCGGCGTTGCCTTTCTCGTCGAGCAAGTCGGGCGCAGCCAGCCACACGCCGCCCAGGTCGCGATGTGTGACGAGCGAGAGCGCCGTTTGATCCGGCCGCAGGGCGATCGGCGCCGCGCCTTTGCCTTCAGGCCCGAAGTAAAACTCGCGCGGCTTGGCGACCCACGACGGATCGTGCGGCGCGGACGCGACCAGACGCACTTGCTTGTCGTCGATGTACAGCGCCGCCGTGGCGTAGGGCGTGTTGCCCAGATTGGAGAGCAAGCCGCCGACAAGCAGTTCGACAACCAGGTTGTCCGTCTTATCGCCCAGCACTTTCGCCAGCAGGCCCGCCGAACGAAGCGTCGCCACGTCGACGTAGCTCCACGCCGTCGGGTGTTCGCCCACGGAATTGCGGGCGGAGAGAAACTCCATCTTGCCCGCGAGCGTCGATTCCTTCGCATCGGCCGCGCGATCGATCACCAGCTTGCCCGTCTCGGTCTTGTTGGTGAGCATCAGCCACGGACCGAGCGTCGCCGCATAGCCTTCGCCGAGTTTGTAGGCCTTCACACCGCGATACTCGATTTCCTCGATCGGATCGTCCTTGCCCTTGTTGCGCGCATCCGATCGGACGAACGCGAACAGTTTGTCGCGGACCGCGGCGAGCTTTTTCGCGTCGGTCGCATGCACGAGCACGACGCCGCCCTGCGTCCCCGCATCAATGCCCAAGAAAACGCCGTCGCCGGCCAGCGTCTTGACGGCCTCGTCCCATTTCATCCCCACCGCGGCCTCGGCCACCGCCAAGCCGAAATTGAATTGCAGATACTGCTTGCTCAGCACCGCGGCGCGATAGGCGTCGAGCGATTCGACCCGCTTTCGCAGCGGATGCCCAAGCAACGTGTCGACCAGTTCGCCCGGCCGCGCGACCTCGGCATAAAACACGGTGCTCGCCGGCAACAGTTCGGCGGCCGACTTGCTGGCCGCGGCCGCGGCAATGGCGTCGCCGGCCCCGTCAGCAACAGCTTCATCGGCAACGGCCAGCCGAGGCATCGCCGCACAATAAAGCACGACGCCGGCCACGATCCAACCCACCAGCCAGCGGACCCGGCGTGGCGAGACAACAGAGACCAACGCGGATCGCATAATCCGGCTCCCCATAAAATTGAACGGAACACCCGGCAAACCTCGGTCCGATATGGCAAATATCGCGACGCCGGCCGAAAGCGCGACGTGGATCATTCTCCCGCCACGCCCAAGCATACCAAAGCACCCAAGAACAAGTTTCGCGCCCAACGGACGATTCTTGGTGATTATGCACGAAAACGAACGGAAATGCACCGGAATCCCCAACCTCGCCGACCCGTTCTGCGAATCCTGAACTACATGCCCGCTTGCGCAGATTCGAGCGGGTTGGTTTTTTAACGCAGGGTACGCGGAGGACTCGCAGAGGTCGCGGAGAATGCACTTGCCTACCCGTCGCTGATCGAAGATGAGCGGAAGTCGTAACGAACAGGCGTTCGTGCTCAACGGCGGCATTTACGATTTTTTTCGTCGCCGTTTTGCCCATCGCCCTGCAACGGGAATCGGCCACGGAAAATCGAAGGTGAACCGTCTCGTTCGTGGTTCGTCGAAAGCACCGAACGTGATGGATAATCGTTCGCCAACTCCGCACTGCTGGACAAGGCGAGCAGTGGCGCCCGGCGTCGAATGCGGCATCGGATATGGCGTACTCGGAGCGGCGCGTCCCAGCCGCTACGCCTTGAAAGGGAAGTTCCTATAGGTGCCCGCCGGCGTCGTGGCTCGGTTTAGAACTCGACGAAGCACCCGCTCAGTGCCGCGACTCGTTGTCCTTCAGGAAGTGACGCACCTCTTTCAGTGAGTAAGGTGGTGCCCGTCGATGTACGACAGCATGGCAATTCGGACACACTGGCCGAAGATCCTGAATTGGGTCGACCTCGTAGTCCGTTCCAATACTCGACAAAGCGTTGAGGTGATGAACGTGAATGAAGCCGGACATTATATCCCCGTAAACGGCCACGAAATCGAAGCCGCAGACGAAACAAGTCGTCCCGTAATGCTGGATACATTTTTTTCGTGCGCGGGGATCGCGCTCGTAACGGTTGACCAAGATACGCTGCGCGCTGCCTTCGGTGAAAACGGCATCCTCGGCAATTTCCTCAGGGAGCCTGATGTTATCTACACCAGCTTGTACGCTGCTATTTCTACACAGCTTATCGCGCAAACAGTGCTGGCACGCCACGACAGTGACGCCTTTCTTCTTGGCCCACGCCGATAGCTCCGCTTCCGACCCGCAGACCTTCTGCTTTTTCGTTAAGGATCCAAAACCGTCACTCAATGTGAAATACGGCGGTCCGCTGCCGAGGTGCTGGCAGCGAGCGCCGTGGAGTTTGGCCCGGGTACGCGATTTTAGGCTTAAGAAAACGCCATTCTGATGCTCCGTCCGCCACGCCTGAAACTCATCATGAACTGAAACTTCGTCGCGGTCGAAGTAGACTCTTACCATCAGGAGCCGCCCTGCGCATAGCGCTAAATCACGGATTAGATTCTCTCGGCTTACCAAGCGATGGTCGCCGGGCGCCACTGCTCACCTCGTCCAGCGTTGCGAAGTGCCGTTGGGCAAACCATTCTCGATTCGTTCGTCTGAATTACCTGCAGGGACGATGTACTAGCAGTTCGCGCATAGTCGGTGTCCGTATCGAGTGGGCATTCGTGCTCACTTGCGGCACTCGCAATAATCCTCGTCGCCGTTCGTCCCTTTGCCCAGCAATGGGCATTTGCAGTTGGAAATCGTTGGAAAACTGCCTCATTCGTGGTTCGTCGAAAGCACAAAACTCAATAGCTAATCGTGTCGCCGACACCGCAATGCCGCACAGGCCGAGCAGACGTGCCCGACGTATTTACGCCAACTCTGGCGGCGACTCATCCGCCCGCTCCTCGCCGCCTTGCGTCAACTTCGCCTGCACCGCCGCAAACCGTTCGCGCGCTTGGGCGTGCCGCGGGTCGCGCTCCGGTAAACACCCGACCAACTTTGCGTAGGCGTCGGCGGCCGCGTCCAACTCGCCGACCATCTCGAAGTGCTCCGCCGATTCCATATGCGCGTCGATCCGCGCATTCGTCTGTTCGCGCACGAAATCGGCCATCTTCCGTAGGTTGGCGTGCGCCACGTGCGCCGCAACGCCTTCGCTGACCAACTGGCTCTTCGCTTCGTCGAAACGCCGCTGGTCGATCTCCGTGACGAGCTTGTCGCTCTCCGCGTCATCGTCGGCAAATATCGCATCGAGCGCCTTTTGATATCGCTCGTCGGCAAACAACGCCGCCAACTTCTCGTCTTCCGTCTTGAAGAACTTCTTGCGGACCACGATGCCGACGACCGCGAGCGCAAGCAACGCCGGCGCCAAGGGAACGCGATACATGATCGGCACGCCATATTTCGCCGCCGGTTCGTCGCCGATCAGATCGTGCCAATCGGCGGCCGTCAGTTCCCAATAGTCGTTGCCCGAACGAAGGACGTGACGCCCATTCCAGGTCCACAGATCGCAATAGAACACGTGGATGCGATCGTTGAGAAAAGCGACCGTCACCCTGGTTTTGAGTTCCTCGGCGAGCGAGCTTTCCACCTCGGGCGGGAGACTGCCCATCTCGGTCATCTTCTCGTCGTTGCCCCAGATAATCGGGATCGGAATGGCGCGGGCGTCGGAAGTCATGCCGATCAGCGCCAGCAACAATCCACACGACGCCAGCAGGATCTGTCTCATGTCAGGGTCTCCGATTCGACTTACATGAAAAACGGTTGCCCCCGCGCGTCTTGCCTCGCACTTATTTGTTCACCCGCTCGATGCCGAACGGCAATCGCAACTGCGGCTCCGGCTGATCGTCGGGGTTGAGTTCCTTGAACAACATGCTCGGCTGGATGTCGCGGTTGTGTTGGTATTTTTCGCTGTCGTAGTCGTCGTGCTCGCCGGCGATTTCGTGGTAGAAGATCTGGCAGATCGGCACGCCGGCGTAAATCCGCACCGGCTGGACGGCGAACATTTCCAGCGTCCAGTAGCCGCAAAACCCGACGTCGCCGAAGCCGGCCGTGACGTGGACGAACAAGCCCAGCCGGCCGACGCTCGAACGGCCCTCGATCATCGGCACCAGGTTGTGCGTCTCGGTCCGTTCGGCGGTGCGGCCCAGGTAAAGCTGGCTCGGGCCGAGCACCAGGCCTTCCGGCGGAATCTCGATCCGCCGCACGCGATTGGACTTGCGCATGTCGAGCACGACCTCTTCGTAGACCATCAACTCGCCGTGCAGCGCGAGGTTGTAGCTGTTCGGATTGAGCCGCGCGTCGTCGAACGGGTCGATCACGATGTCGCGGCCCATACGGCGGCGGATTTCCTTGCCAGAGAGGATCATGAGAGTAGGCGGTAGGCTGGAGGGATCAGGGTAAGCGGCTGCCGGCGTTCGTGATTTTCCCGGAACTAGAACTTGTAGGAGGCGAATCCTTTCGCCGATTGCGCTGTTCGGCGGTTCGGTCGGCCAAGGGATTCGCCTCCTACAGTTTTGGGATCGACTCTTTGTTCTTTAGGCCAATACGAGGGCAAAAACTTAGCATCGAGCAATCTTCGCATCGTGGCTTGCGGGCGACGCAGACTTGTCGGCCGTGGTGGATCATGCGGTGGCTGAAATTGATCCATTCGTCCCGCGGCAGCAGTGCGATCAGGTCGCGTTCGATCTTCACGGCGTCTTTGGCCTTGGTCAGTCCGAGCCGCTGGCTAAGCCGCGAGACGTGCGTATCGACCACCACGCCCGAGGCGATGCCGAACGCCGTTCCAAGGACGACGCTGGCGGTCTTGCGGCCCACACCGGGCAGTTCGACCAGGGCGTCGAGGTCTTGCGGAACCTGGCCGCCGTGCCGATCGACCAGTTGCCGACAGCAGGCCTGAATGTTCTTGGCCTTATTGCGAAAGAAGCCGGTGCTCTGGATCGCCTTTTCCAATTCGGCCGGCTTGGCCTCCGCGAAGTCGGCGGCCGAGCGGTAACTCCGAAACAAGTCGGGCGTGACCATGTTCACCCGCACGTCGGTGCATTGGGCGGAAAGGATCGTGGCCACCAGCAGTTCGAGCGGATTGGAGAAGCGCAGGGCACATTCGGCATCGCCGTAGTCGGCTGCCAGACGCTCGACGACCCTGCCGGCAAGCCGCTTGCGATCGGCCAGCGATGCCGATTTCTTCGCCGGCCGCGACGCCAGCTTTTCTGCGGATTTCGCGGCGGTCTTCATGGCTCGCGCTGCCATCGCGTCCCTGCTCGCTACGAAGGTAAGTCGTCGACGACCGCGGCGCCGAAGTGGCGAACGACCGCAGTCCCAGAACTGGCCGCTGTCCCAACGCAAGAGATTTTCCGCCGTGCCGCGGCGAACTGTCAAGTATGCCGGCTGCCGCCTGATTCTCGTTCGTCGCGCCGTCGTTACACGACGCGCAAGAAACCGCGAAGTTGGCGACCGACAGCCCACCGCACTATAATCCACGCAGTGGGTCCATTACTCCCCGACCCCCGACCCCCGACCCCCGACCACTGCTCCCTGCTCCCTCTCCTCATGCCCCACGACCCGCTCTACCTGCAAGGCATCGAGCACTTCAACGTGTGCGATTTCTTCGAGGCCCACGAGACGTGGGAGGAACTCTGGACCGACTACCAGGGACCGTCGCGGAAATTCTATCAAGGCCTGATCCAGGTCGCCGTCGCCCTGCACCATTTCGGCAATGGCAACATCCGCGGAGCGAAAAAGCTGTACAACAGCTCGCGGGCGTACCTCGAACCGTACCGCCCGATGTACGAGGGGCTGGACCTCGACAAGCTGTTTGTGGAAATGGAGCGCTGCTTCGCCGTCGTGCTGGCGAGCACGGAGGAGTTTCCGCAGATCGATATCGATCCGGAGTTGATTCCGGAGATTCACCTTGTTGCATCCGAGAATTGAACGTTACGATCCGCAACACGCGAGGCCCGACATGCCGACCAACGACAAAACGTGCAAAGCCAGTTCCGCTCGCGCCATCTCCCGCCGCAGCGCACTCGCCGGAGCGGGCGTGGCGATTGCCGGTGTTTCGCTCGCCGGTCGCGTCGCCGCCGAAGACGCGCCCTATCGCATCGAACGCGACCGGATTCGCCAGTCGATCTGCTCCTGGTGCTACAAGCCGCTGTCGATCGACGAATTGTGCCAGGCCGCCGTCGAAATCGGCTATCGATCGGTCGAATTGCTCCAACCGCAGCACTTCGCCACGCTCAAGAAACACGGCCTCGACTGTGCCATGACATCGAGCCACGGGTTTACCAAAGGGTTTGCCATCCCGGAGGATCATGCCGAGTGCATCGAAAAGCTCGGCCCGGCGATCGACGCCACGGCCGACGCAGGTTTTCCCAACGTCATTACATTCTCCGGCATCACCACGAAAATCTCGAAAGAAGACGGCATCAAGAACGCCGTGGCGGGCCTGAAGAAGATCGTCGGCCACGCCGAACGCCGCAAGGTGAACCTGTGCATCGAGATGCTCAACTCCCGCGTGGCCGTCGAGATGAAAGGGCATCCCGGCTATCTCGCCGACAACGTCGAGTGGGTCGTCGAGGTCTGCAAGCAAGTCGGCTCGCCGCGGCTCAAACTGCTGTTCGACATCTATCACGTCCAGATCATGCAGGGCGACGTGATCCAGCGAATCAACGAGTTCAAGGACTACATCGCCCACTACCACACGGCCGGCAATCCCGGCCGCAACGACCTCGACGACGACCAGGAGATCAATTACCCCGCGGTGATGAAGGCCATCGCCGCCACGGGATATCAAGGCTACGTCGGGCAGGAATTCATCCCCAAGGGCAAGGACGTCGTCGCGGCGTTGCGTGCGGCAGCCCGCACATGCGATGTGTGATGCTGGATGCGGAGCCTGCGGCAGCGGCGGCCACAGGAAAATAGCCGGATGTGCCGTGAGTTTTCGCGCGTCGATCGCCCTTCCGCGCGCGATCCAAGTGCGGCATCCCCCACGTAGCGTGGGAATTTCATCGCACGATCGATGCCGGCCCACAAGAACAACAAAAAAAACTTGCCGGCACGAAACTCCTTGTCGGGCGTTGGGTTTTATCATGGGCAAGCGTCGCCGAGCTTCGCTGGCGGTCCCCGCGCGTGGTTCGCCGCGTAGCCGGATCTCGTCGATATTGCGAATTGGCGGACGGAATCGGGAAACGCAGCCGGGCATTCGACGCGCGGCGACCTATCTAACACGGAACGTCCCTGTCCTTTCAACTTTCACATATCGGACCAAACGCCTCGTCATGAAGTGGCGGCAAAAGGGCGTCGCGGGCGCGATTGGCCAAGCGCCTTTTCTGCCCCAGCGACGCGACCTCCATCGGCGGTCGAGTAGCGTGCCAGACACCACCCAACGACAATGCCGCACAGGCCTTGCAAATTCACTGTTACGAATTCGATAGAAATGGGTCAGATTTGTCTATAATGGACTGCTTTCGGCAGATGGCGATGCCCAGATTCGCGATGCCCAGATTCGCATTCGTCGCCACCGTCCGCACCAGGAGTTGAAACACCGATGTTGAAACGGTTTCGCCGCATACCCCAAAGCAATCGCCTCTCCGCCCACCACCGTCGCCGCCTTGGCAGCGTCGAATCGCTCGAGCAACGCTTGGTGCTCGCCGCGCCGGTGGCGGTCGACGACAGTTTCGACGTCCAGGAAGATAACGCGCTGGCGGTAATACCGTTCGCGTTGAATGCGAATTTCAACGCCGCGGCCGGGGCCAACATCGTGCCGCCGGGCGCAACATGGCAGTATCTGGACAAGATTCAGAATGAAAACGGCCTGAACCAAACGTACCCGACGGACGGAAGTGGGCGGGCCTGGAACAATCCGAGTTTCGATGTCGCCACGTCGACGGCGGCGATCGGCGGTTGGCTATCCGCTCCGACGCCGTTGCAAGCCGGTGGGATTACGGGGTTTCCCGGAGCGCCGAACGTATTGGCCGGCCTGGTGCCGCCTTCCGGGCCAAATCTCGTTTCGACGTATTTGTTCCGACGCGAGATTACGGTGAGTGCCGCGCAGGCGGCCGAGGTTACTGCCACCGCCCACGTTCTTTGCGACGACGGATGTATCGGCTATCTCAACGGCGTGGAAGTGTTCCGCGTGAATATGAATCCCAACACGTGGGTTCCGTCGGGGCCGCTTACGACCAACACGCTTACCGGCGCCTTCAGCACGAGCGACGAGATCACGTACTCGGACATTCCGATCAACCTTAGCGGCGCCAACTGGCACGCCGGCACGAACGTTTTGACCGTCGAGGTCCATCAAGCCGATCCCAGCAGCAGCGATGTCGGCTTCGACGCCGCCATGACGTTGGGCGCCAGCGGCACCGACGGATTCGCTTACGCCGACGACGTGTTCGGCACCACTCGGGGCGATCTGGCTTCGGGCACCCTGGACGTCGCGGGCGGGTTCACTGGCGGGGGTGTCACTGTGCGGCTCAATCAGGGCGGCGGCGGCGGCCAAAATCGGGCCTCGTCCGGCGGCTGGTCGCGGGCTTTCAACGTACCCGGCAGCGGGACGGCTCAACTCTCCGTGCGTTATCGACTTCGACAAGGCGGCGGTCACGACAACGGAGAATTCGGGGAAGCCGTGCTGACGATCGACGGCGTGCGGTACGGTACGGCCCTGAACAGTTCGCTCATTCACCGCGAGGGCGGAACGCCGGGAGGATACGATTCGGGTTGGCAGTTGGCGACGTTCGACGTGCCGCTGACGGCCGGAAACCATATGGTCCTATTGGGGGCCTACAACACGTCGGGCGGCGGCTTCACCCAGGACGAGTGGTCGCAAATCTACTACGACGACGTATCGATTACGTTTTCCGGCGGCGCGACGGGCGTGCTCGACAATGACACCGACGCCGACAGCGACCCGCTCACCGCCAGCGTCGTGCCCGGTTCCGGCCCGCAGCATGGCACGCTCAATTTCAATGCCGACGGGTCGTTCGTCTACACGCCGGCGGCGAACTATTACGGCCCAGACAGTTTCCAGTACGTGGCCAACGACGGCACGGCCAACAGCAACGTCGCCACCGTGTCGATTACCGTGGCCAGCGTCAACGACCCGCCGCTGGCGACCGCCAAGTCGTACAACGTCGCCGAAGACAATGTACTATCCGTAGCTAGCGCCGAAGGCCTGCTATTGGGCGCGACGGACGTCGACAACGTGCCGGGAGATTTTTCGGCGGTGCTGCTGCTCGCGCCGGCCAACGGCATGGTGTCGGTCAATCCGGACGGCTCGTTTACGTACACGCCGAACCTCGACTTTTATGGCCTGGATACATTCCGGTTCGCCGTATCGGACGGCGTGGATAACTCGAACGACGCGACGGTCAGCATTCAGGTCTCGCCCGTCAACGACGCACCGCGCGGAGCGGCGGACAACTACACGGTGGTCGAGAACACGACGCTCGTCGCCGACCGTCTGACGGCGTCGAACTCCGAGATTCTGCTGCCGCGCGGGTCGGTGTGGCGATACTTGGACACCGGCAGCGATCAGGGCACCGCGTGGCGGGCGGCCGGATACGACGACAGCGCGTGGGTGCAGGAAGACAACCCGAACAATCTTGGCGCCGAATACGGCTATGGCGATTCGGGCCAAGAGAATCGACCCGAACGGACCGTCGTCGGCTTCGGCGCCGATCCCAACCAGAAGTACATCACGACCTACTTCCGCACGTTCTTCGACGTCGCCGACGCCAACGCCGTGACTTCGCTGACCATCCAATTGGTGCGCGACGACGGTGCCGCGGTGTTCCTCAACGGCGTCGAGATTTTGCGCGACAACCTCGCCCCCGGCGCCAGTTTCTCGACGCTGGCCGGGCCGGCCACGATCGGCCAAAACGACGAGTTCACGTTCTTCACGTTCGCCGTGCCCCGCGATTCGCTGGTCACGGGCCAAAACCTGCTGGCCGTCGAAATCCACCAACAGGATCCAACGAGCAGCGACATCAGCTTCGACCTCGAACTCGAAGCAACGGTGATCGACAGTTCGACCGCGCTGTTGGTCAACGACTTCGATCCGGAAAACGATCCGCTGTCGGCGGTGCTGTTGCAGGACGTTGCTCACGGCGTGCTGTCGCTAAACTCGAATGGGACATTCACCTACACGCCGAACGAGAATTACCAGGGTCCGGATTCTTTCCTATACGCCGCGACGGACGGCCAGGCGCAGAGCGATCCTGTGACGGTGACGATTACAGTCACTCCCGGACCGAACGATCGGCCGGTGGCGGTGGCCGATGCGTATGCGGTGGACGAGGACGTGGTGTTGACGGTCAGCGACCCGGCGGCGGGCGTGCTGGCGAACGATACCGACGGCGAGATGGATCCGCTGACGGCCAGTGTGTTCGCCCAGCCGGCGCATGGCGCGGTGGCGATGAACGACAACGGCACGTTTACGTACACGCCCAGCGCCGATTATTTCGGCACGGATACGTTCACGTATCGCGCTTGGGACGGTTCCGATTACTCGCAGCCGGGCACGGTTACGATCACGGTCAACCCGATTCCCGACGCGCCGCGGGCGGTCAACGATCGATACTTCGTCGTGCCGGGATCGTCGCTGGTCGTCGGCGTTGCGCTGGGCGTGCTCGCCAACGACCGCGACCCGGACGGACAATC
>JBBDYI010000305.1:0-14561 GCA_040901705.1 Pirellulales bacterium | reverse complement strand
CCTTCAGTTCTGCCACTTCCCGTTTCAACGCCGCCACCTGCTCGGTCAGCGCGGCATTCTGAGCCAACAGCGCGCGAATGATCGCCTGCGCCTCCGCCGGTTGGCGAGCAATCACTTCCTCCGTGACTTTGATCTCCGATCCACGCGACATGCCCCCAATGTCGCGCGAAACACCAAATCAACACAAGATCAATTCCCCAGCCCGTGAACGGTTAGGATCGAGAATTAAATAACCTCCCACTTTGGACCATGCTAGCACGGAATGTCTAGCAAATACGCCGTCTTAATCTGGGAGGTTATTTAACCGTAGAACGCGATCAGTCCGTTGTGCTGCGCCGTCGTAAGGTGGCGGAATTCGAGGCCGCGGCCGCCGTTGCGAATCGCGTCGAGTTCGGCGTCCGGCAACGCTCGATTCCAGAATCCCCAGGCGTCCATCCGGCCGTTGTGCGAGTCGGCGAGCGAATGATCGCTCGCTCCCAACCGCAGGGCCGCCGTGCCGCTGAACAGGCCGCCGGCGTGCGCCGTGGCATCTTTCGAGCCGTCGACATTCACGATGAGTTCCGCACCGACCTGCGCCGGATCATAGCGCAAGGCGATGAAACGCCACTGCCCGGTCGCCGCGACGCTCAGGATGGAATTGAACACCGTCGGTGACGTACCGTCCGCGCACAACCGGGCCGTCAGAAAACTCGACGAGCTGCTGTAGAGAATCCACTCCCGTGTGCCGATGCCGGCGTACTTGCCGGCGAAGTAGGCCAAGCCGTTCGTATCGCGGTAAATCCAGCCGCAAGCCGTAAAGCCGCTGGCCGCCGACAGGTCCCATGCGGTGTCATGCGCGCGAGTGAGGTACTGATTGCTGGAGACCGACAGTTGCAGCGCCTTCCGCGGCACGGTGTACCGCACGACCAGTTTCGGCCGGTCTGCCGCGGTGGCGTGCTGGCGGCTACGAAATTGCAGGCCGTCGGCGTTCGTCGTGCCGTACACCACCCAACCGTCATCCGTCACCGCGCCCTCGACCCAATCCTGGATCGTGGCGACGGGAAGCCTACTATTCTCCAACCGCGATATCGCGCCGCGGATGATGGGAGCGAACACGGACTCCCGTTCCCTTTTAGTTCAGTCCGCTGCTGGCCGAAAGTCCTGGGCTATCGCAGGCGTGCCGCAGGGATAACTGTCGGCCAACACGGTTGGGCAATGCAAACGACACGGTGGATGTGTCAAATGCTGTCGAGCAAGCCGGCACGCCGTTCGCGCAGGTTCTCCTCGATTGAAACTCGGGGCGAGCGATCGGTTCGAGTCGCACGGAGATTGTTGTGAGCGTCTTCCTTTCCGGACCGCGGGTGCGGCCTTGACCGGGGAGTTGCAACAATCATGCGGCGTCGGCGGATCTCGGCGTTTTCGCCGGTGCCTCGGCGTGTGGGCACAAATTCGGGCGACCGTAGCACGACATCGGCCGCGCGCGCTGCCGGAGCCATCGGAGACGACGCTTTCGATGGTGCATTTGCCGGTGCTTGCGCGTGGAAACCTAGGGCTAGTTGCACTAACGCTAGATCCGCCAGTCCGACGGCCGTATCGCCGTTGAAGTCGCCGAGCGACCACCGGCCAGAGCCAATCGCGCCAAAGTTCCCGGCGACGATCGCCGCGTCGGCGCGGTCCACCCGACCATCGAGATTGGCGTCGCCAACGGCTGAGCCTAAATGTTCGACAACCAGATACGAGAGATCGCCAAAGTTTACCTGGCCATCATCGTTGAGATCGAACGCCGCATCCTGCACGCCGGCCGCGAGCGCGGATTGCATGAGATCGACGTCGCCGGCGTTCACCACGTCGTTGAGGTCGAGATCGCCGGGCGCTGGCGGGTCGGCCGGGGCGACGTAGGAAAGATTCAACATCGGTCGCTCGCTGGGAGTGCCGAATTCGCGTGAACGCAAGTCCGCGCCATCGGTGGACGTGCCGGGGTCGGCCAAGATCACGCCGAAGTTCTTATTCGCCGGGTCGTCGAGCCAGGCCTGCACCATCGCGACTCCCGCCGCGTTCAGAGCGGTCGTGTTGACGCCGGTTTGTCCGTTGAATAGACCAACGACTTGGCCGCGATCGGCCGCGCCTTTCGCTCCGGCCGTTGCCCAGGTTTGACTCGTTCGAGACGAGTTCCAGGTGACCTGACCTTCCTCCCAACCGCGCAAGAGGCGATAGAACTCGTACTGGTTTCCGGCATTGAAGGATGTCACCGTGATCGATGCGCCGGCCAAGGTGGCGCCGGCGGGCAAGGAGAGATTGTTCCATTGCAGCAGTATGGATAAATCGTTGCCGCCAGGGTCTTGGCCGTCGACCTCGAGTCCTTGGTCGGTGAGACCGTTGTTCGAGTCCGGAGCGCCTTCGCTAATTTCGGAGTCTCGCGTTCCGGCGTAACCGTTGATGCCATCCTGAAAGCTGATCGTCTGCGTGCCGATGCTAATCGCGACGCCGACGCGGCCGCTCTCCGCGCCGTCGCCATTGACGGCCGACACCTCATACGTGACCGTGCTGCCGCCGGAGAACGCAGACGTGTCGGAGAATCGTGGGATCGGCGCCGTGCCGACGGCCACGTTGTCTCGATACACGACGTAGTGACCGATCCCCGTTTCCGGATCGGCCGACGCGGTCCAGGCCAACTCGGCCAGGCTGCCGTTACCGACGCGGCCCACCAGACTGGTCGGATCGGTCGGCGGCGTGACATCGAAGAATCGATTATTTGTGCCGGGCGTACCGCCGCTGTTGCCGGTGGCCCAGGTCGTCGGATCGTTGGTGTAGGCGCTGGCGTCGGCGCGGGCCAGCGATGGTCCGTTGCCGTCAGGCAGAGTCGGCCAAGGGGATCGGTCGTTGTATCGCGCCCAGTCGACGACGACCGAAGCAGCGACCAGCGTTCCAGGACGAGCTAGTTCTAGTTTCTCGCCGGCATTGTCCAAAACACCGTTGATGGCTTGCGTATAGACGTGAACGCCGACCGACGCCGGCACGCCGTGGGCCGCGCGAAACGCCGCTGCTTCGGCGGCCGCGTCGCCGCCGTCCGCGCCTTCGATGAGCACCACATAGCCGCCCGCGGAAATCGTGGTTCCGGCGGCGAACGTGTAGTCGATGCCGTTGATGAAACTCCAGCCGGTCAAATCGATCGGACTCGCCGATGCATTGCGCAGCTCGATGAACTCGACGCCGCCCGCAACGGGGTTGTACATCAACTCGTTGATGATCACCGGGCCGAACGCGGGCAGGTCGTTAGCGGCCCCTGGGGTCGCCGACTGCAGTTCGGTGAAGTCGAATCCGTTAGACGTTGCATAGCGGCCGAAACTGACGTCCGGTTCCGAGCCGTCGACGGCGGTCGACGTGTAATAGCTAGTGACCATCTGCTGATCGTCGCCCGAGCGCAGATGGATGCCGCCACCCAGTTCGTTCAATTCGAATTGGATGAGACTGGCCGGATTTGCTGCATTGCCGAAGTCGGCGGTTTGCGTCAACACAAGGAACCCGCCAGCGGCGATCGACGTGCCGGCGGGGAACCGGTATTTTTGAGGGTCCAGCGCGTCGTCGCTGAGATACCAGTAACTAAGGTCCACGGGGTCGTTGGTCCTGTTCAGCAATTCGACCCAATCGCCGTCGCCGCCCGTGCCGTTCGTGACGATTTCGTTGACGACGATCGAACCGGGAATCACGCCGCCATCGTCCGCACCGGGCGAGCCGCCGAGGTGTTCGCTGGGCCGCCAGCCGTCCTTGGTGTCCCAGGCGTTGAGATCGCCGAGCGGATCGATCACCGTCAGCGAATAACCGCCACCGTCGGTCGACGGATACCAGTTGTCGTTGTAGGTGAAATCGTGAATCGGTAGGTCGTTCTCGTCGACCAGCGTGATGTGTTCGCCGCCGTTGTTCAGCGCCGATCCGACGTAGACGCCGGCGACCGGGACGTCGATGCCGTATTCGGCTTGGAACGCGGCCAAGTCTCGCACGAGCACAAGGCGTTCGCCCGCCGCCATCGTGGTGATGCTGGCCGCGGTAAAATCGAACAGGATGCCGTTGGTGAATCGCGCGTCGGCGATATTGAGCGTGGGCGTCCCTTCCGCGGCGATGTTCATCAATTCGATGAACTCGGTGGCGTCGCCGCTCTCCGCCGGGTTGTAGTGGATTTCGGTGATGCGGAGCGAATCTCGTAGCGGCCGCGATTCGATCGTACTGCTAATCGTCGTCGTGTCGGACCCGATCAGATTGCCCTGGAAGTCGTACGCTTCGAGCGTGAGCGTGTTGGCGCCGAAAGCGGCCGGCACCGTGACTTGCCAACTGTTGTTGTCGATCCATTTGACGGGGAGCGGATCGTTGTTGCCGGCGAGGCGGATTTCGCGGAGGTCGATCCAGCCGTCGCCGGAGATCGTCGCCACAACGTCATTGACCGAGCCATTGGGAGACGTGATGTTGAAGGCGATCATCGGGATCGTGGATTGCGCCTGCGCGCGAGCCTGGTTGGTGCGGGCTGTCAGATCCTTCGTGGTGATGCCCAGACTGGCGAAGTTCGTCCGCCAATGGGCCGCGTACTCTGGATTGAACGTGCGGTTCATCAAGTCCCACATGTGTCCCCAAAACAACCGCGTATTGGCCGGGACGTTGCGGATTTCGTCGAGCCGCGAAGCGCCGCCGTTGTAGATCAACGAATCCGTCAAATTGGCGCGGTCGGCGTCCCAGTAGAACGGGATAATCTTGCCGTCATCCGGTCGGATATAAAGCCGCAAGTTTTTCGGCCGGCCAAAGCCGTACGTATCCCAGTTGCCCAAGTAGGCCTGCGTGGCGTAGTGCCGCATCCAAAGATCGACGTCCATTACCGTGTCGAGCTGTTGGTTCCAGGCGTCGTTGGGCAGGCCGTCGGTGTTTTGCAGCACGCGAGTGAACTCGACCAACGGTTCGTAATCGTCCTTCTCGCGATTGCTCTTGATCAGCAGGTGGCCGCGATAGAATTCGCCGCTGTCGCCGCGATAGAACATGTCCTGCGGGCTGACGTCGGTGCTGTTGCCGCCGCCGCCGGGATAAGTGATGTCGTCCAATTCGAACTTGGTGCCGTCGCTGCCGTTCTCGAACTGTTCGTCGAGATAGATGTTCTCGTAACGAGCCAGGTTGAGCACGATGCGGCGGCTGCCGTACTGCGGCGAAAACGAATGGACCACTTCGTTGTAGAAGCTCGTTTTGCCGCCGCCCGCGGCGCTGATCAACTGGGCATAGAGATATTCGTCTATCAGATCGACGTCCATCCGAATCGAGTCGTGAACGCCGTAGTAGAGTTGCTCGGGATTGAAGCTGATCTTGTAACCGCTGTTGGGGCGGATGTACCGAGAGCCAATCTGACGAATGTCGACGTCGTAAAACACTTCGGTGTTGTTGCGGACGAACGTGCCGCCGAACGTGTCGTTGCTCATCTGCTTGGCGATCAGCGCGCTGTGATCGCCGCTGAGCATGATGACGCGGACCGTGTCGACCGGCGCGACTTGGATGCCGGCGTTGACTTGATACAGAGCGCGTGAATCGCGGCCGTCTCGCGGGTAGGTCGATGTCGCGCCGAGGCCGTCGGTCCCTTCGACGTAGAACTGAACGACCTGGCCCGACGATTGCCCAGGAATCGCGCCTGTATAGAGATTGTCCGCGCCGGCGCTCATCGCAACGTTGGACCACGCGCCGCCGTTGAGCGAATACCAGAGTCGCGCGCTGGCGACTCCGTCGGGATCGTCGACGCGAACGGATACGGTCGCCGCCTGGCTGGCGTTCGGCGAAATCGGCGTGTGCGCCATGGCGACGTAAGTCGGTCCGACGTTGGCGGCCGCCGCCGAGTTCGCTACGCCCGGCGTGCCGTTCAACGCCGGTGCGTCCATCACGGAGGTGTGCGAGGCGCGGGTGAAAAACAACCGCGTGTTGATCTTTCGCGAGCCGCCCAGCCACTTGGCGCGAAAGCTGAACTGATAGTTGCCCGTGTTGAGGCTGCCGATCACGGTCGTTTTGACATGGTCGTGAACGTGTGCCTGCGCGCCCTGGGCGACGACGTGCAGCACCTTGTTCGTCGGGTCGTCGGGATCGAGCGCGATGCGGCCCGTGTCGTGATTGCCGATTTGCTGCCACGACGAAGGCAAGCCGCCCACCGTGTCCGACTGGAAGTTTCCGTTTTGGAGGATTTCCTGACCGCCGCTGTTGCGAACGCTCAGATCGTCGATCAGGAATTCACCGCTATCGAGCAGGCCGAAAATAAACTCGTTGCGCGAAGTGCAGCAATTCAGCGGCTCGACGCCACTGGCGGTGAAGCTGAACGTGGTCCACTGCGATTTGGAAGCTTCGTCGCTGGCGGTCCAGGCTTCGCCTTTGCTGTTGTCCGCATCGACGTCGCGGAGTTCGAGGCTCGAACCGCCGGCATCGGCAAGCGCGGGCCAACGGCCGCCGTCGTAATAGTGAACGTCGTCGGCAGGGTTGCCATTCGCGTCGAACAATCGAACCCAGTCGTCGTGGTTGGCCAGCGATCCCGAAAAATCGCCGACGATCGTGATGCCCGGATATTGCGCCGCCAGCGCCGCCGCGTCATTCGACACGACGAGGTACTCGCCAGGATTGAGAATCGTGCCCGGCGCGAATTCGTAGCGCATCGCATCGTCGAACGTCCAGCCGCCGAGATCGACCGGCGTCGCGCCGCGGTTGTACAGTTCAATCCACTCCTCATCCGAGTCGGCAAAGACTTCGCCGGGAGCGGTCGGCAGGAACGGCCTGTGCGCGTACATGATCTCGTTGATCACGATTTCATCGTGAAACGCGAAGCTGTTGGCGGCGCCCGGTGTCGCGAGGTCGGGATACAACCAACGGCCATCGAATTCCGCCGAGCGACCGCGGGGTTGTTCGGTCATCACTTGGGCGTCGCGCAACGTGGTCAGGCCCGGGCCGTACAGGAATAGCTTTTCACCCGCGGCAACGCTAAAGCCAAGTTGCGCTTCGGTAACGACGGCCCTCTGGCCGGCGGCCAGCACTTGCGACGGAAATACGTATTGCGCGCCCAACTCGCCCGTCGCGACCAGCGTGGTCGCCAGCACGGTTCCTTGCAGATTGACCGACATACCGCCGAGATTCGCCACTTCGACCCAAAAGTTGTCGTCGAGCGAAGATGGCACTTCGTTGATTGCCAGCGGACTATTGCTACCGGTCGTGTTCGCCACGCCGGGGGTTCCGCCGATCGTGGAACTGACGTCCCAGTTGAGCTTGTCCTCGGACGCGCCGAACGCATCGACCTTCGCCAGCGAGGGACCGCCGCCGTCCGGGCCGACCGGGAAGTCGCCGTGGTCATCGTACTCGAACGAATTCATCCGCCGGTCGTCGATGTCGAACAACCCGAGCGTTTCGCCGTCGTTGTCGAGCCGGCCCGAAAAAGGCCCCAGCGCCCCGGCAAATCCACTCGCCGCCTGCAGCGCCGTCGGGTTCGCCGCGACGACCACATACCCGCGGCCGGGCACGATCGTTCCCGCCGGGAAGGTGAAATCGATACCGCCTTCGATGGTCCAATTGGAAACGTCCATGTCGACCGAAAGCTGATTGAAGAACTCGACGAATTCGAGCGAATCGTCGGTGTCGCCCAGCGGGTTGTACATGACCTCATTGAATACGACGGTGCTATCGAGAACCAAGCGAGGCTCCAGCGATTCCACTCGAAAGCTACGAGTAGGTTTGCGCTTCTTGCCGCGACAAGGCTTGCTGAGGAAGAGATTCATGTGAAATCCTATTCGAAGCTCTGGGGCGAACGCGGACTCATCGATAAGGCACGTTCGGATTTTCGTAAAAAAGCATGTTCGTCACATCGAGCCGAATGCACGGAAGGCCGCCGCCGCGGCTCGTCTCGATCGAGGTACTTACTCATGAGGAAGTCGTGCAGCATGGCGCTCGTGGTCGGTTGCTGGTCGATTGCACCGAATCGGTTCTCGGATCGAACGAGTCCTATCGCACGCAGTTGTTGCATTCGACCGATCGCTGGCGGGCGCGGTTGGCCCGCGACCACGGCCTCGACGTGGTCGCCAATCATGGGCTGGCTCTGGGCGACGTCAACGTCGACGAGTTGGACGACCTTTACGTCTGTCAGCAGGGCGGGCTGCCCAACCTATTGTACATACAGCAGCCGGACGGGACGCTCAAGGACGCGACGGCCGAAAGCGGCGCGGACTGGCTGGACTATTCGGCCAGTGCCCTGCTGGTGGATCTCGACAACGATGGCGATCGCGATCTCGTCGTTGCCCACGAGATGCGCGTGTTGTTTATGTCGAACGAAGGCCGCGGTAGGTTTCGCCTCGAATTCGGCCTCGGCACTTTCGCCCAAACCTTTTCGCTTGCGGCGTGTTGACTACGACGCCGACGGCCGCATCGACGTGTATGTTTGCGGCTACAACCCGACGGTGGGCGCGTTGCGCGGCGGGGCGATGGGCGAGCCGATGCCTTATCACGACGCCAACAACGGCAGCCGCAACATGCTGCTCCGCGGAGCCTGGGCAACAGGAACTACGAGGATGTGACGGAGCGCGTCGGCTTGGGCCACTACAACACGCGGTTCAGCTTCGCCGCCGCGTGGGCAGACGGGCAACGAAACGCAGGCCAGGCAACTTCGCGACCGGCGAAAACTTTACGCACCAAAGAAACCATTTCGCGACTTCGTTTCAGACTAAAGCACAGACTTCGGACCTAATACGTCGTCGATCGACTCGCCGAGAATCTCCACCATCCGGTCGATCTGCCGCTCTTCGACGATGTAACACGGTGCGATGTTGTAGACATCGCCCCGCATCCGTGTGAACATGCCGCGCTGCTGCGTCGCCGCGTGAATCCGCGCACCGATCTTCTCCTCCGGCGGAAACTCCGCTTTCGATTCCCGGTCGGCGACGATCTCGACGGCGGTCATCAACCCCAGCCCGCGGACCTCGCCGACGTTCTTGTGCGTGGCGAGCGTGGCGGCCCGTCGATTCAGATACCGCCCCCGTTCCGCGGCCTGCGCAACGAGTCCTTCGCGTTCGATGATGTCCAAGTTCGCCAGCGCCACGGCGCAGCCCACCGGATGCGCGGAATACGTATGGGCGTGCATCCACACGCGGCTCGTTTCCGCGTCGTCGAGCACGGCAGCGATGGCGTCGCTCATCCCCAGCCCGCCCAGCGGAAAGTAGCCGCTCGTGATCCCCTTGGCGAAGGTCACGAGGTCCGGCTCGACGCCGTAACGCGACAGCGCAAACCACTCGCCGGTCCGCCCAAAGCCGGTAATCACTTCGTCGGCGATCAGCAGCACGTCGTACTTGTCGCAGATCGCGCGAATCCGCGGCCAATAGTCGTCCGGCGGCACAATCACGCCCGCCACGCACTGAATCGGCTCGCCGAGAAACGCCGCCACCGTGTCCGGTCCCTCGCGAACGATGGCTTCTTCGAGCAAATCAGCCGCCATCTCGCCCGGCGTCCGCCGATCGTCGGCCGATGTGATCGGCGGCACGAAGCGATACGGATACGGGCTTTCGATGTGCGAAAAGCCCGGCACGCGCGGCTCGAACCACGGCCAATACGCCGGCAACCCCGTCGCCGACATCGCGGCCAGCGTCGTGCCGTGATAACCCCAGGTGCGGCCGATGATCTTCGTCTTCTCGGTCCGCCCGGCGACCTTCCAAAAGAAGCGTGCTGTCTTGAACGCCGCTTCGTTGGCCTCGGCGCCGCCGCACGTGAAGAAGAACCGATTGATCTGCGGATAGAACAGCCCTGCCAATCGCTCCGAAAGCTCGATCGCCGGCCGGGTGGTGCTGCCCGCGTAACTCGTCGTGTAGGGCAGCGCGTTCATTTGCCGCGAAGCCGCCGCCGCGATCTCCGACCGGCCGTGCCCGACTACCACATTCCACAGCCCGGCCAAAGCGTCGAAATACTCGCGTCCCTTGTCGTCGAACAACAACGCGCCGCGTCCGCTGACCCACACGTGGGCATCGTCGCAGGTCGGCCCGTGATGCAAGCAGTGAATGACGTGCCGGCGGTCGGCTTCGATCGGCGATGCTTTCGACATTTATGCGTACCCAAGTTGTTTATCGACGTGTGGCGGAGCGGCGGTCCACCTATCGAGTTGCTTCCGCTCGCAAGCTCTCAGTGTACCGGCATCGTCGCTCGAATCTAAGCGGCCGCGGCGACCGCTCGGCGGCGCCAAGCGCATTCGTAACGTCCTCGCGTATCATCCGAACCGGTCCGGGCACAACAGTTCCAGCGCCAACTCCGGCCGCTCGTCCGAGACCAGTTCCGCGACGATCTTGCCGGAAATCGCCCCCAGGCTCAGCCCCATCATCGCGTGTCCCGTCGCGATCGACAGATTGCGAAACCGCCGCGTCCGGCCCAGGTACGGCATCCCGTCCGGCGAGCACGGCCGCAAACCGCACCACGGCCGCACGTTCGCGAAATCCTCGCTGCGCAAATCTGGGTAATACCGCACCGCCGCGTCGACGATCCCCTGCACGCGCCGCCGGTCGATCGACTCATCGAGCCCGCCGATTTCCATCGTGCCGCCAAATCGCAGCGACTCGCCCATCGGCGTCACCGCCACCCGCGCTTCGGCGAGAATCGCACAGGTCTTCGGCATTCGTCGCGGCCGATCGAGCGTGACGCTATATCCCTTGCCGGCCTGCATCGGCAGCGTCAGCCGCAATCCGCGGACGGCTTCGCCCGACCACGCGCCGCCGCACAGCACGAATTCGTCGCCGCCGACTTCGCCGCGCGTTGTATTAGCGGCCGCCAATTGCCGGCCCACCATCTGCCAGCCCACCACGTCGCTCTCCCACAGAAACCGCGCGCCGGCCGCCTCCGCGCGCCGCTCCATCTCCGCCATCAGCCGGTTCGGCGACAAGTGGCAATCGCGGGGAAAGTAAACGCCGCCGGCCACGTCCATCCGCGCGTCCGGTTCGAGTTCCGCCAGACGTTTGCCGTCGCACACCTCGGCGGGTATGCCCAACGCCTGTGCTTGCTCCGCCGTTTTCGCCTCGTGAGCCAGCGCGTCGCGGGTCTTGCAGAGCATCAGCAAGCCCCGCCGCACCAATCCAAAATCGTGAGACGCCGCGGCCAATTCCTCGTAGCACGCTCGCCCGGCCAGATTCAAATCGCGCAGCACCGGCGCACACCGCTCGACGTGCTGCCGGCTCGCCGACCGCCAAAACCGCCAGCCCCACGAGAGCAATTCGCGATCCCACCGCGGCTTGACGTAGAACGGCGACCGGGGATTCCACATCCACTTCAGCCCCTGCCAAACTACGCCCGGCGCGGCCAACGGCGTAAAGTGGCTCGGCACGATCATCCCCGCGTTGCCGAACGAACATCCGTCGCGGTGTTGCGGCGCGCGATCGAGCACCGTCACGCGATGCCCTCGCCGCGCGCAATAATACGCCGCCGACAACCCGACGATGCCCGCTCCGATCACCACGACGTGTTTCGACATGTTCCCATTCACGCCGCGGCGTTTGCAAGATACTAGGCGTTATTCCAAGCCCAATCCCCATGCCAGCGGATCGCGCTCGTCGACGAGCAGCGTCGCCTCGGCGATAACGAACGCCCTGCCCGTGATCGTCGGCGCGATGCGGCCGGCCGCCCGATCGATCCAAGCATACCGCCCGGCGAACGTCGTTCCCACAATGCTCTCCTGCACCCACGTCTCGCCCTCGCCAAGCTTTCCGTCGGCCGCCAGGCATGCCAGCTTCGCGCTCGTCCCCGTGCCGCACGGCGAACGGTCGTAGGCCCCGCCGGGACACAACACGAAATTCCGCGAGTCGGCCTCACTCAGTTTCGCCGGGCCGAACAGTTCCACATGATCCACCTCGGCAAACCCCGCCGCGTTCACCGCCACGCGGACCTTGCGGGCGTACGCCGTCAACATCTCGACGCTGGCAACCTCCAGCGCCTGCCCATGATCCTCGACCAAGAAAAACCAATTCCCGCCCCACGCCACGTCGCCATGCACGACGCCCACGCCCGGCACTTCGACCGCCACGCGCTTCGCCTTGCGAAAACTCGCCACGTTCGTCACTGACACGCTGCCATCGTCGTGCAGCGTCGTCGCCACGACGCCGACCGGCGTTTCGATCCGATGTTCGCCTGCGGCAATCCGGCCAAGATGAGCGAGCGTCGCCACCAACCCGATCGTGCCGTGCCCGCACATACCCAAACAGCCGACGTTGTTGAAAAAGATCACGCCCGCCGCGCACGCCGCGTCGCACGCCGGCACCAGCAAACCGCCGACCAACACGTCCGACCCCCGCGGCTCATTCACCACGGCCCGCCGAAACCGATCGTGCTCGCGGGCAAACCGCCCCACACGCTCGCCCAGCGGACCATCGCCCAAGTCCGGTCCGCCAGACACGACGACGCGCGTCGGCTCGCCGGCCGTGTGGGAATCGATGACGTCAATCCGGTGTGCGTTCATGCCGCGTGTCGTACTTCAATCTTCAATGAATTCATCGGTAGACGCTACGAACCGCCCGCCGCCGCTCGCCGCAACTCCGCCAGTTCCCGTTCGTACCCGCCCGACAGAATCGGGAATCGGCACCACGTCTTCGGATCGAGATTCTCGTCGTCCAGGTGAAACGACGGCGCGTACCGCTCCCGCTTCCACTGGTTGCGGCACCACAGGCGAAAAAACCGCTCGACCCACGCCGCCAATTGCGGCCCGCCGTATTGTGTGAACTTGGCCCGCATCTGCTCGAACACTTCCAGCGGCGTCTGCTTGTCGCGAATCGCCGCCCGCTCGATCGCGTCGAGCAAATCGTACGGCATCAAATCGGCCTCGTCCGTCTGATGTTCCGCCGCCGGGCGTAGCTCCGCGGTCGGCGCTTGCCGCGTCACGGCCGCCAGTTCCGGCATCGCCCGCAAGCCCGCCGGTCCCGCCGTCTCGACCCACGCCAGCCACTGCCGCAAAAAGGCCTTGTCGATTCCCGCGATCGGACTCAATCCGCCGCACGTATCGCCGTCCATCGTCGTATATCCGACCGCCGCTTCGCTGCGATTGCTCGTCGCCAGCAGCAGCGCCCCGCGAAGATTCGCCAGCAACCACACGCCCGGCGCCCGCGCTCTGGCCTGAATGTTTTGCAGCGTCAAATCGTCCGTCGCCCAAGACAGCTCGCGACCGATCGCCTGCGACACCGTCGCCGTATACCCTTCGACGAACTCGTCGACGCTCCACGCGATGAACTCCGCGCCCACGGCTCCCGCGACCGCCCGCGCCGCATCTTCCGTCGTCTGCGAACTGTTCCGCGTCGATTGATACACGCACGAGAGCAACGCCCGCACCAATTCGCGGCTCGTCTGACAATTCGACAGAGCCGCGACGTGCGCCAACTTCTCCACGAACGCATCCCGCCCCAACTCGGCCACCGCGAACTCGACCATCATCCCGACCAGAGCGGCCACGGCCGCCGAATCGGCCCCGCCGGAAAGCGACACCACAAATCCGCCCGCCCGGCTCTTCCGCAAATAATCGAATAGCGCCAGCGCCACGGCCCGTGCGAACTCCTCGCACTTCACGCTCGGCCCTTGCTCCCAACGCGCCACTTCCGTCGGTGTCGTGGCGGTTGCGGCTTGCGAAACTGTCGGCGGAAACGAAAACGCCACCGGTATGCGCCGCGCCTCGCTCTCAGCGTCCTCCACCAATTCGTAGCTCGCATGACGCGCCCGGTGCATCCGCGTCAGATCGACGTCAACCGTCGCCGTGGTCAGCACCACGTCGCGATACGAAAACCGCGTCCCCACGGCCAGCAGCTTGTCCGCGCTGGCGATCAACACGTTGCCGTCATAAATCGCCCGCCCCGCTTCGTTCCCCAGCATGTTCGCAAAGACGTAGCTCGTCGAAAACGCCCGCGCTCCTTCCAGCACGAACTGCTCCCGCTGCCGCGTCTTGCCGAAGGCGAAATGGCTCGCGCTGGGATTAAGAATCACATCCACGCCCCGCGCCGCCAGCCGCCGCCCCGGCCGGTCCGCCACCCAGGCGTCCTCGCAAATCTCAAACCCGATCTTCACGCCGCCGCAGTCGAACACCAAATCGCCAATCGGATAATTCTCGCCGCCGACCGGCACCGTCCCCTTCCGCCCGGCCGGCCAAGGCCGAAACCACCGCGGCTCGTAATGAATCCCATCCCCCGCCAGATGCTGCTTCGCCGCAAAGCCCCAAATCCGTCCATCCGCCGCCAGGCAAGCCGTGTTGTACAACAGCCCGTCATGCATCACGGGCATCCCAATCGCCACCACCATCCCCCGCGTCGCCGGCACGATCTCATCGAGCACGTCCAGCGCCGTCGCATGCAGCCCCGCGGAGAAAAAAGCATCCTCACACCCATACCCCGAAACACAAAGCTCCGGCAAACAAAGCAAACCAGCCCCCGCCGCGCGCGCCCCACCAATCGCCGAAAGAATCCTCTCCCGGTTCCCATCCCAATCAAGCGGCGTCTGATTCAAAGCCGCGGCAGCAATTTTGATCAGTCTCATAAAAAAAGGGGACGGGAGGAATGGCACTTCCCGAAGCGTAAAGTATTTCGACGCAACGA
>JBBDYI010000304.1:0-14681 GCA_040901705.1 Pirellulales bacterium | reverse complement strand
TCCGTCAGGCCGGCGCGGGTCGGGATCGTATATGATGGTTGGGTCGATTGGCCGCTTGACCTGACCTACCGTTTCTGCGCGCAATGAACGATTTTCGGACAAACCACCAATGAAGAAGCCACAGTTTGCGGAGCGACAATACGAAGCGGCAGCGCATATTGAACTCGCACGCGGGCGAGCCAGTCCATTTGTCCCGACACAGTCGATCGAAGCATATATAGGCATTGATGCGGCTGCGGATCCCGTAAAGAGCCATGCAATCTGGCGAATTCTCAGCGTACAAATCCCGCGGCGGATACCATTGTCGCCAGCCCTGTGGCCCGCGTTACCGCCACAGTTTCACGATGAGATTCCGGGGCGGTTTTGCAGCTTGTTCATGCAGTTCAAGCGGCCCGTGTTTCAGGATAACAAGCGTGCAAAATACTACGGGCGGATGGGCGGCCCTTACTTCGAGGTCGGCATCACGCCGCATCAACAGCAAGCGCTGCTTCAATTGCACGATCGCGTGCGAGCACGAGCGATTGTCCGATATGCATCGCCAGCATTTTGGTCGCGTGCGGATTTCGATCTTCACGACGAACGGCGCACCGTTCTTGCCAACAGTGCGTTCATTTCACCTGCCCGAATCACGACACACCGAAAGTGGATGTATTCTGGACCTTCGGGTAAGTCTGTCGTAAACCCGGAGCCCGAGGAGGCGGATGGTGAGGCTTGGGACGCCGTGGTTGCTGAAATGGTGGAGTTGGCCTTTCGGCAGTCGCTTCGCGAGCACATTCGCCTTCTCGCAATAGCCGTGCGCGGAGAGGTTGAACGGCGCGACACGCTTGGCGAGTACACGTGGCTGAGACGAATCGCTCAATATGGACGATTCTCCGACGACGACAATGCTCTCCTCGTTGACTTGAGCGTCATAGCTAGCGCTGCGGAAGAAGCAGGTTGCACTTGGGTCGTCATGCTCCTGCCGGAGGATGGCTGGAAAGAGTTGTTCAGCAACGACCGAACCTGTATTTGGCATTGGCGACATTGGTGGTGGTAGTTGCTCGGATTCATACGGCACGCATAATGCCGCGTTACCTATCGATTTGCAAATGCAAATCGGCTCGCTGATTGAGTGGTCGACTCGCAGTAAGGAGAGTAATCGAATGAGGATGTCGCTAAACCGTCTCTTCGTTGCCGCGATCGTCGTGGGCGTCGTCATCGCGCGGGCGTCCGCTGGCGAGCAGGCAGACTATGCGATCGTTGTTTCTTCGCAGACCGCGGGCGACGCCGCGTGGTCGAAGGTCGTCGATGTGCTCAAGGCGAAACACTCCGCCCGCGTTGTGACATTCGACAAGCACGTCGACGAAGCCCTCGCCGCGCTCAAAGAATCGATGCCCCGGCACATTGCTTTCGTCGCCACGCCGACGGAGGCGACGCGCGAGTTTGTGGCTGACGTGCATCGGCTGACGCGGCGGCTCGATGACGATCCGTACACCGACGCGCTGTGGGGAATTGTGACCGGCTATGACGCCGAAAATGCGCTGAATATCGTGCAAACATCTTCGCCACTTTTGGTAAAGAAAGTCGCCGCGGGAACCGACATCGAGTTGGCGGCTTGCACTGAGGGCGTGTGGTATTGCGAGCTGGTGAAGAACCGCATGATGCGCAAGCTGCCCAATGGCGCGGCACGCGAGGAGCGCGGGCCGGACGATACGACGCAGGCATTGGCGGCAACGCTGGCGGATTATCGCGCCGATTTGTTCGTCACCTCGGGCCATGCCACGCAGCGCGACTGGCAAATCGGTTTCGCATTTCGCAACGGCTCGTTTCGCTCTCAGGGCGGCAAGCTGTTCGGGCATCCGACGGCGGGCGACGCGAAGGGCACGAAGCTAGGCAACGCCGAGCCGTTCGAGATCGTGTCCGACAATCCGAAGGTGTACCTGGCCGTCGGCAATTGCTTGATGGGCCACATCGACTCGCAAGACGCGATGGCTCTGGCGTGGCTGAACTCGGCCGGCGTGCGGCAGATGGCGGGCTACACCGTGCTGACGTGGTACGGCTACGCGGGCTGGGGCATGCTCGATTATTTCGTTGAGCAGCCGGGCCGCTTCAACATGGCCGAGGCGTTCTTCGCGAATCAACAGGCATTGCTCCACCGGCTCGAAACCGAGTTCCCCGAAGTCGCCCGCGAGATTCCCGAGCCAGGCAAGACGCGCGGCCGCGGCGACGCGGCGGGCCTGCTGCACGACCGCGACGTGCTGGCGTTCTACGGCGACCCGGCATGGGACGCACGGCTCGCGCCGGGACCGCTGCGCTGGGAGCAGAGCCTGGTCGAGAAGGACGGCAAATGGACACTAACGATCACGCCAAAAGCCGGTGCCGACACGTTCAAGCCAGTGAACAAGAACGGGTCGCAGCGCGGCGGGCGACCGATCATCGCAATGCTGCCGCGGCGAATTGGGAAGGTTAAGATCGAAGGCGGCGCGGAATTGAAGCCGGTCGTTACGGATGATTTCGTGTTGGTGCCGCTGCCGACCGGCGACGTGAAGGAGAAGTATGAAGTGGTGTTTCGGGAGGTGGAGTGATCTGGAGCGCGTAGGTCAGGTCAAGCGGCGAAGAGCGTTGCCATTCTCGAACGACGAAACACGCGCCGACCTGACGGCACCAGCGCTGGATCGCGGACTCCGTCAGGCCAGCGCGGGCGGCGTTCGTGTATGATGGTCGAGATGTTCGGCCGCTTGGCCTGACCTACCGTTTATCGCCCACGGCCTTGCCCGCCTCGCCCTCCCTCATGCTCTCGCTCGATCGACTCGAATCGCTGCTGGCCGGCTTTGGCGGTTTGCGGATCGCGCTGGTCGGCGATCTGTACCTCGACCGCTATCTCGACATCGAGCCAGGCGTTTGCGAGATGTCGATCGAAACCGGACTCGAGGCTTATCAAGTTTCGCGGGTCCGCAATTCGCCGGGCGTCGTCGGCACGGTGATGAACAACCTCGCCGCGCTCGGCGTCGGTTCGCGCGGCGTCGGTTCGCGCGGCGTCGGAAAGCTCGTGCCGATCACCGTCATCGGCGACGATGGCCACGGCGACGACTTAATGCGCGAGCTGGCGAAGTTGCCGGTCGAACCGCGGCACGTGCTCCGCGATCCAGCGCGACTCACGCCGACGTACACCAAACCGATGCAGCCAGTCGATGATCAGGCTTCCGTCTATCGCGAGTTGAACCGCCTCGACGTTCGCACCCGCCGTCCGATTGGCGAAACGACGCGCGAGCAATTGTGCCAGCGATTGCGCGAAGCCTTCGACCAGTGCGACGGGCTGATTGTCTGCGACCAGGTCGTCGAGTCCGGTTGGGGCGTCGTCTCGCCGGAGGTGCGATCGTTCCTGCGAACGCTATCCAACGAACAACCGGACAAGCTCATCTTCGTCGACAGCCGCGCCCACATGGGCGAGTTCGATTTCGGCACGCTCAAGCCGAACCGCGCGGAATGCCTCGCATCGATCGGCGTCGACGCGAACCAGCCCGACGAAGCGGACGCACTACTTCGCCGCGCCGTCGCCGCGATGGTTCGCCGCACCGGCCGCCCGGTGTTCTGCACACTCAGCGAACGCGGCATTCTCGTGGCGACAGACGCATCAACCGCGATCGTCCTCGCCCCGCCGGTCCGCGGCGAAATCGACATCGTTGGTGCCGGCGACAGCGCCACAGCCGGCATCGTGGCGTCGCTGCTCTGCGGCGCGAGCGAGATCGAAGCGGCCGCCATCGGCAACCTCGTGGCCTCGATCACGATCCAACAACTCGGCACGACGGGCACGGCTACGCCCGAGCAAGTTGTCGCGCGATGGCAGGAGACCAGCGCATCGGCAACGTAACCGATCGTTTGAATTGGCAGCAAACGCCGCGCGTTTCACGTGAAACGCGCGGCCTTCGCCGCAAGGACAACCCGAACAGGGACGCCGCGATGGACATAAACTCGCCCGACAACGCCGGCGACGATGTTCCGGTCGTCGCGCGCCATCCGTTGTTGCTCAAATTGATGGCCACTATCATTGGGGTCGTCGGTATCACGCTGATCGTCGCGGAAACGACCAGGCGGCCGGCAGTCACTTTCTTGGTGATCATTTCCTTAGCCATCGCGGCGCTGAGCGTCGTCCTGTGGATCTATGCCTGCGAGTCGTTGACGGCCACGTCGTCGGGCATCGTTTGGCGACGACTGCTTCGCGGTCGACGACGGCTCGAATGGCCCGAAGTCGACACGATTACCGACCGCGAGACGGCGGTCGTTCTCCGCTGCTCTTGGCGCGGAACGGAGATCCCCATTTCGCGCAGGCTTCCACAAGTCAACGAGATTCTCGACGCCGCGAGAAAGCACGTCGCGGTGGAGACGATGCTTGTCCCGCAGACCAGCTTGTCGCTGCCAGCAACGTTTTACGTCGGGCTGAATGTCTTGGGCGTCTGGTTGGGTTACGTCGCGTTCGTGCTCGTCGTCGGCGCATTGGCCATTTGGAGCCGCGAACTGGTTCTCGCGTGCGTCATGCTTGCCGGCGCGGTTTTGACGGCAACGCGGGTGCCGTACCTGTGGTTCGATATTCACGGCGACCGGTTCGTGTTGCAGAAGATTGTCTCGCGGACGACCGTCCCGTTCACGGTCGTTGAATCAATCCAAATTGACACGACAACCTTTTACGATCTTCGATACATCAAATGTGGCCAACTGACGAACAACAAGATCGTGCTGCGGCTGGCGATGAACAACAAGATCGAATTCGCCCCGCGATCGGGCGCGCTCGCGGTAAGTATCGTCGCCCAAAACGCCATCGAATCGTGGCGGCGCTCCGTCACTTCCCCGCCGGAAACAACTGTTCGATGACCTGCTGCGTCATCCAGCCCGGCTTGCCGCACGAGGTGAGCTTGAACTTCTTCAGATATGCGTCGACGTCCGCGACCGTGACCGACACACCCTTCGCGTTGTAAAGCGCGATGCCCAGCTTCACGTAGGCGTTGTCTTCCGGGTCGTCGAAGGCGGTACACCAATATTCCGGCTTCGACGTGTTCGACCGGAGTTGGGCCTGGCCCGCGCCGAGCTCGAGCACGGTTTCGCTGAAACCGGCCGCCGCGCCGACGAAGCCGTAGTGAAAATTGCCCGGCATGTCGTTGCGGTATTGCGCGCCGGCGAAGATCACGCCCGCCGTTCGCGCGTCCTTCAGGTAGTTGGCCTTGAAGTCCCACGGCCCACGCGACTGGACCTGCCGCTTGAACCACTTCAGCTTCTCGGCCTCGTGAGCCACCAGCCCGCCCAGCGTGCCGAGACTCTGAGCGAGCGTCATCTTGCCCTTCGCTTTGGCGACCAGGCCGTTGGCCCGAAGCTGGCCGACGAACCAGGTGGTGATATCCAGCGGCGAGGTCAATTCGGCCATGATCGCGATTCTCCTCCAGGCGGCCGCAGCGCGAAACAGCGCGGCGGAAGGATCGATGTTGGTCTGTAGATTATAAGCGCAGCGGAGGAAGAATTGTTACACCGCGACGCCATCCGCCGCAAACGCAAGCGCAGCCATTTTCGCAATCGGGGTGCGTTTCACGTGAAACGCGGCGTTTTCGACGGCGAGCCAAACTCCGTAAAGGCGTAGGTCAGGTCAAGCGGCGCTCGACCCACCATTCTCAAAGAACGAATCCCGCGCCGACCTGACATGCGCCACGGCCCACGCCGACCGCAAAGCCAACGTTTCACGTGAAACGCGGCGTTTTCGCCAGCGGCCCGATCGGCATATAATGAACTAGAAGCCACTGCGAGCCGCCGCGATGATCGCCTACGAACAAAAACTCAACGCCGACCGCCGCTGGGCATTCGAGGAGGGCGGTATGCACTTCGAGCGCGAAAGCGCGGTTCACAAGACACTCACCAAACTCGCCGCGCGGCTCGACGACCTCGGCATTCCCTACGCCATCGCCGGCGGGATGGCCCTGTTCTTCCACGGCTACCGGCGGTTCACCGAGGACATCGACGTCGTCGTCACGGCGGATGACTTGAAGCGCATCCACGAGGAGTTGGAGGGCCGCGGCTACGTCCCCGTGTTCGCCGGCAGCAAGAACCTCCGCGACACCGAGCACGGCGTGAGGATCGAGTTCCTCGTCACCGGCCAGTTCCCCGGCGACGGACTGCCTAAACCGGTCGCATTCCCGAATCCGGCCGAGAAGCAGACGGTCATCGAAAGTGCCCGTTTCGTGCCGTTGGAAACGCTCATTGAAATGAAACTCGCCTCGGGCATCACGAGCCCGCGCCGAATTCGCGATCTTAGCGACGTTCAAGAAGTCATCGCCGCCATGTCCCTCGACGACAAATTCGCCGAGCGGCTCGACCCCTACGTCCGCGAAAAGTACCTCGAACTCTGGCGAGCCGTCCGCGACGATCCGAATCCGGAGCCGTAGTCGAAATGTATCGGCCGCCGTCGCGCGAGTGCGTCGCCGGGCCGAATTCATTTCCCATCCGGTGCCGCAAAGCTCAAATGCAGCTCCGCGTGCCGTAGCTGCAACCGCAACCAGTCGTCGTCCGTCATCCGGCCCAGGATGTCGTGCCGCGGCAGCCGCGGTCCCGCCTTGAACCGGTCGATCGATCGCCGCAGCACCGCCAGACCATCGGCGGCGCTAGTCGTCGTGGGTATCAGATGCGCGGCCGCGTCCTTGGGCAGCTTGAATCCCGACGACATCGGCCGAGTGAGCAGCCGCTTCTTTAGCAGCGGTCCGATGAGCCGCACGATCCACGGTGCACGAAACGGCGGCGTCTCGACCGCCATGTCCATCGCCCTGGCCAGGTGAACCAGCGTCTGGCCAAGCGACCAGTTACCCAACATCTTCGGCGACCCGGCCGCCAACCGCTCCGCCTCGGCAACGATGTCGTCGAGCGAATTGAAGTGCAGCGTGCGGCGGGCGACCTTCTTCGTGTCGACCGGACGATCAACGGCGGACATCGCATCTCCTCATGTCTAAAGCCAACGTTTCACGTGAAACGCGCGACATTTTCCGCTAGCACCACCGGCAACGCAAGCGGTCGTATCGGTCGTAACCGTCGCAACGGTCGTGGCCGCGATCCGCCCAAACGCCAACGTTTCACGTGAAACGTTCGGTTAAGCAAACGCGAACGACAGCGCGTTTCACGTGAAACGCGCAATCTTTTCTGCTAGCACAACCACGCGAGGGGTGGCCGAAAACAGGCATTCCGCAACCGGCCACCAAACAAGTAGAATCCCCAACCGCAATCAAGAACCACCAGCATCCAACAGCCCCAATCTCCCGTCTCCTGTCTCCTGTCTCCTGTCTCCTGTCTCCTGTCTCCTGTCTCCTGTCTCCGACCCCCGACCCCCGTGTCCCGCACCTTCTCCATCGCCAACCAAAAAGGCGGCGTCGGCAAAACGACGACGGCGATCAACCTCGCCGCTGCGTTGGCCAAGAGCGGTGCGCGCACGCTGCTCGTCGATCTCGATCCGCAGTGCAACGCCACCGGCGGCCTGGGCCACAAGCCGATCACCGACCACCCGCTGGCCACCGGCGCGCCGCTCCGCGATGCCGTTTGCACAACCGAAGTGGATGGTCTCGACCTGCTGCCCGGCAGCCGATCGTATCGCGATGTGGCGTACCTGGCCCAAGGCGACGCGGTCGCGGCGGTGACGCTCGAACGCCAGATGACCGCCGGCCTGGCCAGCTACGACTACGCCTTGTTCGACTGCCCGCCGTCGCTCGGCCGGCTCACCGAAATCGCCCTCTCCATTTCCGACGAAGTGCTGATGCCGATCCAATGCGAATACTTCGCGATGGAGGGCCTGACCGAAATGATCCAGGTCATCGGCCGCATCATCCACCAATCGCGCCGCCTTAAGTTCGGCGGCATCCTGCTCACCATGTACGATCCGACGCTCGAACTCACCGGCGAAGTCGACGCCGACGTCCGCGAGTTTTTCGGCGACATCGTTTTCCACACCGTCATTCCCCGCGACGTGGCCGTCTCGGAAGCACCGAGCCACGGCCGAACGGTCCTCGATTACGCACCGCGCAGCCGCGGCGCCAGGGCCTACGTCGAACTTTGTATGGAGGTTCTCCAGTCATGAGCGAACAACGAAGACTCGGCCGCGGACTCGAAGCCCTGCTCAGCCAGTCCTACCAACCGATCGCTGCGCCCGACGCGCCGCAGATTTATCCGGCCCAAGACGCCGATGGCAACGGCGGCGGCGATGGCCACGATGGCGGTCAACATGGCGACGCCCACTACGCCGACCCCGCCCACGCCACCGGCTCGGTCGATAGTTCGCGCGACGACGGCATCGTCTTCATCTCGGTCCACGACGTCACTCCGAACCGCTTCCAGCCGCGGCAAGACTTCAACGAATCGGAACTCGCCGAGCTGGCCGAAAGCATCCGCCAGCACGGCGTCATCCAGCCGATCGTTGTCCGCCGCGTCGACGATGGCGAAAATGGGGGCGGCCGCATCGAGCTGATCTCCGGCGAGCGCCGATTGCGCGCCGCGATTCTCGCCGGTTGGGCGGAATTGCCCTGCTGGATTCGCCAGGCCGACGACCGCCAGGTGGCCGAGATCGCCATCGTCGAAAACGTCCAGCGCAAGGATCTCAACCCGCTGGAAAAAGCCGCGTCGTTCCAAAGCTATCTCGACACCTACGGGTGCACGAAGGAAGAACTCGCCGTTCGCGTCCAGATCGATCGCTCGACGGTGGCCAACCTCGTTCGCCTGCTCGAACTGCCCGACGAAGTCCAGCAACTCATCCGCGGCGGCCTCATTTCGCAAAGTCACGCCCGCGCGCTGCTTCCGCTCGGCGACGAGTGGGAGCAAATCACGATCAGCCGGCGAATCCTGGAGGAACAACTCAGCGTTCGCGAGGTCGAAGACTTCGTCACCGAAATCATCCGCCGCCTCGACGACGAACAAAACAGGCATCACCATCAAGGGCACGACCACCAGGGAAATAGTCAGCACGCCGAATTCGACATCTCGCAGGAAGCCGCCAGCATCGTTAGCGCCGGCAACGCTGGCGAAATCGACGTGCCGCGCAGCGCGGCAGACTCGCCTAAGCCCAAGTCAACCCGCCGTAGCGCCCGCAGCAGCCACATCGCCTCGCTCGAGCAACAGCTTCGCACGGCGCTCGGCACCAAAGTAGAAATCCGCGAAGCCGCCCGCCGCCGCGGCCGTGGTCAAATAATTGTCCATTTTTCCAACCCCGAAGAATTCGAGCGGCTGCATCGATATCTGGTCGAACAGTCCACCGCTCTGCCGCATAGTGAGGCGGGGTAGGAAGCCGCCAAGCCCGTGACGAACGCCTCCGGTGCCGCTCACGCGATCCGAATAACCTCGCAAATTCAGGCAGTAAAAATGGTCTTCCTAAAATCCCTCAAGCTTTCGGGACTGCTCTCCTTTGCGCCGGACTCGGAATCGCTTCCGTTCAACGCCTTAAACGTGCTGATCGGGCCCAACGCGTCGGGCAAGTCCAACGTCATCGAGGCGATCGAGCTTCTTCATGCCGCACCGGCGGCGTTCGCCGATGCCATACGCGATGGCGGCGGCGCCGCCGAATGGCTATGGAAAGGAAAGAACTCGTCGAAGGTCGCGACCATCGAGGCCGTTATCAGCCCATCAGCAGACGCGACGAGTTTGCGCTATCGGCTGTCATTCACCTCTTCCGGACAACGGACGGAAGTCACCGACGAAGTGCTTGAAGAAACAGAGAAGCGACAACCGTCGGCGAAGGATGTTTTCTTTTTCTACCGATTTCAAAGTGGTCGCCCAGTGATCAATGTTCGCGAAATCGTCCAAGGAGATGCCGGAACACAATGGACAGAAAGGCATTTGAAGCGGCAAAGTTTGGTTCCGGACGAATCCGTGCTTTCCCAACGCAAAGACCCTGACCTTTACCCCGAATTGACGTGGCTCGGGCAGAGCTTTGCACGCATCCAAATGTTCAGAGAATGGAGCTTCGGCCGCTTCGCAGTTTTGCGACAGCCACAGCCGGCTGACCTCCCGACCGACGCGATCATGGCCGATTCTCGAAACCTCGGACTAATCCTCAACGAGATTGAACACTCCGACGCCAGCAGCGAATTCAACCGCCTGCTGGCGCGGTTCTTGCCCAGGTTCAAACGATTCAGTACGCGAATTCAGGGCGGCACCGTCCAATTCTATCTGCACGAAAACGGCCTGACAGCACCGATTCCGGCAACGCGATTGTCGGATGGTACGATTCGTTTCTTGGCGATGCTCGCCCTATTGTTGTCGCCCGCGCCGCCGCCGCTCACGTGCATCGAAGAGCCCGAGCTCGGTTTACATCCCGACGCTGTCACAATGCTCGCCGATCTGCTCGTCGACGCGTCAAAGCGAACGCAACTCGTCGTCACCACACACGCGGATGAACTCGTCTCAGCTCTGACGGAGCATGCGAATTCCGTCGTCGTTTGTGAAAACCGCGGGGGGACCGTCTTCGAGCGCGTCGACCCAGAACGCCTTTCCCTTTGGCTCGACAAATACCGCCTCGGTGAGATTTGGCGCATCGGGCAGTTGGGAGGCAACCCGTGAAAGCGATCGCGATCTACGTTGAAGGAGGCGGCGACACCGCCGACCAGAGAACGGAATTGCGTAACGGACTCGACAACTTATTTGGAGCTCAGAAACGCGCCGCCCAAGAAAAGCAACTGCGTTGGAAAATGGTGCCCTGCGGCGGTCGCCAGCAAACTTACGAAGCATTTGTAAATGAGCGCAAGAATCGCGACGCTGAAACGCTTTGCATTCTACTTGTCGATTCCGAGGGACCCATCGCAGTCGAAACAAGAGGCAAGCACGAAGAAAACGCGCGCTGTCGCAAGCGGCATCTCGAAGTTCGAGACGGATGGGAATTGTCCGCGGTTCCGGATGAACACATTCACTTGATGGTCCAATGTATGGAAGCCTGGATCGTCGCGGACGCCAACGTTCTCGCAAGTTATTACGGCCAGGATTTTCACTCACCCAGCCTGCCAAAACGAGCGAATCTTGAAGACGAACCCAAAGACAGCCTTTTCGATAAACTCAAGTCCGCCACGCGCAAAACGCAAAAAGGGGAATACGCAAAAATCAAACACGCAAGCAAATTGCTCGCGATCATCTCTGTGGAAAAAGTGGCCAAGCGCTGTCCACGCTTTAAGACCTTTGCATCGTGGCTTGAAGAGATCGTCGAATCTGCATAGACACCGCAACGACGAGCACGCAGTAGCACCGCAACCCGCCACGCCCCTGCCGCTCCGCCGGGGCATCCGCCCGTCGCGCCTTCACGCCGCCGCGCCGCCGCCCAACCGGCCGCGATTCTCGCCCGCAATTTCCGCTCTTCCACCGTTCCCGCCGCCGCCGCGTATAATGCTAATCAGACGCTGGATCGCCAATTCGCCGCCGCGCCGCGAAACCGTAAAAACCCAATACGGTTCGGACTCGGCCCGCGAAACCGGTTGGGCAGCCACGTGCGCTTCGCGCACGCTTGCGGTCCCAGCGCCGCCGAGTCCTTCCCATGTCCGCGCGTCGCACCGAGTTGTTTCGCCATAATTGGCAGAATCGCCTGCTGGCCTATCTGGTCAGCACCGTGGCCGTCGTCGTCGCCGTGTTGGTCGAGCACTGGATTCCTCCGCTCGAATCGACGCCGATCGTATTGTTTTTCGCGGCCGTAACGCTGGCCGCCTGGTTCGGCGGCAAAGGCCCGGCCGTGCTGGCGATCGTGCTCTCGTCGGTGATCGTCGATTTCTTCCTCGTAACGCCGCGGTTCTCGGTCCTCGCCAGCGTGGCCGACGTCGTCCGCCTCGCCGTCTTCGTCGGCGTTGCTTTATCAATTTGCTACTTACAGGAAAACTACCGGCGAGCGTCGGTTCTGCTTCACGACGCCAACGACGAACTCGAGTCCCGCGTCGCCGAGCGCACCGCCGACCTCGCCGACGCCAACCGTTCGCTGCGGCACGAAATCGAAGAGCGCGAGCAAGCCGAACTGGCGCTCCGCGAGTCGGAAAAACACCTCCGCCTCGCCCTCGGCGAAGTCGAATCGTCACTTAACGACAAAGAGGTGCTGCTCCGCGAATTGCACCATCGCGTCAAGAACAATCTTCAGGTCATCACCAGCCTGCTCAGCTTGCAGGCCAGCCGCGCCCAAAACCCGGCCGTCAAGAACATGTTCACGGAGTGCCGGCAACGCGTCCGCGCGATCGCCCTCGTCCACCAGCGGCTCAGCAGTTCCGCCCGCCTCGCCAACATCGATCTCGCCGCCTACTTCCACCAACTCGTCGGCGAGCTGCATCGTTCGTATTACATCGGCGGCGGCGACATTCGGCCCACCGTCGTCGCCGAACCGATGACGATGTCGATCGATCAGCTCGTCCCGTGCGCGCTGATCGTCAACGAACTGGCGTGCAACTGCTTCAAGTACGCCTTCGGCGATCGCGCCGCCGGCGAAGTCCGCATCGAAATCCATCGCCACGACGATCGCATCCACTTGACCGTCGCCGACGACGGCGTCGGCATCGACCCGGACGCCCTACAGCGCAACAACGGCGTCGGGCTGCAAATCGTCCACTCACTCGTCGACCAATTGTCCGGAGAACTAACCTGGGAAAACGGCCGCGGCACGTCCGCCACGATCGAATTTCCCGAGTCGAAATAACCAACCCAAAGGACCATCGCCATGCCCGCCACACACATCCTCGTCGTCGAAGACGAGCGCCTCGTCGCCTCGGCCATCCGCAACGAACTCGAACAGTTCGGCTACGAAGTCTCCGGCGTCGCCTCCTCGGCCGACGAAGCGGTCGAAAAAGCGGTTGCCACCAGGCCCGACCTCGTGTTGATGGACATTCACCTCCAGGGCACGGACGACGGCGTCGAAGCGGCCCGCCGCATCCATGCCCGCCACGACGTGCCGATCGTCTACCTATCGGCGTTTTCCGACCCGCAAACCGTTCGCCGCGCGAGTGAAACCGAAGCCTTCGGCTACCTCATCAAGCCCTACGAAGAACGCGAGTTGCAAACCACGATCGAAATGGCCCTCGCCAAGCACCGCGCCGAGAGGCGGCTCGAAGAAACCCGGCGTTGGCTCGCGGCCGTCTACAACGGAATCGCCGACGCCGTGATCGCCATCGACCCGGACGACCGAGTCCATTTCGCCAACGCCGCCGCGGAAAAACTAACCGGCTGGCCGCCGGAAGAAGCCATCTCGCACCCGGCGACCAAGGTATGTGTGCTGCGGACCGAAGCCGGCGCGCCGGTGCTCGAAGGCACGCTCGCCGAAGTCGCGCGAAGCGGCGCATCCGTCGACTTGCCCCAGGGCGCCTGGATCATCGGCCGCCGCGGCGTAGGTTTCCCCGTCGAAGGCACGCTGTCGCCCATCCACGACGCCCGCGGCGCGCGCCTCGGCACGGTGCTCGCCGTGCGAGACATCTCCCCGCGAATCGAATTCGAGCGGGCGAAACAACAAAACGAACAACGGCGACTTCGCGGGCAAAAAATGGACGCCGCCGCCCGCGTTGCCGGCGGATTGTCCGCCCATTTGAACAATCTGCTCACCGCGATCCTCGGCAACACCTCGCTGGCCCTGTCCGGCAATCTCGGCGGTCCCGACAGCCGAGAGCGCGAATTGATCGAACGCGTGGAGGTCGCCGCCCACCAGGCCGCCAAGCTCGCCGAGCGCCTGCAAATGTTCGCGGCGCTCTCCGGCCGACCCGCAGGGCAACTGCTGCCGCTCGACCTCGATCAACAAATGTCCGAACTCCTCAACGACCTGCGCTTGCGCATCGACGAGCGCGTCGGCATCAGCTACCGAGCCGAGGCCGGACTTTGGCCCGTCGCCGTCGACGAACTTCTCTTCGGCCAGGCAATCCTCGAACTGGCTCTCAATGCCGAAGACGCTATGCCCGAAGGCGGTCTGCTTACCCTGGAAATGGAAAACACGGCGATCGCCGCAGACGATCTGCCCAGTCACACGGACGCGCTCTTGGGCGAATTCGTCCGCATCCGCGTCAGCGATTCCGGCCACGGCATGAAGCCGGCCATCCGCGCCCACGTCTTCGAACCCTGCTTCACGACCAAGCAGTCCGGCGACGCCGCGGGCCTCGGACTGGCCCTCGTGTCGTCCGTCGTCGATCAGCATCACGGCTGGGTCGAATGTTCCAGCCACGCCAACCACGGCACGCGATTCGACATCTACCTTCCCCGCTACGGCGAGCAGCAAACCGTTCGCCAGCCGGCCGCCACCGCGACCCGACCGCGCGGCGACGCGCCAACGATTCTCCTCTGCGACGCCGACCCAATGGTCCGCGAAGTCGGCCGCCAGATGCTCGAAGAACGGGGCTACCATGTGTTGCTCGCCGCCGACGGACTCGAAGCCGTCTCGGTCTACCACGACGCCGACCGCCGCGTCGATCTGGCCATCCTCGATCTCAACGTCCCCCGCCTCACGGCCTACGCCGTCCTGGAAAAACTATTGCAGATCGACCCGCAAGCCCGCGTCCTCTTCTCCGGCGGCTACTTCGCCGAAGACCTAACCGACAGCGGCGGCCACACACTCGGCGTGCTCACCAAACCATACCGGCAAAAAGAACTAATCGACATGGTCGCCCGCGCGCTCGCCCACACATAAAAGGGGTCGGGAGTGAATGGCACTTCCTGAGTCGTAAGTTGTTGCGGTGATTTGATATAGGCGCAAA
>JBBDYI010000303.1:0-14725 GCA_040901705.1 Pirellulales bacterium | reverse complement strand
CGCCGTGTCTGTTCGTGCTTTACACGATCGTCGTCGTGCTTTACGACGCGCTGCCGACGAAGCGTCGCGACACGCCGCTCGCCCAGTGGTGCGGCAATCGCCACGTCACCTTCTCGGGCATGATCGCCCAAGTCCGCCGCTACTTGTGGCAGGAATGGGTTTTCCAACACGTCGCGCGGCGGCCATCATCTCCGAAAACTCTCGCCCGCAACGCAAAAGCTGCTACACTACGGCCTCTGCCAAGCAGCTTGAAAACGGAAAAAGCCGAGGTTAGACCAAGCCATTCGAACTGTCGAACGATCCGCGGTTCGTGGACAAGACCCCAACAGCGTGAGACACCACACTAGCGTCGGCGATCGCCTTCGCTTCGCAGCGTCGTAATATAATCGCCCCACAACTCGTCGACCGTATTGCCGGCGAGTTCCTTCCAGAGTTCGTCGCGGTACTTGCCTTCTCGCATCGCGGCGTTGAATTTCTCAATGATCTTCTTGTCGTGCTTGTCGACGAGGTAGTTGAGGAACGCGGCCGTGGTGCGATAGCTGTCCGTGTAATTGGCCCGTGCGGGATTGACACGCGGCCGCTTGTCCGCCGGCTCGTACAGGAACCAGCGGATGTAATCGGCCAGCCCCTCGACCATCCAGCCGGGATTGCGGTTACGTCCGCGGGCGCGGCCGTATTGCTGGACGACATGGACCATCTCGTGGACGACCGCGCCCTTCGCTTCGCCTTCGAGGTTTTTCATAAACCAATCGCCGGCGCAGTTGATCCGCGTGCCACCGGTGTTGGCCACGCCGCGCATGTCCTTGTGAAAGATGACCGTGAACCGCCGCGGGGCCGTGTAGCCTTCGCTGGGCAGCATGTCGACGATCTTGGGATACCACTCGGCACAAACGGGCTTGAGCTTCTCATCGACCCATTTCTTGATCTCCGGCATTTGCGACGTGTCGAAGGCGATCTCGTATTTGTCGCCGATCTTCATCACGTCGACTTCTGCGGGCGTTTCGGGCCGGGTCGGAGCGGCCGCGACCGCCGGTGCGTGTTCCTGGCCGTCGTCGACGTCGATTTCGCCGTAGAACGTGTTGTCGAAGGTTTCGTCGCGCTCAGTGCGGGCGATGGCGAACAGTAGATAGCGAATCTCGCCGACGTCGCCGCCGGCGGAATCGCGGATGCTCACGCCGTATTGTCCGCCCGGCTCTTGATCGGCAACTCGGGTGTCGACTTCGGCCAGCAATTTCCAGCCGGCCTTTGCCAGATCGGCATCGGCGGCCGGTTTGAGATCGATGTCCTTCGCCGCCGGGTCGTTGGCGTACAGCTTGTAAACCTGCGGCCCGCGGGCGTCGGCGTGCCAGGAATAGGTGTTGATTGCCTTGACGGCGATGGGCTTGCCGAAGTCGACGAGAATCCGCCCGCCGCTCGATCGCGCGGCGAAGAAGAAGTTGTCACGCGGCACGTCGTCGCCGTCTGGCACGCGGCCGTCGTTGAGCCGGTCCAAATCGCCGCCGTTGCCGTCGCGGCGACCGTCGAGCAGCGTGAACTTCGCCGCGTTGGCGGCGTCGGTTTTCGACGGAGCCGGCACGTCGGCGAACTTGAAGTCCGGCGTGGCGTCACCGCCGCGGTTGACGTTAACAACGGTCTTGATCTCCCCGCGAAGGCACGGTGGCACAATGCAGGTCGCAACGAACGCAGCGGGCACTATCCACCATCGATTCATCGTCGTACTCCACTTAGTTTGAGGGCGATCCACCCACTTGGCACCCATACCAGAACTGTAAGAGGCGAATCCTTTCGCCGAAGAAATCGCTCGACGGTGATTTCGGCGAAAGGATTCGCCTCCTACAGAATCCAGTTTCGGAATACGTATTTAACGTCGATCATTGCACGGGGCAAAGCAGCGGGCAACTACCGTGCGGAAAAAGTCGGACTGCCGCCGTGCTGGCGGACTTGCTCGCTGCGAGGGTACACTCGACGCTCGATGAACGACTTCTCGCATCTCCGCCACAAGCCGCCAACCGTGCTCGCCGAGCCGCGTCCATTGGTCGTCGCTTGCTCGCCGCTGCGGAGCAATATCAACTTGTCGCGCATCGTGCGAGCCGCCGGATGTTGCGGCGTGGGAAAGGTGATCGCATGCGGCGCGGCGAAAGTGATCTCGCGAATCGCCCGCGACGGGGCGGACCAGGTCGCCGTCGAGGTGCATCGCACGCTGCCGCCGGTGCTGCGCGAGCTGCGACAGCAGGGATATTCGATCGTCGCCCTCGAACAGGCGACGAATTCGCAAAGTCTGTTCGACTTTCGCTTCGAGCGGCGAACCGCGCTCGTGGTGGGCAACGAGCGAACCGGCCTCACCGAGGAAGAACTGCGGCTGGTCGATCGGGTCGTCGAAATCCCCGTCTACGGTTTGCCATACAGCCACAATGTGGCGACCGCCACGGCGATCGCGATCTACGAGTACTGCCGGCAGTTTCCGGCGGGTTAGCCGCCGGCGACACGGAATGACGGGAATCGGGCCACTGGTTCGCCCTGCCGCGGTTTTCTATAATTCGGCCAAGTGCCCGGCGGTGTGCGTCGGGCTTTTTGCGTTTAAGGATGCTGGCAGCCGAATCGCCGTTCACGACCGGAGAGTCTCTCTACGAAGAATCGCCGAGAATGATTACTGTAGGATGCTTACTGTAGGAGGCGAATACTTTCGCCGCCGGAGCCGCGAACTGAGTGCCTCGGCGAAAGGATTCGCCTCCTACAGTGCCAGGAACAAGCGTTTTCTTTGTGGATCGCCTCTGAAATCTATGGTCTCGAATCGTCGACTCGGCTGAACATGGAACACGTGACCGATGGCCGACATTTCTTACGCCGGCGGGACCCTCGCCGACGAAAAAGTGCTGGTGCTCGACTTTGGGGCCCAGTACGCCCAATTGATTGCGCGGCGAGTGCGAGAGCAGAACGTCTACTGCGAAATCGTGCGACACGATTTGTCGGCCGACCGCATCCGCGAGCTGGCTCCGATGGGCCTGATCCTTTCCGGCGGCCCGTCGAGCGTTTACGAAACCGGCGCGCCGCAGTGCGACAAGCGGGTTTTCGAGCTTGGCATTCCCGTGCTGGGGATTTGCTATGGGATGCAAATCATCTGCGAAGCGTTGGGCGGAAAAGTCGCCCATGCCCCGGCCCGCGAGTATGGCCGCACGCGGTTGAATGTGCCGGATGGCGAACTTCACGCGGCCGACGATCTCTTCGCCGGCGTTCCGGATGAGACGACGGTGTGGATGAGCCACGGCGATCAGGTGCAACAGGTCTCGGACGATTTCAAGCCGCTGGCCACGACGGCGACGTGCCCGATTGCGGCGGTGCGGCATCATAAGCTTCCCATCTACGGCATACAGTTTCACCCCGAAGTGACGCACACGCCGGAAGGGGCCAAGCTGCTCGCCAATTTCCTGAAGATCGTCTGCGGTTGCCGCGGCACGTGGCGGCTGGGAGATTTCGCCGCCGAGACAATCGCCGCGCTGCGGGCACGGGTCGGCAATCGCCGCGTGATCTGTGGCCTGTCCGGCGGCGTCGATTCGTCGGTCGTCGCGGCGCTGTTGTATCAGGCGATCGGCGACAGGCTGAGCTGCATCCTCGTGGACAACGGCCTGCTGCGTAAGGACGAGGAGAAGGCCGTGATCGACGAATTCACGCGGCACTTCAAAACCGATCTGCACGTGGTCAAGGCCGAGGACCAGTTTCTCTCGGCGCTGGCCGGCGTGACGGAACCCCAAGAGAAGCGGCGGCGGATCGGCCACGTGTTCATCGAGTGCTTCAAGTCTGAAGCGAAGCGGATCGAGGACGCGCACTTTCTTGCCCAGGGGACGCTCTACCCCGACGTGATCGAAAGCGGCGGCAGTCCCGATGGACCGACTGCGGCGATCAAGCTGCATCACAACGTCGGCGGACTGCCGGCCGAGTTGGGATTCGAACTGGTCGAGCCGCTCCGCGATCTATTCAAAGACGAAGTGCGACGTCTCGGGCTGGAGTTGGGGTTGCCCGAGGACATCGTGTGGCGGCATCCATTCCCCGGGCCGGGCTTGGCCGTTCGCTGTCTGGGAGAAGTGACGAAAGAGCGGCTCGCCACGCTCCGCGAAGCCGACGCGATCGTCATCGCCGAACTAAAGGCCGCCGGGCTGTATCGCCAGACATCGCAAGTCTTCGCCGTGCTGCTGCCCGTGCAAAGCGTCGGCGTGATGGGCGACGCGCGGACTTACGAAAATGCGCTGGCCGTGCGGGCGGTCGACACGGACGACTTCATGACCGCCGATTTCAGCCGGTTGCCCTACGATCTGCTGGCCCGCATCTCGACCCGCGTGATTAACGAGGTCAAAGGCGTCAACCGCGTGGTGTACGACATCAGCACGAAGCCGCCGGCAACGATCGAGTGGGAGTAGAGCGGGGGCTGTGTGCTGGAGATTGGGAGCTGGGGATTGGAGAATCCATTCGCTGCGGTTGAGCCGTCTCTCGCCTGCTCGCTATGTAGTTCGGCACGTCACGTCAAGCGGCGATAGACGTTTCTCTTTCTCGGGACTACGTCCGCGCCGTGCTGATCGCAGTCGTCGTCCCGTCAAGCAAGCGTCTCATGTCGGAGAGGCGCGCTGCGACGCACCGTCGGGCCGCTGGATTTGATGGCCGGTCGTTTCGAAGTATCCGACACTCCAGGCAAGGGCCAGTCCGGCAAGCAGCGCCAGCGACAGCTTGGCCCGATCGTGGTGGTGAAACTGCAATTCCGGCAACAGGTCGCTCATCGCGATGCACAGGAACGTTCCGGCGGCGAACGCCAGCGAGCAGGCGAGAAAGGCGTCGTGCTTGCCGGGCGTTCCGGCCAATCCGGCTTGAAACAGCAGCACGCCGCCAACCACGGCCAGCGAAAAAAGGCTGTTGACGACGTGCCGCAGCGGCGACGGCCTCGTCCCCCGCGCCAGCAACGTGCCCAACGTGAGCGAGTCGAACGGCTTGTGGCAGAAGACGACCAAAAACGTGCCGAAACCGGCCAGGGCAAAGTGGCGATGCCCATCCGAGTCGGCCGCCACGCTGGCCGCCAGCGCGACGCCGTCGAGAACGCTGTGCAGCGTCATGCCGATCGCCGCGCCGGTCCACGTCATCGAATGTTCGCCCTGCATCGGCACGCCCGCCGCGTCGGAAGCGTGACCGTCGGCGCACTCTTCGCCGTGTGGTTGTTCGCCATGCGGATGAATGTGCGGATGGCCCTCTCCGCGATGATGCTCGCACCCGATCGCCTCCGCCGCTTCTTCCGGCGTCTCGTCGGGCGCGTCGTGGTGATGAAAACAAAAGAACCGCTCGACGAAGAACATCGCCAGGAAGCCGCCCATCAGGCTCCACATCACCCAGTCGAGCTTCGCGTCCGGTCCCAATTCGACGATCGCGTGCGGTAGCAAGTGCAGCGCCCCAACTCCCAGCATCAAGCCCGCCACGAAACTCACCGCCAACTCCATTCGCTTGTGCGTCAACCGCACGACGAGCGGGATCATCCCGCCCAACAGCGAGGCGATGAAGATCAGCACGCAGTAAACGACGAGCAGCAACGAGGAAGTCACTTGGGACTTTGCAAGTTTCAGGGATGGATCAAGCCCGGACTATTCAGCGCCGGCACAAACAGACGCTGAAATCGGGGAGATAATAGCACTCGAAAATCGGCGGCGAACGACACGGTCCGAAGTCCCGTGGGATGCCACGAACGCACACCGCGCGGCGTTACGTCGAAAAACTTCTATTCGACCGAACGTCTCCGCACGCAAGTCGCACACTCACGTGGGCCTTCGTCTCGGCGATCGAACATCTCGACGCAACGCAGCAACGAGTCGACGTCTCGACGTCGTGGACGGCTTCCCAGGGCGTTCCGGCGAGCACGGCGCGCGCTCCGCCGGTTGCTTCGGGGATTTTCGGTCCGAGAGGCATCCCCTTGCCGGACGACGTTAGCGTCGACTCCTTCTAGACCAACCGCCTTGTCCTACCGCTGGTGTTTTCGCTCGTACTGCGCCGGTGCGGACGTCCTCGCCTTGGACCAGTATACGTGCAAGCCCCGGCTTCGTTCTAGTTGCCCGCGACTGGCGTTTTTCGCAGGCGCTGAACGTTTCCGCCGGCCGGAATTCTTCGTGCTCCAAAAAGCGCGAAAGTCAAACGAAGTGCGTATCCCAAAAACTTCGCGGCACGGTCGAAAGATCGATCGTATCGGCACCGTCGAATAGATCGAAACGGCGGCGAAACCCGATGAATTGAGTACCGCAGGCGAAATCCGAATTTTGTTGACACCGCTCCGGTGGAGCGGTATAACGTCGCCAATCGGTCCGGAACAACCGTCTTATCTCGGTCATGGGGAGGTCTCTATGTTCGCGTCTTCTGCGCACAAGATCCGTTTTTCCTCGCCGCGAAGCTTTCTAAGCAATTGGAGGCGGCCGACTGGCTGCGTCGCTGGCCGTGGCGCATCGAGCAGGCGGCGTGCTTCGAGCAGCCTGCGGATCGAACCTCTGGAACAACGAGCGCTGCTGGCCGTCGCCGCGTTGGTGACGGAAACGACGCCAGCCCATGTATTGGTGCCGACCCAGTCGAACTACGACAACCTCGGTTTGGATTGGATCGGTACAGCCGAGCCATTCGACGACACTGCATGGGCAGCAACGCCAACCGCTGGACCGAACGGCGTCGGCTACCATTCGTCGACGACTTACGCACCGTACATCGGCGTCAATCTTCAAGCGTCGATGCAAGGAGTTTCGCCGACCGCGTTCGTGCGGATTCCGTTTACGGTCGCCGACGCCGCCAGGATCGACGCGCTGACGCTTAAGATGCGGGCCGACGATGGATTTATTGCCTATCTCAACGGAGTGGAGATTCAGCGGGTCAACGCCACGACCGATGTGTATCCGGCATGGAATCGCGGCGCCAGCGGTTCGGTCGGCGTGAGCGCGCCCAATGTGACTTACGACGTCAGCAGCCACTCGAATTTGCTCATGGAAGGCCCAAACGTGCTCGCCGTCCGAGGTTTCAACCTCACTGCGGGGAACGCAACGTTCCTCGTCCAAGCGGCGCTCGATGCGGGCGTCGAGGACGCACCGCCGACGGCCAACGACGACGTGGCGACGATGAGCGTGGAAGATCCGCCGGTAACGATCAATGTCTTGGCCAATGATGTGCCGGATACGGCGGCGATCGACCCGACGACGGTGCAAGTCGTGGGACAACCGGCGAACGGAACCGTCGCGGTGAATCCGACGACGGGCGCGATCATGTACACGCCGAACACGGGCTTTCGCGGAACAGATACGTTTACGTATCGGGTGCGCGATACGAGCACCTTGCCCACGCCCGGCGGTGTGACTCAATTAGCGACGGTAGTTTCCACGACCGCGGCGCATCGGCGGTTGGTTCCCACTGCGGCGGTCACGACCGAATGGACGGGGTCCGGCGCGTTCGCCGATGCGACATGGCTGGTCGGCTCGGGCGGCGTGGGTTACGACACCGACGCAGCCGTCGACTACGAGCCGTTTTTCGCCGGCGGCGTCGTGACGATGCAGAACGTCAACCCGTCGGTTTATGTGCGGTATCCGTTCACCATCACGGACCCGTCCAGTGTGGTGAGTCTGCAGTTGAAAATGCGGTGGGAAGATGGGTTCGTCGCGTGGATCAATGGCGTCCAAGTCGCGGCGATGGGTGCGCCCGCGGCGCCGGCTTTTGACTCTATATCAACGAGTGGCGCGCGCAACGAAGCGCTCGCCGTTACGCAGGACGAGTTCGTGATTGATCTCATGTTTCCTGGCCTGGTGCTAAAACCCGGCGCGGCCGCCAACATCCTTGCGATCCAGGGTCTTAACGACGCGATCGGCAGTTCCGATTTGTTGGTCGAGCCTGAGTTGATCGCCGACGTCGGCACGACCGGTCTGTGGTCGAACGCAGCGACGGTGACCGTAAGCGTGACGGGCATCGGGCCAGCCGCCGTCGACGATGCCGCCGAGACGATCGGCCGCACGCCCGTCGTCATCCCCGTGCTCGACAACGACCTGCCGAGCGAGCCGCCGAACGATTATCCGCTGCGGCCGGAAACGGTCCGCATCGTCGAGCCGCCAGCCAACGGAACGGCGACGGTCAATCCGACAACCGGGAGCATCACGTACCAGGCCAGCGCCGGATTCTCCGGCGAGGACACATTGCAATACACCGTCCGCGACGCCGCGCCGGTCGGTGGCGAATCGGGACCAACCCTGCTGCTGCCGCGAGGTTCGGTGTGGAAGTACCTTTCCGGGCCCGATCAGGGAACCGCATGGACGGGACAAACGTTCAACGACTCGGCGTGGCTTTCGGGGCCCGCCGAAATTGGCTTCGGCGATGGCGGCGAAGTTACGGTGGTAATACCCGGCGGCAACGGTACGCACACGACGATTTATTTCCGCAGCACGTTCGACTTGACGAGCGCCGCGGCCGTACAGCAGCTCAATTTGTTCGTGCGATATGACGATGGCATGGCGGTTTATATTAACGGCCAGGAAGTCGAGCGACAGAATCTGGCCGCCGGGGCAACCTATGCCGACTATGCGCCCAGTACTCTCGCCGACGATGGCACAACCTACTATCCCTTCGTGAGGATGCGCTCGGCGAACGAACTAGGAATGCTCGTCGACGGGACGAACACGATCGCGGTAGAGGTTCACCAGCAAGGCATGACGAGCAGTGACATGAGTTTCGACTTGGAGGTCGAAGTCATCCAAGAGCCGCCCACCGGGCGGGTGTCAAACCCAGCGACCGTCACCATCGCGGTGGCATCGACGAACGAGCCGCCGACGGCCATCGACGACGAAGTGCTCACGAAGATCGAGCAGCCGGTCGACATCGACGTGCTGGCAAACGACGAACCGGGCGGGGCGCTGATCGACGCGGCGACCGTCGCGATCGTCGACGGACCGTCGAACGGCACGGCCACCGTGCTGGCCGGAGGGCACGTCGCGTACACGCCCGCGTCGGCGTTTGTGGGCGACGACAGCTTTACGTACACCGTAACCGACCTGGCCGGCCGCATGTCAAACGTCGCGACGGTCGCGATCCACGTCGTCACCAGCGTGCCGATGCCCGCGGACGACTTGTACTACGTCGACGAGGACGACGTACTCAACGTTCCGACGTCGTTCGGTCTGTTGCACAACGACACCGACGACGGCGGCGAGTTGGTTTCGACCGACGTGGCCGAACCGCCGCAGCACGGGACGTTGCTGCTGGCGGACGATGGAAGTTTTCAGTACGTCCCCGCGGCGAATTTCTTTGGCGAGGACCATTTTCGCTATCGAGCGACCGACAATTTCGGCGCGACGGTCGAGGCCGGCGTGACGATCCGCGTTACGGCGTCGCCAGATGCCCCGATCGCGCTGGGCGACGTGTTCGCCACGCCGATGGGCACGCCGCTAATCGTGGTGGCTGCGGCTTTGGGACGGCAAGTCGTCGTGCCGGCCGGGAGCGAATGGCGCTACCTTGATGACGGCGCCAATCCAAGTTCTTCGTGGCGGCAGCCGAGCTACGACGATTCTGCGTGGTCAGTCGGCACGGCGCAGTTCGGCTATGGCGACGGCGACGAGACGACACTCGTCCGATATGGAAGCGACTTCAACAATCGCCGCATTACGACCTATTTTCGCCGCGAATTCGATATCCTCGATCCGACGGGCGTCCATGCCGTACAGATCGGCCTGCTTCGCGACGACGGCGCGGCGGTGTACGTCAATGGCACGCGGGTTGCAACGAGCAACCTACCCGCGTCGTTTAGCGGCACGACGGTCGCCGAAACGGCCGTGGCTGGCGATGAGGAGAACGCCTTTCTGCCGTTCGACATCAACCCTGCGGTGCTCGTCGCTGGCCGCAATGTGATCGCTGTCGAAGTCCATCAGGCCAGCGCGACAAGCAACGACATGAGCTTCGACTTGTACCTGCACGGCGACGTGGCGGGGCCGGTGACCGACGGCGTGTTGCTCAACGACGTCGATCCCGACGGGGACTTTCTGACGGCCGCGCTGGTGTCGCCGCCGGCTCACGGCACGTTGGAGTTTTCGGCGGACGGTGGATTCGTCTATACGCCGAATGCCGGTTTCGTCGGGGCGGATGCGTTTACATATCGCGCGAGCGATGGAACGCGACAATCCGCCGTAGCGACCGTCGTCATCAACGTCACACCGCCCGCGTCGATGGCCGCCGACCTGAACGAGGACGGCGTGGTCAACGAGGCCGACGTCGCGATGGTCGTCGCGGGACTCGGCATGTCCGAGGGCGCAGACAAACACGCAGGCGACGCAAACGGCGACGGAGTTGTCGACATCAAGGATGTCGTTGCAGTCCAACAGATGTTGGGGCAGAAGACAGACTTGGGCGCGGCCGCGCCGGCGGCTCTGGTCGCCGGACGGCGTGCCGCGCAGGCGACCGACGCGGCGCTGGCGGTCAGTGGCCTGCGGCCAATGGTCGTTCGCGCGGCGCGTCGGCCCGGTAGCACGGGTTTCCGCCGTGGCGATTCGATTGCCCTGGATGCCACGAATATCGACCGTACTCTGCGCAGTGCGGCGAACGAGTTGGCGACCCAGGCTGCGACGCGGCGCGAGCTTTTCACGCATCGTCGCGTTCGGTTACAATGACGGGCCGGCGGCGGTCGATGCCGCGCCGGTTCGGCATTGTCCGCAATGGTTCCCGCCATGCCGCATTCATCACCACCGCACGCGCGTTCTTGTTTCCCCAGCGTCCTGCCGTCGCGCCGCGAAGCGTTGCGGGCCGGCGGCTTGGCCGTAGCTGGGCTGTCGTTGCCGCGGCTGCTTGCGGCAGAGCGGGCGGCGAGCGAGCGCGGCGCCTCGCCGCCGGCCGACGCCTGCATCGTGATTCTGCTCAACGGCGGTCCCAGTCATTTGGACATGTGGGACATGAAGCCCGCCGCGCCCGACGGCATCCGTGGCGAATTCAAGCCGATCGCCACGAGCGCACCGGGCATCCAATTCAGCGAACACCTGCCGAAACTTGCCAAACAGGCGCACCACACGACGCTGGTTCGCTCGATGCAGCACGGCGTGAACGATGCGCACGCGCTGGCGGTCTACACGGCGCTCACCGGACACGACCGCGGCGACGCGAACCGGATCGTCGGGGCGTCGGCGGAAGATCATCCGTCGGCCGGTTCGCTGTTGAGCCGGTTGCGTCCGCCAGAGCGGAACATCGTGCCCTACGTCGCGCTGCCGTACAAAACCAAAGAGGGCGCGAGCGGTCCGCCGCAGCCGGGTTTCTTCGGCGGTTGGCTGGGGCAGTCGTACGATCCGCTGTGGGTGCTCAATGATCCCAACGCCAAGGAATTCGCGGTGCCGGAGTTGACGCTGCCGTTCGACGTATCGCCGGAGCGACTGGCCGCCCGCGGCGGGTTGCTCGACGCGTTCAATCGGCGGCTCGGCGAAGCGGCGGCCGACGGCATGACCCGGTTTCAGCATCGCGCCGCCGATCTGCTCACGTCCGAAGACACCCGGCGAGCGTTCCGCGTCGCTGAGGAGCCGGACGCCGTCCGCGAAGCCTATGGCCGCAACATCTACGGGCAAAGCGTGCTGCTCGCGCGACGACTGATCGAAGCCGGCACGCGAATGGTGACCGTCTCTTGGGCGCCCGACGCGAACGCCACATGGGACACGCACGGCGGCAACTTCAAGAAGCTCAAGGGGACGCTGTTGCCGCAGTTCGACGCGGCCTGCTCGACGTTGCTCTCGGATCTCGACGATCGCGGGCTGCTCCGGCGAACCCTGGTCGTCGTGACGGGCGATTTCGGCCGCTCGCCAAAGATCAACAGCAACGACGGCGGCCGCGACCACTGGAATTACTGTTACACGATCATGCTCGCAGGCGGCGGATTGCGATCCGGCTATGTCCACGGCGCAAGCGACTCGACCGGCGCCTTCCCGGCGACCACGCCAGTTTCGCCCGGCGACATCCAGGCGACGCTCTACCGCCAACTGGGACTCGATCCGCACGGAACCGAGTACGACTCCTTCGGACGGCCGCACCGGCTCGTGCCGGCGGGCGAGGTGGTCGGCGATCTGTTGGCGTAATTGTCCTGTTGGCCGTGCTAGTTGGTGCTCAGCACGTCATTCCACCATCCACCACCAGCGTCGTGCCGGTGATATAGCTCGCCGCTCCGCTGGCCAGGAACAGCACGGCGTCGGCGATCAGCCGGTCGATCTCGCCGCTCCACAGCCACTGCGCCCAGTCGCGCTAGTGCGTCCAACCTTTGTCCACCGGTCGGCCGCTCATCGCCGCCGCGGACACGTACATCAGCGCATAAACGAAGTCGAGAATCGGCGTGTAGTGCGAGAAGTGTTCGCGCCACACGCTCCAATTCGCGGCCAAGCCGTCCTCGATCGTCTTGCCCCGCCAAGCCTCGCCATCCTCCTCGGCATCCATCGCCAACACCACCGCCACCACCAACTACTTCTTACTTCACCCGCTCCTCGACCACCTGCTTGCTTGCCGTCCTTGGCTCCTTTACCCGATTTGAACCGCGAACGTGAAACCCACACCAAAATCACCCCTTTTTGCTAACACAACCACGAGCAACGCGCAAACTGCGACTTCCGCCCGTTTGACAAACAGCCTCTGATTCAATCCGCCAGCCCGGACGTAAGGAACTGCGCCAAGAATACGATTGCCGCGAACAAGCCAGGCGGCATCAGAACGACGACGACAAGCAGGACGATCAGTTCTTTTGTCGTCGCACCGTCCGTCGCTTCGTCCACGGTCTGCGGCGCTTGGTAGGGGTTCTCGTCAACGTCGGCCATGCCGGCATTGTAACGTACCGAGGGCAAGAAACGCCCAACCGCGGCTTTCGTTGGCTCGCGCTGCTGCGGCGAACGAGCCTTTTGGCTCTGCTTCGCCAGAAGTTCCTTGCGGTGCCGAGAAACCCTCCCAATTTGCGGATAGCGGACCTTGATCCCCGCCGAGGAATTCGCCAAAATGCTGCCAATCCGGCAAGGTGGCCGGCACGCTCGAAATCCGCCGGACGGCAAGCTCGATGACCCTATTCGACCGCATCGAAAAGCTCAAACGGGACTACACCGACAAATACGTCGTGGTCGACGCCACGCGCCCGGAATTGGCCCGTTTTCGCGACCGCACGGGCACGATCAAGACGATCAATATGAGCGGGCAGGCGCTGGTCGAGTTCGACGCACACAACGACATCGGCTGGTACGATATTTCGCTCGATTGTCTCAAGGTGGTCGACAAGCCGCAGCCCAAGGCCGAAGTCGCCAAAGGCGGTGGGAAGTCGGCCGAAAAACCGGCGGCGGAGAAACCGGCCGCCAAGCCAGCAGCGACGAAGTCTACCGACGCGCCCGGTGCAAGCAAGAAACCATCCACGGCCGATATCCTTGCCGCCGCGCGCGCGAAGAAAGAAGGTGGTGCCGCCGCTTCGCCGGCTGCCAGTTCTCCGGCGGCAAAGGCCCCAGCAACATCGGCCCCGACTGCCAAAGCGCCGGCCGCTGGCGGAAAAATGTCGACTGCCGAAATACTTGCCGCAGCCCGTGCCAAAGCCGCTGGCGGCGGCGACGCCGGCACGAAGCCCTCGGCTCCCCCGAAGCCAAAGCAAGCGGCTACCGAAACGCAGCCAGCCGCACCGGCCGCTAAACCTGGCGGAAAAATGAGCACGGCGGATATCCTCGCGGCGGCGCGCGGAAAAGCCGCCGCGGCATCGGTGCCAAGTGCTCACGCTGCAAAGGCCGCTCCGCCCGCCAAACAACCGGATCCGCAAGAAGAGACTCCCACCGAGGAAGTCGCCGAAAAACTCACCGAGGAATCTGCTCCCACGGCAAAGTCCGAGTCAGCGGCGAAAGCCGGTGGTTCGGTGGCAGCGGGCGACCTACCGACCGACACGGCCGGAAAAGTCGCCTGGTGTCGAACGCACGATGCGAAGTAACATGCCACCCTCGATGAAGCTGCCACGAACGGACGGAACTGGTTTGTCAGGCGCTTGCTGATCTGCTCCCTCTGAGATGCTCCCGGCGTGCGCGTCAAGGTCGACGCTCACCCGCGCCACCCGCGAATCGACGGACACGATTCAAGATGGCGATGCTAGCGACCGATCACTAGCCCAGCGGGCATTCCGCACCCGGTGCCTTACCGGTGCATGTCGACCCGCTTGGCGAGGATCTGCCGCCGATGACGATTGCACCGCCGCGTAACTTTTTTCGAGTTTCGCACGGAGAGCCGGATCATGACGAAATGGCAAATTGAGCAAGAATTCGAGGACGAAGCGGAACTAGGCCCGCCGGAGCCGGTCTCGCGAAGGTTCCGCGGCAAAATGCCCGTCGGCAGCGAAGCCAAGGCCAAAGCCGCCGCCAAGGAAACCTGGCGCAGCCGCCAAGCGACCAAACGCGTCGCCCGCGTCGCCTCGGGCATCCGCAATCGCCGCAACAAGCGACTCGATTAGTCCGCCTGCCGCCACGTGATTCGCCGCATCGACCGGTGGCCGTTGGTCTCGCGCACCGTCGTGGTGCCAGTTTCGCGTCCCTGCCGTGGGAGAATTGGCTCGACACGCCCAGTGTCGAACTCGACCCTCGACTCTCGTGTGTGGGCATCACGTTTGTGGGTTAATTTGGGTGGTCTTTCCAGAACGCTTCCCATTGGCACGGTTCACTAAGGCGAGCGGCAGATGGGGAACTACCGGGATTGCTCTTGGTGAAAACGGTGAAAC
>JBBDYI010000302.1:0-14821 GCA_040901705.1 Pirellulales bacterium | reverse complement strand
CTCGTGATCGGTCAGCAACACTTCGTCGCTGCGGATGAGCGGAAAACTGTGCGCCACGACGTTCATGCCGTAAGTCGCGTTCTCGACGAACGCCAGATTCGCCGCCGCCGCGCCGACGAACGCCGCCAACCGATCGCGGGCCGAAAAATACGCCGCCTCGTACTCCCGCACGTAGAAGTCCATCGGGTTCGACTGCAACCGCCGCTGCCACTCGGCTTGAGCCGCTCGGACCGCGGCCGATGCAGGCCCAAACGATCCATGATTCAAATACGTCACGCCGGGCCGAAAACCCCAGTCGCCACGGAGGTCGCTCCAGTCGGAATCGTGGTCTACACGGCGGGAGCGAGGATGCGGCATTCGGGATTCAGGATTCGGGGAATTCATCATCGCGGCGACTGCTACGAACCGGCGACCGCGGATGGCACACGACGGACCATCACTTGTTTTCAACCGTCGGGGCCGTGAACGCGAGCCGAATTCCCTTGGCGACGCCGGAAGAATCCATAAGTGTGCCCCGCCGTGCATATCGCCGCTTGGAAACTCCGCCGCCGCGGAGAACGCCCGCCGAACGAGCCGCCAGCCGCGTCGCCCATCGGGTGCTCGACACGGCGACTTCCGCCTCGATCTGCTCGTCGCTGAATTTGCCACGCTGCGGGCCGGTTGGGTTGGTCAGGTCGGCCTTGCGGCGGAAATAGTCGTGCGCATAGTAGTCGGAGCACCACTCGAACACGTCGTGATCGAGCATGTTGACGATCGTCGGCAGCTTGCCCTCGTCGTGCAGCTTAGCCGCCGCTTCCCATTCCGCTTCGGTGAGCAGGCGCGCCTTTGCCCACTCGGCGATCTGGCCCGCGTTGCGAAAATGAGCCATGCCGTAGCGTCGGTCGGCGTCGGGCCCAAGGCGTTTGATGCCCTCTTCCGCCTTCGCCAGGATTTGCAGCGTTTCCTCACGTTGTGCTGCCGAGAGCTGAAACTTCAGGTCTGTGTCGCCGCTTCTCGCCTGCTCCTCCATCTCGCGCCAAAGCACATCCCTTCGATGTGAAGTTTCCGAATCGAGGTCGATGTCAAACGGCCAACCGAGTTCGTGGAAAGTCAAGGCCGCCAAGCGAACCGCAAGCAATTCATCGTCCGTCGGTTTTTGTTCGCCAAGCTTGACCTCGGATACCATCGCGGTGTCGAGTCGCCATTTGAGATACGCCGCGATGACGCCCTTTGCCACTTCCCGCTCGGCAACGTAATACGCGGACAGCTTGACGGTGATTTCCGCCGAGTCGGCCAGATTGTCGTCGCCAATGCGGTATTCGCCGGCCGGCACGAGGACGAACAACAATCCGGTCTGCTTGTGCTTTACGCGGTTCGGCAAGCCGCCGGTCTCGCCATTGGCCGCGTCGATCTCCACCGGAAACGGAAACTTCACGGCGTCGGCACGCGACTCGTCGACAGTCAACGCCAGTGACACCGTCGTCGCCATAAGCCACAACAGGACTCTCATCGACGGCACCTCCGGTTACGCACGATTCGTGAACGATGATGTATTCTATCGCGCCCAATGGCCCCGCCACCAGCGTCAGAACCACATGGCTTTATCGACGACGTTCATAACAGGTTCACCTTTGGCAAAACGCCGGATGTTCTCCAGCGTCATTTCCACATGTCGCTCCGGTATCCGCTGCGAAAACGCCGCCACGTGCGGCGTGATAATCACGTTCGGCATCCGCCACAACGGATGATCGGCGGGTAGCGGTTCGATCTCGCAAACGTCGAGCGCCGCGCCGGCGATCAATCCTTCTTCGAGCGCCGCCGTCAAATCGGCCAAATCGACGATCGCGCCGCGGCCGATGTTCACCAGCACCGCCGACCGCCGCATCGCCTCGAACCGCGACCGGTAAAACAGTTTCTCCGTCGCCGGCGTGTGTGGTGCGGCGATGACCACGAAATCGCTTTCGCCAAGCAGATCATCCAGCCGCTCCGGCGGCCACAACGCTTCGACACCCTCCGGCGCGACCGTCTGCCGCGGATCGACTGCCACCACGCGCATTCCGCACGCAATGCCCCGCCGTGCGATCTCCACCCCGATATGCCCCAGGCCCACCACGCCTAGCGAACAATCGGCCAGCCGCCGGTGCGAACGGTTGCCCGGATGATCGTCGGCCGGCCCGGTGGCGAACGGCTGTAGGATCGGCCCGCCGCCGTAAGGTTGCCACTGCCCCGCGGCCATCTGGCGAATGTACACGTGCAAATTCCGGGCGAAGCACGTGATATACCCCAGCACGTGATCGGCGATCACATCCGAATAAATCCCCCGCATGTTCGACAGCACGACCGGATGCTCGATCAGCTCCGGAAAAACGTAATGCTCTAAACTGGCCGTTGGCGATTGAATCCAACGCAGTTTCTTCGCGGCGGCCAGCAACACCGGCGTGATCTTACCGAAAAAAGCATCGGCATCGGCGATTTCGGCGAGCGCGGCCGCATCGTCCGCAGCATTAACGGCCGTCATCGGCGCGGCCGCCGCGCAAATTCTGTCGAACCGAACGCCGTCGACCGGCGGATGAATGAGCAGTTTCATGGGATTCAGGATTCAGGATTCGAGAGTCAGGAGACAGGAGTCAGGAGACAGGAGTCAGGAGACACTCGCCGCGGCGTCGTGGCCATCAATCGGTTGTTGCTCACGCCTTGAGCCTCTCCTCCGGCCACGCTTCGCGCTGCAAATACCAGCACGATCCGTGCTGTGTCATGCCGATATGCGGATAATAAGTTTCGGCCTTGGGCGCTGAAATGAGAATCAGCATCGTGTGCAACCCGGCCGCTGCGTGCGTGCGATGAATCAACTCGCGGCCAATGCCCTGTCCCTGAAACGCCTCGTCCACGGCCAGATCCGATAGATAAACGCAAAAACTGAAGTCCGTCACCGCCCGCGAAATGCCCACGAGCAGCCCGTCCCGCTCGCCGCCACTGTTGCTGCCTTCATCGACGCGGGCGGTCAGCATGATGTCGGCATGGCGAATCATCGCCGCGATCACATCGGGCCGATCGACCGGCCGCCGCTCGGAGAGCGTCGATCGCCGCAGCACGTCAATGAATTCCTCAGCGGAAAGCTTAGGTTCCAGTGCGTAGCGGATCATGGTGCAATGATAAAAGTCGGCAAGGTCGATTCGACACCGCGGCATTATTTCAGCAATGCCGGTGCAAGCCAAGGAGCCGGTTTCGATAGCGCCGCTGCCGTGGCGCGTTTCGCGTAGAATTGGTGTATGCTTCGCGTGGGAAAGTGAGATACGCGGCGAGAGATTATAACTTTATTGGCGTCGCAGGCTTCGTCGCTGCGAATGTTGGAATCGATTGCTAAAGGCCGAATCCCGTTTGTTGGAATCGGCTGCGTTGCCCGCGGTGTGTTCACCGCGGGCTAAATGGGCCAACCCCGACCCCCGTCTCCCCCATGAAAATCACTCAAGTCGTCTGCCAAATCCTCCGCATCCAAAACGTCCAGGCAAAAACCGCCAGCAGCCAGGACTCGGTGCTCGTCCGCGTCCGCACCGATACGGGCCTGGAAGGGTTCGGCGAGGCCGACTCGTCGCCGGAAGTGGTGAAGGCGATCGTCGATGCGCCTTTCAGCCACAACATTGCCTGCGGCCTCCGCGAGATTCTCGTCGGCGAGAACCCGCTGGAACACGAGCGGCTGTGGCAGAAAATGTATCGCCGCACGATGTACTTCGGCCGCACCGGCGTGGCGATCACGGCGATGGCGGCGGTCGACATGGCGTTGTGGGACTTGAAAGGCAAGCACTTCGGCGAGCCGATTCACCGGTTGCTCGGCGGCGGGCAGCACAAGCGGATCAAAGCCTACGCCTCGATTCTGTTCGGCCGCGACGGCCAAGAAACCCGCGACATCGGTCGCCACTGGATCGAGTCTGGCTATCGGGCGGTCAAGTTCGGCTGGGAACCGATGGGCCCCGATGAAGCGGTCGACATCGACTTGGTCCGCGGCGCCCGCGAAGGTCTCGGCCCCGACGCGACGCTGCTCATCGACGCCGGTTGTGTGTGGGACGCGCGAACGGCGCTGCGGCGCGCGCATCGCTTCGCCGAGTACGACATCGGTTGGCTCGAAGAACCGCTCCGCGAGGACGATGTCGATGGTTACGTCTGGCTGCGGGATCGCTCGCCGGTGCCGATCGCCGCCGGCGAAGGCGAATGCGGCCGCGAGTCGTTCCGCTCGCTCATCGATCGTCACGCTTTGGACGTGTATCAGGTCGACCTTTCGCGCTGCGGCTTCACCGACGCGGCGTACATTCGCTCGCGGGTCGAAGAGATCGGCGCGCGACTCTGCAATCACTGCTACACCAGCCCCGTCACTGCCGCCGCAAGTTTGCACTGGCTGGCTACGTGCCGCGACGCCTTCCTGTTCGAGGACTGTGTCGAAGATTCGCCGCTACGGCACGAGCTGACCATCGAGCCGATTCAAGCCAAAGACGGCTGGATCGACGTGCCCGACCAGCCGGGCCTCGGCGTAGCGCTCAACGAAGATTTCGTCCGCTCGACGCTGATCGCTGAGTCTACGTGAAAGTGAACGCGCGACGAGCGTAATTGCCGTTACTTGAGCAGCGGCAATAGATTGCTGTACTCGTCGGTCCACATCCGCACGTCGGCGTACTGGCCCAGCTTGCCCGCCGCCGCTTGCACGATCGGATCGGCGAGAAACCGGGCATTGTCGGTCAGCAGCATCCACTGCGACGCCGTGGCCGCCCGCGCCGGGTCGGTTTTCGCGTTGACTTCGATGGTTTGCCACGCGAACGCCTCGGCTGCATTGGCCAACACCGGCGCGAGATCGACGTGCCGATTGCTGATGTGCGCCGCGATCGCGCCGCCCGGCGCGAGATGCCGCCGGTAGACCGCGAACGCCTCGCGGGTGAGCAGGTGCGTGGGAATGGCGTCGCCGCTGAAGGCGTCGAGAACGAGCACGTCGTAGTGCTGCGGCGGCTCTTCCTCCATCGACCGCCGCGCGTCGCCGAGCACGACTTCGACGTCGCCGCGGCAATCGGCAAGAAACGTAAAATACCGCCGCGCGAGCGTCTCGACGTCGGGATTGATTTCATAAAAGCGATACGTATCGCCCGGCTCCGCATAAGCCGCGACCACGCCCACGCCCAAGCCGATCACACCGACGCGGATCGGTCGCTGCCTCCCAGGATTATCGCTCGTGCCGCCGGCGCCGGGAAACCGCCGCAGCGCCACACCAACGCCGCTCTGCTCGTCGTAATACATCGTCGGCCGCCGCCGCTCGGGTGACTTGAATTGAAAGCCATGCGCAACGCGGCCGTGAAACATCACACGCCCGCGCCGACCGCCGCCCCCGTCGTCGCCGCCGTCATCATCTTCGTCGACGTCGTCGACATGCACGACGCCGTAAAAGCTCCGCATCGAGGCGAGCTTGCCCGAACGCATCGAGGCGACCTGCACGCGCGCGGCGGCCACCAGCCCCACAACCAGCACGACGCCGCACACAACCGCCATCCGCGTCGCCGGCAACGACTTGCCTGCGCTCGCGTCGCTCCAAAAAACCGCCGCCGCCAGCACATACGCGAGGATCAACCCCACATGCAACTCGGCGAACGTCGAAAACACCAGCGGACAGACGACCGCCACCAGCACGCCCCCGAGCGCGCCGCCAGCCGAACACATCAGATAGAACTCAGTGAGATACCGAGCGGCAGGCTTGCGCCGCACAAGTTCGCCGTGGCAGATCATCGCCACCGCAAGTAGCGCCGCAAAGTAAACGCCAATTTCCAGCATCAAATGGTTCGTCGCGCCGAATTGCCGCATCAAACTGATCGCCAGCACCGCCGCCACGGCCAGCGCCGCCCACCGCCGCCGCACGTACCACCGCTCGCTGTCGAAACACAGAATGAACGACAACAGATACAACGCCAGCGGCGCAACCCACAAGAACGGAATCACGGCCACGTCCTGGCAAACGTGATTCGTCGTCGCCAACAACATCACCGACGCAAAGGCCGGCAGCAGCAGCCACGACGTTCGCCGTCCCCACGTCGGCGATTCGTCGCCGGAGTGAACCGCGCTGCTCGCGTCGTGTTCGTCGATCGATCCGCCCGCGCCACGGCTCATTTCCGGTCGCCACAGCCGCGCGGCGAGATACCCACCGACCAGCGCGAAGAAGCAGAATCCCAGCGACCACACGACGGTCTGCTCGCGGACGGTCAGCGCCGGCTCGACGACCACCGGATACGTCAGCAGCGCCAACAGCGATCCCACGTTCGATAGCGCGTACAGCCGATACGGCGACCGCCCCGGCACGGCTCGGCTGAACCAGGCTTGCATCAGCGGTCCCGTGGCCGACAGCAAAAAGTACGGCAAACCCACATGCACCGCCAACAATGCCAAGATCGGCACGGTCGGATCGCCGCCGCCACGCGGCTTCCAACTCGCGTCGGGCAGAATCGGCAACGCCGCAAGCGCCGCCACGATCAGCGACAGATGAATCACCGCCTGCCACCGCGCGTCCGCCAGCCGCGACAGCACGTGAGCGTACAAGTAGCCGAGTAGCAGCACGACCTGAAAGAACAACATGCACGTCGTCCACACCGCCGGACTGCCGCCGTACCACGGCAAGATCGCCCGGCCGATGACCGGCTGCACCTGAAACACCAAAAACGCCCCGGCGAAAATCGCCACGGCGTAACAGGCGACGAGACAGCGGAGGCGTTGAGCTTGGGACATGTGCGACGCGCGGTGTTTTGGAAGGGCGCGAACCGTTGCGCACGGCCGGCGCGGACCATAACCAAGATTAGCTCGCCGTCGCGGCTTGCATGGGCCTGAGAATCGTTACAATCGCGCCACGCGCGGTTGCAGACACCTATCGAGCGACCGACGCCGCGCGGGCGTTTGCTTACTCGCCGAACGCGCCCAGCGTCGGCCGTTCGACGCGGACGAAATCGGCGTACGATATACCGATCGAAATCGCGTGGTCACCGGCGTTGAAGTTGATCGACTCCTCGTCGCCGAGTCGACTGTCGCACCACGTCGGCAAATCGAACAGACTACCGAACGGCGGAATCGAACCCGGCGCCAGGCCCGTCAGCCGCTCGACCTCGTCGCGGTCAGCGAACCGCAGACTCTTCGCGTCCAATGTCCGTCGCGCCGCCTTGCTCGCCAATTTCCGGTCGGCCGGCAGCACAAACATCACGAACGCATCGTCGGCCTTGCACACCAGCGCCTTCGCGCCGCTGGCCAGCGACGTACCGCGCACGTCCGCCGCTTCTTGACTGGTAAACACCGCCGCATGGCGCAGCACGGAGTACGCAACGCCTTCCGCGTCGAGTTTGGCCGTCAGTCGGTCGAATACGCTTTCGCTCATCGCCGTTGCGATTCGAAGTAGGGTGGGTCGAGCGAGGGCGAGACCCACAAGTTTACACCGAACACGTTTGTCGGCCTCGCTCGGCTCTACCCATCATACCATTTACATCCGCCTTACGCCTCGCCCGGCAGCGACACTTCGCCCTCTGCGAATCCAAACGCCAGTACGCGGACCTCGCCCGATCGTTCGGCCGGGACAACGAGAATCGCGGACGTTCCTGCGCGCTGGGCCACCAGTCTTTCCGCTTCTTCGACGCCCAGCACGTACAACGCCGTCGACAGCGCGTCGGCCTCCGCCGCCGTTGGCGCGACGACGGTCGCCGACAGCACGCCCTCGGCCGGCCAGCCGGTGCGCGGGTCGATTTTGTGGCCGTAGCGCCGGCCCTGGTGGCGGAAGAACTGAAACGCCGCCCCCGACGTGCCGACCGCCCGATCGCGCAGGTCGACCATCGCCAGCCGCTCGCCCGGCCGCTGCGGATCGCCGATTCCGATTTGCCAACCAGCGGCGGAAGTGCCTACGCCGTCCGCCGCCTCTCCGGAAGACTCGCCACGCGCATGGCCCGAGTTGCGCGATCCCCGCGCCAGCACGCTGCTCGCGCCGCCATGCAACACGAAGTCCTCGACGCCAGCCGCGCCGAGCAGCTCCGCCGCCCGGTCGAGTGCGTACCCCTTGCCGATCGCGCCGAGATTGATTTCCACGCCGTCGATGGCGAATTGCACGGATTCCGCGTCCGCGTCGAGCAACACGTGCCGCATCCCGACGCGATCGAGCGCCGTGGCCAGATCGTCGGTGCTGGGAATCGCTCCCTGCCGACGATAGAAGCCCCAGACTTTCGCGAGCGGCCCGGCCGTGATATCGAACGCCCGTTGCGTTTCGCCGTGCAACCGCGCGGCCTGCTCGAACAGCTCAAACAACCGCGACTCGACCGCCACAGGCCCCGCGTATGCCTCGCGGTTGATGTGCATCACCTCGCTGTGCTGGCGATAGACCGTCAACTGATTTTCCAACGCCTCGATCGCGTCGAGCGCGGCGACCGCGGCGTCGGCCCCTTGCGGATATTGCCGCGCATTGAGCAACACTTGAAACGTGGTGGCCATCGCCTGGCGGGAGAACTCGACCAAGTACCCATCGCCGATCGGTTCGGCGAGCCGAGTCTCCACCGCCGCGCCGTCCGCCCATGCCGCGAGCGCTTCGACGGCCGCGCCGCCGCGGAGAAAGCTGCGTCGCGTACTCTTGGGCTGGCTCATGCGAAAAACGTCACCGTCACACGGCCGCGGACCATTTGACCACCGCCGACCGCGCCGCGCGCACTTCGTCGGGACGACTGATCGGCGTCGAATGGGGCGCGGCGTGCAGCGTTTCGGCCGGTTCGTCGAGTATCCACAGCAGCGCTTCCGCAAAGGCGTCGAGCGTTTCCTTGCTTTCCGTTTCGGTCGGCTCGATCATCATCGCTTCTTTGACGACGAGCGGAAAATAGACCGTTGGCGCGTGGAAGCCGAAATCCAACAACCGCTTGGCGATGTCCATCGCCGACACGCCGCGTTGGGCCTTGACCTTCGCCGCCGACGCCACGAACTCGTGCATGCAGCGGTCGCCGTGTGGAACGCTCAACCGGTCTTTCACCTTGGCGAGCAAATAATTTGCGTTGAGAACCGCGTTCTCGCTCACGCGCCGCAACCCATCCGGCCCGTGCGTGCGCAGATAGCAATACGCCCGCACCAGCACGCCCGTGTTGCCGAAGAAGCTTCGCACGCGGCCGATCGACTTCGGCCGGTTGAACGCCAATCGATAACGATCGCCGTCTTTCTCGACGACCGGCGACGGCAAATATGGTTCGAGCGCCGCGCGGACCGCGATCGGCCCCGCGCCAGGTCCGCCGCCGCCGTGTGGGCCGCTGAAGGTCTTGTGCGGATTGAAGTGCATCATATCGGCCCCGAAATCGCCGGGCCGCGCGATGCCTAGGATCGCGTTCATGTTCGCGCCGTCGAGATACAGCAGGCCGCCTTGCTCGTGGACGAGGTCGGCAATCTCGCGGACCTGCCGATCGAACAGCCCCAGCGTGTTCGGGTTCGTAATCATGAACACGGCCGTTTGCCGGTCGAGCTTCGCCCGCAGATCGTCGAGATCGACGAACCCCTGCGGCGTACTGCGAACGGTGACGGCCTCGAAACCGGCGACCGCGGCGCTAGCCGGATTCGTCCCGTGTGAGCTGTCGGGCGTGAGCACCTTGGTCCGCTTCGGCTCGCCGGTCGATTCCGCACGGTCCCGGAAATAGGCCGCTGCAACCATCAAGGCGGTCAATTCTCCATGCGCGCCGGCGGCGGGCTGCAAACTCACCGCGTCCAGCCCCGATATTTCGCACAACATCCCCTGCAACTCCCACAGCAGTTGCAACAGACCTTGCAGCGTGTCTTCGTGCTGATACGGATGCAGATTGGCCAGGCCCGGCAGCGCTGCGATCCGCTCGTTCCGTTTGGCGTTGTACTTCATCGTACAGGAGCCGAGCGGATAAAAATGCGTGTCGACCGACATGTTCTTCGTCGACAGATTCGTGAAGTGCCGCACCACGTCCGGCTCGGCCAACTCCGGCAACGGTGGCGGCGCATCCGCGGCATGTTCGCCGGGCAGCAACTCCGCGAGCGACCGCTCGGACACATCATTCGCTGGCAAGTGCGCGCCGCGGCGGCCGGGCTTGGAAAGCTCGAAGATCAATTGCGCGGCTTGTTCGTTACGCATGGGCAGTCGCCAAAGTACGAGTTTGCGATTTCAGACACGCCGCCAGCCGGTCGATGTCGTCCCGCGTCCGCTTCTCCGTCACGGCGACGAGGAAGCAATCCTCCAATTGCGGATACCAGCGCCCTAGCGGCACGCCGGCGTGGAAGCCGTCGTCGGTCGCGGCGGCGAGCATCGCTTCGACGTTGCCGCCTTCGCAGCGGACGACGAATTCCTTGAACGTCGGCCGGTCGAAGGCGAGCGACAGCCCGTCGACCGCCGCTAGCCGCTCGGCCGCGTAGTGCGTTTTACGCAGGCACAACTCGGCGACCTCGCGCAGCCCGTGCGGCCCCATCAGAGACAGGTAAATCGCCGCCCGCAGCGCGAACAGGCCCTGATTCGTGCAGATGTTGCTGGTGGCCTTCTCGCGGCGGATATGCTGCTCGCGGGTTTGCAGCGTGAGCACCCAGCAGCGGCGGCCCTGGCGGTCGACCGTTTCCCCGGCGATGCGGCCCGGCATGCGGCGGACGAACGTGTCGCGGCAGGCCATGATCCCCAGGTACGGGCCGCCGTAAAGCATCGGCGTGCCCAGCGATTGCCCTTCGGCCACCACGATGTCCGCGCCGTATTCGCCGGGCCGCTTCAGCAAGCCCAAGCTGATCGGATCCACCGACACGACGAACAACGCTCCGGCCCCGTGGGCCGCGCGGCCGATCTCGTCGACCGCCTCGTAAGCTCCGAAAAAGTTCGGCTGTTGCACAATGACACAGGCCGTGCGGTCGTCGATCGCTTTGGCCACGTCGGCAACGTCGGCCGCGCCTTGCGGCGCATCGATCGTCACCACTTCCACGCCGAGCGGCAGCAAGTACGTATCGAGGATATCCCGATACTCGGGATGCACGCTACCGAGCACAACGATCTTGCCGTGCCGGCCGGTAGCGCTAATCGCCATCAGCGCCGCCTCGACGACCGCGCTGCCGCCGTCATAGAGACTGGCGTTCGACACGTCCATGCCGGTCAGTTGCGTAATCAGCGTCTGATACTCGAACATCGCCTGAAGGTTGCCCTGGCTCACCTCGGGCTGATACGGCGTGTACGAAGTGTAAAACTCGGCGCGCCCGGCGAGGTGATCGACCGCCGCCGGCACGAAATGGTCGTAGCTGCCTCCGCCGAGAAAGCAGACCTTCTCGCCGGCCGGACTATTCCGCGCGGCCAACCGCGAAAGATGGTCGGTCAGTTCCAACTCGCCCATCGCCGGCGGCAAATCGAGCGGCCGACCGAGCCGCATCTCGCTGGGTACGCCGTCGAAAAGTCGTTCGATCGAATCGACGCCGATCGCGGAGAGCATCTCACGCTGGTCTTCGGGTGTATTGAACGTGTACGGCATGGGGCAGGGGTCGGGGACTGGAGACTAGGGGTCGGGGAACGCAGAACAACGCTGTGGACGGTTACAAAGGTTGTGGCATGGTCTCCCGACCATGCCGCTGGCAGCGGTCAATGCGCTTCTTCGCTGCATTGTTTCTCATAGGCGGCGGCGTCCATCAACTGGCCGAGCGACGCTTCGTCCGTAACGCGAATCTTGGCGATCCAGCCCGCGCCGAACGGGTCGCTGTTGAGCGTTTCCAGCGAATCGGGCAAGCCGCTGTTCACTTCGACGACCTCACCCGTCACCGGGGCGTACATATCGCTGACCGCTTTGACCGACTCGATCTCGCCGAACGCCTCGCCGGCCTTCACCTGGCGGCCGAGCTTGGGCAATTCCATGAACACCAGGTCCGTGAGCGCCTCGACGGCAAACACCGTAATGCCCATCGTGGCGATCTTCGCGTCGCCGGCACCTTCCACGCGGGTCCATTCGTGCGTTTTGGCGTACAACAGATTCGGCGGGTTCACGATCGGGGTCTCCGAAAATGGTTGGCTGGTTTCTTAACCACAGAGCGGCTGTGTTTGATTTCAAGGGGGAGCACGGAGGTCACGGAGGATGTGGTTTGCGGGGGGGCTATGTGCGGCGAGAGTAAAACGGCAGGGCGACGACTTGCGCCGGTTCTTCGCGGCCGCGGATGTCGATGGCGATCTTCGTGCCCACGGCGGCGGATTCCGGCTCGACGTAGCCCATTGCGATCGGTTTATCCAGCGTCGGCGAAAACGTGCCGCTCGTCACGGCGCCCACTTTCTTAGTACCGCAAACGAGCGCGTACCCTTCACGCGGCACGCGTTTGCCCTCAAGCAAAAGCCCCACACGCCGCGGCGTGCTTGGATCGTCCAACCGTCGTTCGATTGCGTCGCGACCGGGGAACGAGCGGTCCTTGAGATTCACGGCAAACTTCAAACCGGCTTGAATCGGGTCGATCTCTTCCGTAAGTTCGTGGCCGTACAGCGGCATCGCGGCTTCCAGTCGCAGCGTGTCCCGCGCCCCCAGCCCCGCCGCGGTCGCACCAGCGTCGATCAGCTTCGCCCATACAAGAGCCACATCGCCGCCGGGCATGATCAATTCCACGCCGTCTTCGCCGGTGTAGCCCGTGCGACTCACCAGCGAGTCGTGCCCGGCGATTTTCGTCCGCGCCGCCGTGTAGTATTTCATCGTGGCCAGATCGACGTCGACCAACGGCTGAGCGAGCGCAATCGCCCTCGGGCCTTGCGCCGCGATCATCGCCGTATCCAGCGTCCGGTCGACGAACGTCACGCCGTCGCGACCTACCAGATGATGGGCAATCCACGTCGCGATCTTCGCCCGATTGCTGGCGTTCACGACCAGTGCAAAATCGACGTCGCCGGCCACGTGTTCGGTGTCGCCCTTCGGCGCGCGATGCGGCAGGCAATACACCAACACGTCGTCCAGAATCCCGCCCGTCTCGTTCGTCACCAGCGAGTAGCGAATTTGCCCCGGCCGCATGTCCGCCACGCGCCGCGTCAGCAGGCTGTCGAGAAACTCGCCCGCGTGCGCCCCGGTAAAGCGAAACCGGGCCATGTGCGATACGTCGAACAGCCCGCAACCGGACCGCGTGGCCACGTGCTCGGTCACGATCGATGTGTACTGAACCGGCATCTCCCAACCGGCGAAATCGACGAGCCGTCCGCCATGCGCAGCATGCCAGTCGTAGAGCGGCGTTCGGGCGAGTGGGCTGGTCATCTTCGCACTTTCCGTCATGCCGCGAAGCCACACCGCCACCCCGCAGCGAATACCCATCGCCGGCCGGGTCTGACGCGAAGCTTTCGAGATGCCAAGGAAGCAATCGGAGCGAACAACCGGCATTTTAACGACCGGCCCCGCGATTGTCAGTACCCGCCGCCAGCGCCAACCAAGATGCAACGTACGAACACGACGTCCCATCGCATTGCGATAATATTCGCAAACGATCCGTTAGTCACCCCGCACGACGCGCAGTTTCACCTTGTACTCGCCGGGAAACGAGTAACGCCCGACGTAGTCCGGCCTCATGCCGACGCCGAATGTCAGCACGCCGTCTTCCTTGGCGATGAACGATGCGTTTGAGCCGACCTTGATTTCCTTGCCCCGCGTGCCGATCTTCGCCACCAGTGTGCCGCCAAGGATTTGCGGGTTGGTCGAATGATTGCCAAAACGGGTCGAGCCGTCGGGCGAGGACACGTAGGTCGACGTTCCGGCCGAGCGACGTATCATGCCCGACGCGCGAACGACGATCCGATCTCCCTTGCGGACCGAAACGCCGGTCTTTTTCATCTGTGTCTGCACGAGATTCTGCCCCGTAACGCTGAAGGAACGGGCAACGTCCTCGCGCTCGTCCATTGTTTGCCGTTCGACGACCACGACGTCGGCGAGATCGGCTTCGATTTCGCCGTAGCGGCTCTTGAACCTAAGTTCCCTCGGCAGAATGCGGCCGACGATCGTGAATCGGGTGGTCCGCACGCGGTCCTTGCGAATCAGTTGCCGCGTTTCTTGCTCATCGAACGCATCGAGGTCGGATTCGGCTTCTTCGATGCGGTCGATCAGCGAGCGGAGGCGTTTGGCGTGATCGCCTTCGAGTTCGTCGGCGCGGCGGGCAAGCTCGCTCGAAAGAGATGGCCCCAGTCGCGTCAATTCGCGCTCCGCGGCCGCGGCGACCGTTCGATCGGACGATGCCAATGCGGCCACCAGTTCGTCGACCCGCTCGTCGAATCCCGACCGGCTATCGAGGCCCGGCGAAAGGCCCAGCAACTGCTTGCGGGGGACGATCAACGTGCCGAACTCCGTTTCGACTTCGAGTTCGTCGAGCAGCAGTTCGCCGATCAGAATCGTGCCGTCGGAGAAATTCGCGCGGATGAACCGCGATTCATCTCTGGGCACTTTTGTGCCGCTGACGTCCGCCGCATTGGTCGCCGCCGCTACGGTAGTCGCCGCTTCGGTCGCTTCTTCGGCCTGGACGCTGGCCACCGATATTGCCGCCACGCAGCAGCCCCACGCCACGCCAAACCGCGCCGCGCGGAATAGGCGACCGTCAGCGCCCCGGCAGCCACAACCGGCTTTGCGACTCGAAAAGAATGCTAAGAGTCGGATCATCGCGATCTCCCTCTTTCGTTCGCGGTCGTGTGTGCTCCTTTGAGCGAAGCGTAAGCCGACGGACGCTGCATACTTCGGCATATCCTGCCACGTCGCAAGCCGGCACGGCTTTCAGCTTAACCCGTCGCCGCGGGGCGACGCAACCGCGGCGGCTAATTGGTGGTGTCCTCAGTTCAAGTTTCGCACTTTTCGGGGCGTATTTTGATCCGTTCGCCGGGATGCGGCGA
>JBBDYI010000301.1:0-2140 GCA_040901705.1 Pirellulales bacterium | reverse complement strand
CTTGCGGGCCATGTCGCTGGGGCTGAGCGGGACGGCGATTTCGATTTCGTCGAGGGCGTATTCCTGCCACGCGCCGCGGTAGAGCATCACCTCCGGCCGGCGGCCCGTGGCTTGTTCGATTTCACCGAGCGCGAGGAAGATCGCCTCGGCACAGACGCGGTGCGTGCCGTGTGGATCGGAAAGATCGCCGGCCACGTAAATCTGCGCCGGATCGACGCGCTCGATCAGCTCGCGAATGATCCGCACGTCCTCCGCGCCGACGGGGTTCTTCTTGATCTTGCCCGTGCGGTAGAACGGCAGATCGAGAAAGTGCAAGTTCTCTTCGCGACAGCCGGCCACCGTTGCGCCGCTGATTGCTTCGCTGTAGCGGATCAGGCCCTTGATCTTCAGCACCGCTGCTTCGTCGCATTCGCCGGCCTGCTTGCTGGAGAGCGCCTCGCGGACTTTGTCTTCGAGCTGCTGCGACTTTTCTTCGTCGATGCCGAACTGGCGGTTGCATTCGACGATCAAATCGACCACGCGGCGGACATCGAGATCGAATACCGCGATGTTGCCGCTCGTCATATACGCGACGTGCGCTTCGTGACCGTCTTCGACGAGGCGGATGAGCGTTCCGCCCATGCTGATCACGTCGTCGTCCGGGTGCGGGCTGAAACAGATGATCCGCCGCGATTCGCGGCCGGCGGGGTGATATTCGATCGTGTCCATCATCCAGCGGAACACGCGATGGGCGATCGCCTGAGCTGGGCCGTGCTCGCGCAGAAGCTGGTGCAGGTTGTGCGTGCGGAAGTCGTTGTCGTCGAGCTTGAGCAATGCCTTGTTCGTCTTTTCGCACAGCCAGAACACCGCCCGCTTGATAAGCGAATCGGTCCACTTCACGCGGCCGAGCGCCCACGGCGTGGCTTCTGCGGTCAGATCGCTGGCGGCGGCGGCATCGACCAACACCGCGGCGTCGGGATGACCTTGCAGGAAGCTGGCCGGCACGCGATCGGTGAGCGGGCCTTCGACCGCTTCGCGAATGATGGCGGCCTTGTGTTCGCCGAGGGCCAGCAGCAGGATCTTGCGGCATTCGAGAATCGTGCCCACGCCCATCGTCAGCGCTTGGGTCGGCACGTTCTCTTCGCTGAAAAAATCGCTGGCCGCGCCGGCGCGGGTGAGCGGGTCGAGCGTGGCGAGGCGAGTTCGGCTGGTGCGGCCGCAAAACGGTTCGTTGAAACCGATGTGGCCGTTCGCGCCGATGCCCAACAGTTGTAGATCGATGCCGCCAGCGGCGCCGATCGCTGCTTCGTAGTCGCGGCAGTGGGCCTCGACTTCTTCGGGGCCGATGCTGCCGTCGGGGATATGGATGTTCTCCGGCGGCACGTTGACGTGTTTGAAGAAGTTTTCCTGCATCCACAGCCGATAGCTTTGCAGCCGGTCCGCGGCGAGGCCGTAGTATTCGTCGAGATTGAACGTGACGACGCGCGACAAGTCGAGGCCGTCTTCCTGGTGCATGCGGATCAACTCGCGGTACACGCCCACCGGCGTGCTGCCGGTGGGAAGACCGAGAACCGCCGCCTGACCGACGGCATTGCGGGCACGGATCACGCTGGCCACTTGATCGGCGACGTAACGGGCAAGGTCTTGGTTGTTGGCAAACACGTAGCAAGGCAACTGCGTGCCCGCGACGCGACGCGCACAAGGGGTAGGACTGGGCATGATGGCGATGAAGTGGAACTGGCGGCGAGGGCGAAACGGAGAGCACAATCCGCGGCCAACACGGCGGGGAAACCGGCCAAACACCTGGCGCGATTCCCGCCGCGGAGCAGAGTGCATCCGCAATAAACCGAACCGGTCAGTATGCCGCGTTTGCCGAAGGCTGTCTATGACGGCGCGGACGAGCGTCGTGTTCTACGAGTCTGTTGCTGGGGGTTTCTTAATCGCGCTGGTGATAGCTCCCGTCGCACCGACAATCGCGCCAACTACCGCAAATAGAGCCATGATGGTTACCGGATCAGAATAGTCATAACGAGCTCCTGGCCCAGAGATACTCTCTCCAACGACGAAGCCGATGATGCCGAATCCACAAGCTGCCGAAAAGCTGTAAGGCGAGCGGCGGATTGAGGATTACCTGCCGCGAGGGCGTATTGGCATGATGGTG
>JBBDYI010000300.1:0-14986 GCA_040901705.1 Pirellulales bacterium | reverse complement strand
AGGCCGTAATGCAGCCACGCCGACAACGTCAGCACGCGGTTGCCGATCGTGCTGCTACGATACTCGCGAGCACACTGTATGCAAACACCGACAGCGTCAAAGTAGATATCTGCCTTTCTGCGGCATCGCATATATGATGCTCGCGTGGCACGTCATCAATTTCTCGCGTCGATCGCCCGCTTCATGGCCGCGCCGAGATCGGCGGGGCCTTCGGCGACTTCGATGCCGGCGGCTTGGAGTGCGGCGATTTTTTCGGCCGCGGTGCCTTTGCCGCCGGAGATGATCGCGCCGGCGTGGCCCATGCGTTTGCCCTTGGGCGCGGTGCGGCCGGCGATGAAGGCGGCGACCGGCTTGGTGACGTTGCCGGCGATGAAGTCGGCGGCTTCTTCCTCGGCCGTGCCGCCGATCTCGCCGATCATCATAATCGCCTCGGTCAGCGGGTCGTCCTCGAACAAGCGGAGCAGGTCGATGAACGACGTGCCGACGATCGGGTCGCCGCCGAGGCCGACGCACGTCGACTGGCCCAGGCCGAGGTTCGACAACTGCCACATGGCCTCGTAGGTCAGCGTGCCCGAGCGGCTGATCACGCCGACGGGACCGGGCTGGCTGATGTAGCCGGGCAGGATGCCGATTTTGCATTCGCCGGGCGTGATGAGGCCGGGACAGTTCGGGCCGATGAGCACCGAATCGCTGTCGATCACCCGCGGATAGACGCGGACCATATCGAGCACCGGCACGCCTTCGGTGATGGCGACGATGGTGTCGATGCCGGCGTCGACGGCTTCAAGAATCGCATCGGCGGTGAAGGCGGCGGGAACGAAGATCATCGTGGCGTCCGCGCCAGTCTTTTCGACGGCTTCCATCACCGTGTCAAAGACGGGCAAGCCTTCCACGGTCTCGCCGCCCTTACCGGGCGTGACGCCGCCAACGATTTTGGTGCCGTAGTCAAGGCAACCGCGCGTATGGAACTGACCGACCTTGCCGGTGATGCCTTGGCACAGGACGCGGGTGGATTTGTTGATGAGGATGCTCATTGAGAATTCGGGGGATTCAGGAGCCAGGAGCCAGGAGGATTTGGGATTGCAGCGCATTGCTCGCTTCGACGAGCGGTCCCATTGATCGCGCAATTGACATGTGTACGTTTATGCACTATGGTGTCGTTGGCAAACATATCGGCGACTCGATCGCTAGGAGATTAGCCATGAGTATTCCCACGACGCGCCAGCCGGCTAAGCGATTTGAGGACTTGCTTGTTTGGCAAAAAGCTCACGCCTTGGCGCTTCAAGTTTATCGGTCCACTCGCAACTTTCCGCGAAGCGAGATGTACGGGCTGACGTCGCAAATGCGCCGCGCGGCCGTGTCCATTCCGTCAAACATCGTGGAAGGATTCAAGCGTTTGGGACTTTCCGACAAGCTGCGCTTTCTCAATATTTCGCAAGCATCGCTCGAAGAATTGCGGTATCAGTTGATCTTGTCTGCGGATTTGGATTACTTGGACGCGTCTGCAACCTTGAAGGCATTGTCGGAAGTCAGCCAACTCTTGGAAGCGTACATGCAAGGCATCCGCCGTCGAATCGGTTGACATGTATCCCCTCCTGTCTCCTGACTCCGGTCTCCCCTGCTTCATCCCGCCGCCGCGACCACCTTCTTCGCCCCGTCCGTCAATCCATCCGCCGCGATGATGTTCACGCCGCTTTCCGCGAGTATCTTTCGGCCTTGCTCGACTTCCGTTCCTTCCAACCGCACGACCAACGGCACGTTGAACCCGACTTGCTTGTAGGCTTCGAGAATCGCATTGGCGATCGTCGTGCAGCGCATGATGCCGCCGAAGATGTTGACTAGGACTGCTTTGACGTTCTTGTCGGAGAGCAGGATGCGAAACGCTTCGGTGACTTGGTCGACGTTGGCTCCGCCGCCGACGTCGAGGAAGTTGGCCGGTTCTCCGCCGTGGAGCTTGATGAGGTCCATCGTGCTCATGGCCAGCCCGGCGCCGTTGACGAGGCAGCCGATGTTGCCTTCGAGCTTGACGTAGGACAGGCCCGCCGCGCCGGCGCGGACTTCGGACGGCTCTTCCTCGCCGATGTCGCGCAGTTCGGCCAAGTCCTTGTGGCGGAACAAGGCGTTGTCGTCGAACGTCATTTTGGCGTCGAGCGCGATCACTTCGCCCGCGCCGGTGATGACCAGCGGGTTGATCTCGGCGAGGCTGCAATCGCTGCTGACGAACACCCGGCACAGGCCCTTGATGAATCTCTCGGCCGAGGCGACGGTTTTGCCCTTGATGCCGAGCTTTGCGCAGAGCTTGCGGACCTGATAGCTCTGGATGCCGGCGTCCGGATCGAACCATTCCTTGAGGATCAACTCTGGCGTTTCGGCGGCGACCTTTTCGATCTCGACGCCGCCTTCGCTGGACATCATCAGCACGGGCTTCGACTCGGCCCGATCGACGACGATGCCGAGGTACAACTCGCGGGCGATATCACAGCCTTCCTCGACGAGCACCTGGCGGACGACGTTGCCGTCCGGGGCGTTTTGGATCGTGACGAGCGTTTTTTCGAGCAAATTGCGGGCGACCTTGCCGGCGTCTTCGGCCGACTTGACCAGTTGCACGCCACGCTGGTCGGGGTTTTCCTTGGTCGTGCCCTTGCCGCGGCCGCCGGCGTGGATTTGGGCCTTTACCACAGCGATTGGACCGGCGAGCGACTTGAAGGCCGCTTCGGCCTCGGCGGGCGAGCGGGCGACGACGCTCCGCGGCACGGCCACGCCGGCTTTGCGGAGGATTTCCTTGGCCTGATATTCGTGAATCTTCATGGCAAATCGCTGCCTGCGGGCGTTCGAAGAAGTTGGTCGCTCGAATGGTCTGGAATATAGGCCCGTTGCCGCGACACGGTCAACGGGGTTGTGATTCGCGGCGCGGCGTTTCGTGGCAAACTGTATCTTCACTATCGACGGCACATTACACTTGCGCCTGTGGCGGCACGTTCTGATACCACTTCGTGCGGTCACGCACAGCTTTTTCGCGCCAAGTATCAATCTTGTCCACGGAGAGGTCGTCATGTCGCTTCGAATGCTGTTGGCCGCCGGCGTTGCGGTGCTGGCGCTCGTTCCCACAATTGGCCACGCCCAAGTCGAATCCGGACCCGTGGCCGGCGCGAAGCTTGCCGCGCTGAAGGTTACCGCCGCGACGGGCGAATTTACCGGCGAGGACGTCGACTATGCCGAGAAGCGGAAGGACAAGCCGACGGTTTATGCGTTCGTTCAGGCGGATACCTGGGACCGGCCGATGGCTCGGTATTTGAAGACGCTCGACGCGGCGGTGAAGAAGGCTGGCGGCGACGCACAGGTCGTGGCGGTCTGGCTCACCGGCGACGCGGAGAAGTCGAAAGAATACCTGCCGAAGGCGCAAAACTCGCTGAAGCTGGAATTGACCGCGTTGGTCGTCTATGCTGGCGATAAGTCCGGGCCAGAGAACTGGGGCATCAACGACCGGGCGAGGCTGACGACGGTCGTGACGGACGGTGAAACGTGCGCCGCGCGGTTCGGTTATGTATCGCTGAACGAAACCGACGTGCCGGCCGTGGAAAAGGCGCTTAAGGAAGTGCTCGAAAAGGCAGAGAAGAAAACCGAGTGACACGCGGTTTGCAGAATCCCAAAACCCGACCCCCGACCCCCGAATCCCGATCCAAAGGAGTCCCGCCATGAACGAACGACACACCACTGCATGTCCCGATTGTGACGCCGCGTCCGATTTGTCGCCGCGGAAGAAGCATGTGAATCGCCGTGACTTTCTCGCTCGCAGCGGCGCGGTGGTGGGTCTGGCGGCGTTGTCGACGGTCGCCTTGCCGCGCGTTTTGAGCGCCGCCGAACCGACGACGGCTGCGCCGGAAACGACGGTCAAGAAGCTGTTCGACACGCTCAACGAGAAGCAGCGTTCGAGCATTTGCTTCGATTGGGATCATCAAGACAAGACGCGCGGTCTGCTTCGAACACGCGTGGCGAATAACTGGCACATCACCGAGCAGCAGATCAACAGTGACTTCTTCACCAAGGATCAACAAGGCATGATCCGCGAGATCTTCGAGGGCTTGATCCAGAAGGATTGGCACGCCAAGATCGACAAGCAACTGGAAGACGATGCCGGCGGATTCGGCGAAGACCAGAACATCGCCATCTTTGGCAAGCCGGGCGACGGCAAGTTCGAGTTGGTGATGACCGGCCGGCACATGACATTGCGCTGCGACGGCAACTCGGCCGATCACGTGGCGTTCGGCGGGCCGATTTTCTATGGCCATGCCGCGAGCGGCTTCAACGAAAAGGCCGGCCACCCGAACAACGTGTTCTGGCCGCAAGCGATCGCCGCCAACGAGGTCTACAAGATGCTCGACGGCAAGCAGCGCGAGAAGGCGCTGGTGGCGACGACGCCGAAAGAGCAGAACGCCGGATTCCAGGGCGAGAAGGGGAAGTTCGCCGGTCTGGCCGTGGCCGACATGACGAGCGATCAGAAGGAACTGGTGCAGAAGACGCTGCAAAAGCTGATCGAGCCGTACCGGCAGAACGACCGCGATGAAGTCCTCGCGTCGCTCAAGGCTCAGGGCGGGCTGGACAAGTGCTCGCTGGCGTTCTTCAAGGACTCGGACTACGACAAAGACGAAGTGTGGGACAACTGGCGGCTGGAGGGGCCGGCATTCGTATGGCACTTCCGCGGCAATCCGCACGTTCACGTGTGGGTGAATGTGGCCAGTTCGCCGGACGTAAAGTGGAATGCTTGAGCCGGGGCGCGGGGTTCGGGGAGCGCCGTAGGGTGCTCTGCGAGCACCTGGGTGATATATCGATTTGACTTGCAAACGCCAAGAGCCGCGGGACGACCGGTCGTTCCCGCGGCTCTGTGTTTTTTGGTTCGGCCAACCGTTGCGTCGCGCGGCCGCTCAACGCTCTTCGTTCATCGTTAGGCTCCGATGGCTCGGCATCAGCCCTTGGCGTCGGTGTCGCGAATGCCCAACCGCGATAGCCAGCGGCGTTTGCCCTTGCCGCCACCGTCGTCGCTGTGTCCCGCGTCGCTGGGCATCTGGCTGGCCGCCTGGTCTTCGAACTGGCGGATTTTTTCTTCGAGCATCATCCGTTCGCGGGCGACTTTGGCCCGCTCGACCGATAGTTCGACCTCGGCGACGCGGAGCTTCTCGCGCCATTCGTGCTGCGCAGCCCTGAGCCGTTCGCGTTCCTGTGTGACCAGTTCGTCTTGATCGAGCATTTGGGCGATCGCGGCGGCGCCGACGGCGACGTTGCCCAAGTTGCTGCTTTGGTTTTGCAGCAAGTCCTTGAGTTCGTCGATTTCCTGGTCCTTCTGCGCGAGCGCCGTGTCGGTGATGCGGATAGCGTCTTCGATCGACATGCGGTCGCGCTGGTCTTGTTCGTCGTTGGCGTCGAGATCCCCATCCATGTCCTCGAACATCTTGCGTTTTTGCGCTTCCCAGTCGAAGCTTTCGGTCGACGCGGGCGAACTCGTCGACGCGGCGCGGCGGGCTTGGGCGACCCGCTGTTCGAGATCGTCGTTGCGGGCCTTCTGCTCGCGGAGATCCTGCATCGCCATCTCGAAACGCTGCTGCAAATCGCTGTCCACTTCGCCCGAACCGTTGCCCGCGGTTTGTTCGGCTGCTTGCTCGGCTTCAAGTACGCGGCGCTCAAGATCGGCGACCTGCCGGGCCAGTGCGTCGCGCTCACCGGCGATCGCCTCGACCTCCGCGGACGAAACGCCTCGAGCCGCCGTTGTCGCCGCCTGTTCCAGTTCGGAAACGCGGGCCATGAACTGGTCGCACATCGACTGTGCTTCGGCCAGTTCGGCTTCGCGAATCTCCAACTGATCGGCGACCTTCTTACGATGGGCCTCGGCGACCACGGCGTGTTCGGCCTTTTTCGTCAACTCGCGTTCGCGGGCTTCGAGTTCGCGCATCTTTTCGGCGTACTCATTGGCGCGGGCCGCCAGCTCGGACGTCTTGGCTTCGAGTTCGCCGTTGCGTTCCGCGAGCTTGGAAGTCGACTCCGCCGATTCGGCCGATTTCTTTTCTAGCGCGGCCGCGTGCTCGGATCGCAATTCATCGAGCGTCGCTTGGGCGTCGCAGTCCTTGGCGATGGCCGCCGTCAATTGACTTTGAATTTCCGTGACCCGGCTTTGCAGTTCGTCGACTTGCCGCGACCGCGATTCGACTTCGCCGCGCAACCGCACGACGGTTTCATCGTTTGCCGCGGCGTGACCGTCGGCGGCATCCGCCAACTCCTGTGCGCGGTGGTCGAGCTGGGCGGCTCGCGACGCAAGCTCCTCGCGCTGGCGGGCGATTTCGGCCAGTTGCCGCTCGAACTCCTCAAGGTGTTCCGCACGCTGGCCGCGCAGTTCCTGGGCGATCGACTTTCGCTGCGTGCGGGTCTTGGCACGCTCGTCGGCCAGGCGGTTGCGTTCGTCGTCGAGCTGCCGGCGACGCTCGTCGAACTCGGCGCGATCGCGGCCGAGCCGTTCGATGTCTTCCGCGTGTTGGCGAACCGAGGCGTCGAGTTGGACCCGCGACGTGTCAAACTCGGCTCGTTCGTCGCCGAGCGCCGCACGTTCGGCGTCGACTTCGGCACGGCGCGCGGCAAGTTCTTGCTCGGCGGCGTCACCGGCAGCGTCGGCCGCGGCTTGCCGCTCGTCGTCCTGCCGCCGCTGTGCTGCTTCCCAGGCGGCCCGATCGTCTTCGAGTTGCCGTCGCTGGGCGGCGATTTCGGCCGTGTGTTCGTCGGTCTCGGCGGCGAGTTGTTCGTAGCGGGCGGCCTGCTCGGCGTTGCTCCGTTGCTGCTCGGCGACCGCGTCGCGTTGACGTTCGATTTCTTCCAATTGCGCGGCGATGCGGGCCGACTCTGCATCCAAGCTCGCTTGACGCTCTGTGAATTGAGCCGCCTGTTGCTCCAACTGCGCCGCGCGCTGGTCGAACTGTTCGGCCTGGGCGTCGAGTTGCTTGGAGCGCTCTTCGAGCTGATTGGCCTGCGTAGCGAACTGCTCGGCGCGGCGGTCGAGTTCGGCTTGCCGCTCGGCGATTTCGGCCGATTGACGTTCCAACTGGGCGGCTTGCTCGCCGACCTCGCCGTGGCGCTCGCCGGCGGCGCGTTTTTCTGCGGCAAGTTGCGCGAGCAGCTCGTCGATGCGGCCGGACAGATCGGTCTCGATCGATTCGACCTGCCGGCGTTGCTGGGCGAGCATCTCTTCCCAACGACGGCGACGCTCGGCGACGGACGTATCGTGGTCCGACTCCGGATTCGCTGTTGCGGTCGCGAGGCGGCTTTCTTCCATGGCGGCTACGATGCGGCGTCGAGGGGGAGGTTTGCGGCGGGCAATTCGCGGTTCCGGCGCGCGACGGCCGCCGCGACCGCGTTATTCCGACAGCGCCGGCTGCGCGGGCGCAGACCCTGGCGACTGACAAAAGTATCTAAAGTGGTATAGGTCAGGGAAGGATGGAGGTCAAAGACCTCGCGGCGAAACGGCCTTGAAAGCAGGGTGATGGTGTCACCCACCGGGCGGTGGCCGACGCGATCGGTCGATCGAGAATCGCCCATTTCGAGCCTTCGGGCGCGCGAGGTCGCCGAGCGCGGCCTCATGGGCGGTGTAACCGGCCACATCGAGCGCCGCGGCATGGCCGTCACATTCCGCGCATTTCGCAGCGGGCGCCGTTGGCGGCGACGACGGCCAAAAGTCGACGCTGCCGCAATTCAGGCCGCGCGGTGGGCGTCCATCGCTTGAGCGTCGTAGGCCACGATTGACAGCCGATGACGGTTGGCGAATTCGACGACCGCCGATTCGTCGAGCAGGATCGTCTTTTCAGCTTCGATGGCGAGTACGGTCGCGCCGGCGGCGACCATCGTCTCCAGCGTTCCGAGTCCGATGGTCGGGACGTCGAACCGCATGTCTTGCTGGGGCTTGGCGACCTTGACGACGGTAAAGCCGCCGGCGGCGCAGAGCGTGCCGGCGCGGCGGATGCATTCGTCGGTGCCTTCGATGGCCTCGACGGCGAGGACCGCGCGATTCTTGACGGCCACGCTCTGGCCGACGTCGAGACGGCCCATCTCCTTGGCCAATCGCCAGCCGAATTCGACGTCGGCACGCTCGGCGGCGGTCGGCCGACGCACGGTCATGGTTCCGTTCTTCACGAGAAGCTCCGGGGCAAAATCGGTGGCAGGGCGGAAGTCGATGCCGTGGCGGGCGAACGCGTCGACGAGCGTGCCGAGCAACGTGTCGTCTTTGCGGTCGGCGCGATGGCCGATGAAATGCGGCCAAAACGTCTTGAGCGCCTGCCAGTCGGGCAAGTGCCGCAGCAACAGCCACGGTTGATACAGTTTCACCTTGTGAATCTTGCCGGCCATCGTCGCTTCACGCACCTCGTGGCGACGGAAAAAGCGAATCGCCGCGCCGAGCTTGGCCATGCCGACCCAGCGGAACGAATCGCAAAGCCGAGCCAGCCGCGGATCGGCGTGGTCTTTCACGCCCAAGCCGACGATCGGTCGCCCTTGCGTGGCGAGCGCTTCGGCGACGATGAGCGGATAGCGTCCCCAGCCGGCGACAAGGCCGATCGGCGCGTTGCTGGTGGAAGCTTGTACGTGCTGCATTGTTTAGCCGATTGCTTAACCGCAGAGGACACGGAGGGTGAGCACGGAGGAACGAGGAACACAGAGTAAGACAAGTGATGAATGATGATTGATGAACGATGAGCGATGAATGAAATTTCCGAAGCCGCTCGTTCCGTAGCCCATTCATCATTCATCGTTCATCGTTCATCATTTGCGTTTCTCCTCCTTGCTTCCCCTCCGTGTTCTCTGTAGTTAGGAATTGTGTCGCGGATTCACGCTCAGGCTGCGGAGGTTTGTGGTTCGTCGCCGCCGGTTGCGCGGAGTTTTTCTTCCAGCCGCTCGACTTGTCGCTGCAATTTGCGGAGTTCGCGGCGCATTTCGGGGAGCTTCGAGTACGAGGCCATCATTAGCTTCTGTTCACGTTCGGGCGTGGCGGGACAGCCGAAGTAGAACGCCTTGTCGGGCACGTCGTTGCTGATGCCGGCTTTGGCGCCGAGGATCGCCCGATCGCCGATGTGGACGTGGTCGCGGACGCCGACCTGGCCGGCCATCGTGACGTAGTCGCCGGTCGTCGTGCTGCCGGCGATGCCGACCTGCGAGCAGATGAGGTTGTGGCGGCCGATGCGGCAGTTGTGGCCGATCATTACCTGATCGTCGAGCTTGGAGCCTTCGCCGATGATCGTGGGCCCGTAGCTGCCGCGGTCGACGGTCGTGCCGGCGCCGATTTCGACGTCGGCGCGAACTTCGACGTAGCCGAGTTGGGCGGAGCGCTGGTGCCGGCCTTCGACGATGGAATATCCGAATCCGTAGCAGCCGAGGACGACGGCGGAATGGATGATGCATCGCGGACCGACGAGGGTGCCTTCGTACAGCACGCTGTTGGCGAAAATCGTCACGTCTGCGGCGATGCGGCTGCCGGCCATGATGCAGACGCCGGCGTGAATCGTCGCGCCAGGGCCGATTTCGACGTCGTCGCCAATCACGGCATGGGGGTGGATGTCCGCGTCGGCGGCGATACGCGCCGTGGGACTGACGGCCGCCAATGGGCTAATGCCGATTCGCTTCGTCGCCGGCTGCGGACGGAACAGCGAAACGAGTTGGCCGAACGCCTGATGGACCGACGCGACGCGCAAAGCCGGCAGCGGAACTTCCGGTGCGTCGAGCGGCAACACGACGGCCGATGCTTGCGAGCCGACGAGCCGGCGGAGGTTTTCGGCTTTGTCGATGAGCGTGATGTCGCCGGCAACGGCGTCGTCGATGACGGTTGCCCGCAGGATCGGCGTGCTTGGGTTGCCCGAGACGGTTGCACCGACGATTTCGCCCAATTGGGCCAGGTTGTACGTCATCGCTCGGCATCCTTTCCGGCTATTAGCAATCGGCGGGCGATCGTCGTCCGCGTGGTTTCGTGCCCTGGCTTTGCCGCGACCTGACCGCAGTGTTAGCAGTCGGTCGCGGCCGTGCAGCGCGGTTCCCGGACGGGAAATCTACCGCATCGCGGCGTGCGGCGACAATAGCGACCGCGAAGAGAGCGACTCAAGGGCGAGGAGAGACGCCGAAAGCCGGAGGCGGCACGTCCGCGATCAGCCGTCGGTCTGCGGCGGTTGGTCGCCTGCGTTCTGGTCCTGCTTCACCGGGCCGCGGTTGGAGTCGAGCCAGTCGAGGAACTGCTCGATCTCGTCAAGCGGCATGCCCATTTGCATGGCGGTCTTGATGGCCTCGCTTCGTTCCAAAAACGTGCCAGCGTGTTCGAGCAGGAGCTTGGCGATTTCGTGTGCCATGCGCGGGGCGGCGGGCGAGGGAGCGGGTACGCGAGGCGCACCGAGCGCGGCGCGTGGCGGCCGGGCTCGTCCGCGCCGACTGGCTCCGTGCGGGTCGGAATCTACGTTCGGATGGATACGTGCGGCGCGTTGTCGACTCCCCACCCACGTAGGAGCATCCGCGCGCCGGACAAAAAAGGCCCATCTAAATTCTTCGCTTACACCGCTCATCGTGCAAGACATCCGCGACAAGGATTGGTGCTCGATTGGCGCTCCGTCCGGAAATCGCGGGTAATCGTAGCGATTTCGCGGAATTTGGGGAGAGGAATCTACCACAATCCGGGTGGCGAGGACAAAATTGCGGGAATCACGTAATTCGAGTCCCGGTTGGAAAAGCTGCGCTCGCGACGGCGAACCGCCACGAGCGGCAGCTTCTTCGCTCGAGCGGTCGAGGCGAGGGCAGCCGCGGCCCGAATCCGCGATAAACGATCTGCGCCGGGCTATTTGGCGTTCCGCTTGACCCGCCCTTCCAGCGTGGCCATCGTTTCCTTCGTCGTGTAGTCGAGATAGTCGTCCTGCTCGTGGACCAGCCCTTCGACGGCGATTTCGAGGGCCTTCTCCGCCGCCGGACCATCGAAGAAACTTAGGGCCCGAATCGCTTCCAGACGGACACGTGGGTGGTCGTCGTTGATCTGCGTCTGCAACAGGGCGAGCGGCTCGTCGACGCGATGCTGCGAGTAGCACAGCACGCGTGTGGCGGCGGCGCGAACGCGGTAGTCGTCCGAGCGGAGCAACTTACGCAGCAGTTCGCGGTCGACTGCGTCGTGTTGCTGCTGGACCCACAGGGCTTCGAGTAAATTGTGCGAATAGCCTTCGTCCTTCTGATCGAGACCGGCGATCCACTTGTCCACGGCGGTGAGGACTTCTTTCGTGTCGCGGTCGCGCAATTCTCGGCGGACGGTGTAGCGCGTGCGGTCTTCGTAGGTTTTGAGCAGGTCGAGCAACTCCGGAATCGGCTCGCCAGCGATCTTCGGCGGCACGACCAACGGGCGATCCTTGTAGCGCACCCGCCAGATGCGGCCGTGGGTGTGGTCGCGGTTAGGGTCGCGGACCGAGTGCTGCATGTGACCGACCAGCGGGTTGTACCAGTCGCACAGATACAGCGCGCCGTCGGGACCGAATTTGATATCGACGGGGCGGTAGCTGGGGTCCGACGAACGCACTAGCGGATCGACCGGCGTGGCGGCAAATCCGGAGCCTTCCTCGCGCATGCGATATTGCAGCGTGCCTTGAAAGCCGATGTCGTTGTTGAGCAGGTAATCGCCTTGCACTTCGTCGGGGAAGTTGCTGCTAGAGACGAATTCGCAGCCGCAAGTGGGCCGCCATTGCTTTTCGAGGAACTGCTTCATGCCATCGTGCTTGCGCGGATAGTCGACCGCGCCGGAGAAGGCCGTGGCGAAATAGTTCGCTCCGCCAGAGGCGTCGGCCACGAAATTCTGCCCCCAGCGATCGAACACGTGCCCCCACGGATTGGCGAACGGGTAAGAGACGAACACGTCCAACCGTTCGCGCCGCGGATCGTAGCGATAGACGCCGGCGTCGCTGCATCGCTGCGGGCCGTAGGGAGTTTCGATTTGCGACTGGTTGAACGTGCCTTCCTGGAAGTGCAGCGCCCCGCCCGGTCCCCACGTGAACGCGCTGATCGCATGGTGCGAGTCGGACGAATCGAAGCCGTGCAGTGCGATTTCCTCCGTGTCGGCCCGGTCGTCGCCGTCGGTGTCGCGGAGAAATAGCAGATTCCGCTGCTTGGCGACGTAGCAACCGCGGTCGCCCAACTCGATGCCGGTCGGCAGATAAAGCCCTTCGGCGAAAATGGTTTGTTTATCGGCGCGGCCGTCGTTGTTGGTGTCTTCGAGAATCAGAATCTTGTCGTTCACCGGCTTGCCGGGAAGGTAGTGCGGATAGGACGGCATCACCGCCACCCACAGCCGGCCCTTGGCGTCGAAGGTGAATTGCACCGGCTGTTGCAGCTCGGGAAAATCGACTTCCGAGGCGAACAGATTTATTTCATAGCCCGGCGGGAGCTTGAACGTTTCGAGTTCCTCCTGCGGCGCGAGGATGCTGATCTTGCCGGGGAAGTTGGTTTCGATCTTCGGCAGATCGCCGGTGTCGCTGTCGTCGATCTTGTAGGTGACTTCCTGGCCTTGTGCGATCGCCCAAATCCGCTCCTCGCGCTTCGCGATCATCTTTCGCAGCTTGGCAAACTCCGGCGGGAAGTTGACGACGCCGAACGGATTCTTCCGTCCGCCGTAAATGTAAAACGCATTGCACGCCCGATAGTCAAACCAGAACTGGCGGTTCTTTTCGAGGACTTCCGCGCGGAGCAGCTTGGGATCGGTCTTGGTCGCCGTCGGCTGCGCGCCAAACAGCGACTCATCGAGAATCGACGCCACTTGTTCGTCGCCCGACTCGGTGAGATGGATGCCGTTGAACGTGAGCCGCTTGCCGGCCGAGTCGCCCATCAGTTTTTCGGTCGGTGCGAACAGATCGACGAACACCACGTCGTGCTTCGCCGCCAGACGCTTCATCGCATCGACGTACAGCTTGATCCGCGCGTTGTTCTGCTTGCCGGCGGAAAGGTTTCGCTCGCTCAGATCCTCGTTGGCGATCGGCGACACCAGTGCCAGTCGCGGCGGGGCCTTGCCGTTGTATTTCGTCGTCGTCCACTCGGCGATCGATTTCTCCAAGTCCTTCTCGAACTTCGCCAATCCTCGCTCGCCGGCGAACGACTCGTTGAAACCAAAGAACGCCAGCAGCACGTCGGGCTTGTGATCGGTCAGTTCGTGGCCGTGGTCCTTGAACGACGCCGTGCGGAGCCGGATCGAAAGTTCGTCGGCCGACCAGCCGAGATTGCGGACGACGAGGTCGTGCCTTGGAAATCGGCTGTACAGCAGCGTCTCGAAGTAGCCGTGATACAGCATCCGCTCGGCCAGCGTGTTGCCGATCATCACGACGCGGTCGCCGGGATTGACCTCCAGCCGCTGCGGCGATTCGGCCGACAGGGACAGCGTGAAAAAACTCAGGCAAACAGTGAAGGCCAGGGCCAGACGGACGATGAGCGGGCGAAAGGTCATGGAAGGCTCGCGTCGGGTGGGAAGGACGGCGGAAGGGAGCGGATAATCGCCCTATTCTGCACCAAAGACCCGGCGAGATCAAGAAACGGCCGGCAGTGAGCCGGAGCACGACGCCAAGGGCATTGCGGCGCAATATGTTTGGCGGATGGTGGATATGTGGTGATTTTGCGGTGGTTATGCAGGGCGGGGCGAACGAAGGTGAGGCCCACCAGTTTCACAAAGCCATATCACAATCCGGTGGGCCTTACTTCGTTCGATCCACTCTGCGATGCCGTTCTCGACCCTTCATTTTTGCCGCGCGTCATGTCCAGTTACCATCTCATTGCGCACGACGATGTTCGTGTGCTCGTCGACCACGCCGATGCTTGGAACGACCTTTGGCAGCGGAGCGAGGTCGCCGCGCCCTCGGCACGCGCGGAGCAAGTCGCCAACTGGATCGCCCAGTTCGCGGCCGACGAACCGCTCCACGCGATTACGGTTCACGACGGCGAACGGTTGGTCGCCGCGTTGCCTCTGATCGGCCGGCGGATGAAGCACTTGGTCCGCGTCGGCATGTTGCCGCAAAACGAATGGACCTCCGGCGGCGATCTGCTCGTCGACCCACAGGCCGACGCGCCGCGCGTGTTCGATTGTTTGTGCGAAGGCATCGCCGACATGCCGTGGCCGCTGCTTTGGCTCGAGGAAATTCCTCTGGCCACGCCGCGCTGGCGGGCATTCCAGCAGGCGATAGAGCGCGCGAATATGTCGTCCGAAGCGACCACACAAGCCAGCACCGCCCAGGTCGAACTGCATCACGACTGGCAGCGTTACGAAGCCTCGCGCGACGGCGACCATCGCCGCAGCCGTCGCCGGTACGCGAGAAAGCTGGAGCGAGCCGGCGTCGTGCGGCTCGATGTCCACGCTCCGACCGATCCGGCAGAGGTCGATCGTCTGTCGCGACTCGCGTTCGAGATCGAAGACCGCAGTTGGAAAGGTCCGGCGGGTTCGTCGGTAATGAAAGCCGGCCTGCTCGACTTCTTTCGAACGCAAGCTCGCCTGCTCGCCGCGTCGGGCCATCTCGAAATCGCGTTTCTCACGCTCGACGACCAGCCAATCGCCTTTGCATATTGCTGGCGAGCCAAGGGCGTGGCATTCATCGCCAAGCTCAGCTTCGACGAAACGTTCCGGCAGTTCGGACCGGGCCAGCAATTGGTGATGCAATTGATCGAGCGGCTGCACGGCGACGCCGATTGCCGGTTGCTCGACTTCTGGGGCCGCCTCGCGCCGTGGAACGAAAGTTGGGCCACGCAGATCTATGACGTGAGCCGGTTGGTCGTTGCGCCGCCGCGGATGGTCAGCCGCGGTTTGCTGCGGGCGTATGCCTCGCTGTGCGAACTCAAGACGCCGCAGGTCGAACCGTCGCCGCCGCCGGTCGTGGTCGTCGATTAGCACGGTTCGTGCATCCGAAACGCCAAACTGCACGCGTTTCACGTGAAACGTTGGCCCTAAAGTGCCCTTGACAACCCCTCGCAA
>JBBDYI010000299.1:0-15000 GCA_040901705.1 Pirellulales bacterium | reverse complement strand
TGCCAACCCACCTTCAATAGACCCGATTTTCCACCCACAATCGAGACGCTCACACTCGGAGGTTGCGCGGCGCACCGGCCAGCTTGACAAGCGGTTCACATACCGCTTACGCTGGTAGTCCGATAAGCGATCCTTGATGCCTCGCCTGCGACTTACCTTTTGACCTGCCTCGGTGGCGATCTCAGCGACGATCGCGTTTGTGCCCTGCTTTCGCACCGCAAACGAGATTGCCACACCTGCCGCGACTTGCCAAACCTGCTGGGTTAGGCTCCTGCCTTTGACAACGTGAATTCCCGCGACGCCGCTCGCCCGAACCGACGGAATGATTCGCGCTCGGCGCGGCGGGGAATGAACTTTCCTTCCAACTCCCGATTCCACGGAGGTGGCCTGGTGCATCCGGCGGAATGTGACCGGTCGCAAGCTGTTGCGCGTTGGGCACGTTGGCCCATCGTGGCGTTGCTCGTATCGTTGCTCGCGGCGGCGGCGAATTCGCAGTCGAGCGAAGGGTCGCCGGTCGAAGCGAAGCCCCTCCACCAGCGGATCGACGAGTTGGTCGACGCGGCGCGAATCGGTCCCGCCGCGTCGCCCGCTTCCGATGCCGAGTTTCTACGCCGCGCCTATCTCGACCTGGTCGGAACGATTCCCACGTCGGCCGAAGCCCGCGCATTCCTCGACGACACGTCCGCCGACAAGCGACAGAAGCTGATCGAGCGACTGCTGGCCACGCCGCAGCACGCCCGGCATTTAGCCACTTGGCTCGATGTGATGCTGATGGAGCGGCGCGGGGCCAAGGGAGTCGCCGACGCCGAGTGGCGCAAGTACCTGTTCGACGCGGCCCGCGCCAACAAGCCCTACGATCAACTCGTCCGCGAAATCCTCACCGCCGACGGCAGCGACGCGGCGACCCGGCCGGCGGCGAATTTCCTGCTCGCCCGCGATGCCGAGCCGAACATCATCACCCGTGACGTGGGGCGGATTATCTTCGGCCGCGACATGCAGTGCTGCCAGTGCCACGACCATCCGCTGGTCGACGATTATTATCAGGCGGAATACTACGGCATCTACGCCCTCGTTGGCCGCACGTCGGTGTGGGTCGACAAGAAAGACAAAGACAAACAGTACCTCACCGAGAAAGCCGACGGCGATCCGACCTTCGTTTCCGTTTTCGATAAGGCAAAGATCGAACGTACCGGACGTCCGAGCGTGCCGCTGGGCGAGGCGATCGTCGATCCGCAGATTCCCGCGGGCGAGGAATATACGGTCAAGCCGGACAAGGAAGTCCGCGGCGTGCCCAAGTACAGCCGCCGCGACGCCCTCGCCCAAGCCGCCACGCAGAACAACCCGGCGTTTGAGCGGAACATCGTCAACCGCGTGTGGGCGATGCTGTTCGGCCAAGGACTCGTCAATCCAGTCGACATGCACCATCGGGCGAATCCGCCGTCCAGCGAGCCCGTGCTCGATCTGCTGGCCAACGAGTTCGCCGCACACAAGTACGATTTGCGGTGGCTGATCGGGGAACTCGGCCAGACACAGACCTATCAGCGCTCGATCGACCTGCCGACGGAGTTGGCGACCGCCGCGGCACAGCTATCGGGTCAAATCGCGGCCGACGAAGCGGAGCGCGAAAAGCTGCTCGCCGTCGCCGTGGCGTCGAAAGAAGCTGTCACGAAGATCGAAGACCAGGTCGACACGGCCAAAGACGCGGTCATCGCCGCGAACGCCGAGTTAGCCCCACCCCAAGCGGCGGCGGCTGCCGCCAAGAAACCGGCCGACGAAGCCGCTGCGGCACTGGCGGCGGCCGAAAAGGACTTCGTCGCCAAGCGCGAAGCCGCCGGACCGCTCGCCGAAGCCGCCGCCAAAGCCGCCGAGGCCGCGGCCAAGCTCGCCGATCAAAAAGATGTGGTCGATGCCGCCGCGGCGCTAACGGCGGCCAACGAACGGCAAACCGCCATCGTCGCCGCAGCGCAAAAAACGGTCGACGACCGACAGGCGGTCGCAAAAACGACGGCGGACACGCTGGCCGCGGCCAATGCTGCGGTCGCCGCCGCCAGCGCAAAAGTCGCCGAAGCGACGAAGCGGGTCGACGAGTTGTTCGCCGGCTTTCGAGACGCGACGGCGAAGTGGCAACTCGACGATGCGACGGCCGATCGCGTAGCGCGCCGCGCGGCTGATGCCAATTTGCTCGTCGATTACGTGCAATCGGACAATCAAATCGCCGCGGCTCAGGCCGATATAACGAAGCTCGCCGCCGAACTTACCGCCGCCAACGAAAAGGCCGCAGTCAGCGCCGCGCAGGCTACCGCAATGGCTTCCACCGTTGCCGAAGCGGAGAAATCGACCGCCGCCGCAAAGGCCGCGGAATCCGAGATCACCCAGCAAATCGCCGGCCTGCAAACAACCGCCACCGCGCTGGCCGAAGCGTTTGCCAAAACCGACGCCGCTCGGCAGCTTCTTCCCAACGACGCCGAGCTAGCCGACGCCACGGCCAAGCTAAAGTCGCGCGCCGATCAATCGGCCGCGGCGGTTGCGGCCGAGCAGCCAAAACTCGTCGCCACTACGGCTGCGACGAAATCGGCCATGGATCAACAAGCAGCGGCGACCGCCGCGATGCTAGCCGCGCAAAAAGAAGCCGAGTCGCTCAAGCAACTCGCCGCCGAGGCTTCCCAGCGCGCCGCCGACGCTGCGGCAAAACGCGAAGCCGCCCAACAATCCCAGGCCGAACTCGAACGCGATCTCGCCGCCCGTTTGACCCGCCGCCTCGCGCTGGGCAACGTCCGCGCCCTGTCGCCCGAACAACTTGCCTGGAGCATGATGCAAGCCAGCGGACTGGCCGAGAATCAACGCGCCGCCGCAATCGCCGAATGGGACAAAGCCAATCCGGCCACCGACGAAGCCGCCGCCAGCGCGCCAGAGCGAATCGCTGCCCGCGAAATCGCCGTCGAGCAAACCACCTTCGACAAGCTTGCCGGCAACGTCGGTCCGTTCATCCCGCTGTTCGCGGCGGCGGCCGGTCAACCGCAAGACGACTTTTATGCAACCGCCGATCAGGCGCTGTTCTTCGCCAACGGCGGCAACGTCCGCGGCTGGCTCGCCCCGGGCGGCGAAAACCTCACGGCCCGGCTAGCCAGGCTCACCGAACCGCAGCCGCTCGCCGAGGAGTTGTACCTCAGCCTGCTGACTCGCAAACCGACCGACGCCGAAGTCGCCGCGGTCGAGTCGTACCTCGCCACGCGGCCGAATGATCGCCCGGCGGCGTTGCAGGAAATCGCCTGGAGTTTGTTGGCGAGTGCCGAATTCCGCTTCAACCACTAATCGCAGCCCAATGGAGTCCCTGCCATGTTCTGCTCGTACGCCTGCCGTTCGCCGGAGCATTTGATCGCGCGTCGCAGTTTTCTCGGCGGTGTCGCCGGCGGCGTTGGCGCGGCGGCCCTCGGTTTGGCCGCGATGACGCGACCGGCCGCGGCCGAGCAACTCGCCAAACAGCAGAAGCGGATCGTCGTGTTCTACATGGCCGGCGGCCTCAGCCAACTCGAAAGCTGGGATCCCAAGCCCGGCACGAATACCGGCGGCCCCTTCCGGGCGATTCCCACTTCCGTGCCTGGCATCCAATTGTGCGAGCTGTTGCCGCTGACGGCCAAGCGGATGCACCATTTGTGCCTTGTCCGCGGTGTGAACACGAGTGAGGACGACCACGGCAAGGGACAATACCTTATGGTCACGGGCCGTCGCCAGTCGCCAGCGCTCGACTACCCGCGGCTCGGCGCCGTGGCGACCAAGGCGCTCGCGCCGGAAAACAGCCCGCTACCGGGCCACATTCAGATTACGCCCGGCGGTGGCGGCGGCCGGTCGAACGACTCGGCGTATCTCGGCCCGAAATTCGCCAGCGTCGTCCTCGGCGGCGGTCAACCGCCGCAGAACACGTCGCCGGCCGTAACCGCCGAAATTGACGCCCAGCGGAACGAATTCCGCCGCCAGGCGAACGAGCGGTTCTTGAGCCGCCGCCGCACCGCCCAGACCGATCTGTATACGTACAGTTACGAACAGGCGATCCAACTGATGGAGCGCCGCGACGCCTTCGACATCACCAAGGAGCCGGCCAAAGCCCAAGAGCAATACGGCGATCACGACCTCGGCCGCCAGTGCCTGCTCGCCCGCCGGTTGCTCGAACGGGGCGTTACGTTCGTGCAGATATCACACTCCAACTACGACACGCACAACGAAAACTTCAATTTCCATATCGAGCAACTCGGCGAGTTCGATCAGGCCTACGCCACGTTCATCGACGATCTGCATCAACGCGGCATGCTCGACAGCACGCTGGTCGTCGTGATGAGCGAATTCGGCCGCACGCCGAACATCAATCTGTACTATGGCCGCGATCACTGGTCGCGGGCGTGGTCGGTCGCGCTGGCCGGCTGCGGCGTCAAACGGGGCATCGCCTACGGCAAAACGAACGAAAACGGCACCGCCGTCGCCGACGGCCAGGTCGACCACGGCAACCTGTTCCACACGTACCTGTCGGCCGTCGGTCTCGACTCGACCGGCACGTTCGACATCGGCGGCCGCGAGATGCCGATGGCCGACCCGTCGTCGCATCCGATCGCCGACGTGCTGGCGTAGCGCCTATCCAAAAACCGCGGGAGGCGAATCCTTGCCACGAAACGTCGGAGCGCGGCTCCGTCGGCGAAAGGATTCGTTTCCCACAGTGAAGATTTCCGGCAATCGTTTTTGTTGTTAGTCGCTAAGAATTCGGACCACACTGCCGGATTGTCACCGAGTCGATGCCATCAACTCCTCGAATCGCTGGGCCAACGATTCGCAACGTTCGACGGTCCACCACTGGAGAAAGTCGCGGCGTGCCGCCGTGGCTTTCTTACGTTCTCGTTTGGCGATGGCCTCGACCTCGGCCAAATTGACCTCGGTGCTCCCGATGTCGGCGATGCCATCCGCTCCGCGCTCCGCACGACGGCGTCGCGCGTGACGCCGTCGCCACACCGAGAGCTGATTTGCGCCGACCGCGCGATCGTTCGCGTCGCCCAGCCGCTGCTGGACCTGCTCGACCAGCGGGTAGACTTCGTCGCGCAGTCCTTCGGCGACGCCGGAGAACAGTTCGAGGACGTAGCGAAACCGTTTGGCGGCGATCCGCATCGCGTGCAGCCCGCCGGCGCGGCGCGGTCGCCGCCGAGCGATCTGGAAGAAGTCCCGCGCCGCGCGGCCGAGCTGCTCCGCGGCTAGCCCGGCAAACGTCGGCTCGTCGCCTTCGCCGCGCCAGCCAGCGCGATTGACGAGCCGCTCGGCCTGGCGGGTGAATTTGCCCCGGCCATACCGCCGGAAAATGCCTTCGACGGCCGGTCGCGCTCCGCGCCGCGCGTCGGAAATGAATGCCCAGAGCCAGTCGTGCGTCGGATCGGAGACGGCTTCGCTCGGCGATTGATAGCGGTCGGCCATCACGTCGATATCGCGGGCCGCTCCGGCGGCGCGGCGAATACGCTTGAGCGTGCGACGCATGCGCTTCGCTTTGCCCGGCGGGAGGAACTCCGCGAACGCCGCCAATGCCGCGCCGCTGCGTCGCGTCGCCACGCGAAGCTGGTGGATGCGCTCGATCTCGTGGACGTCGTCGGCCAACGAGGGTTCCAGGTAATGCGAGACCACCGCCAGCCGCCCAGCCAGCGCAACGACAACGACGCTCGCGGCCGGTTGGCCGGGAGCGTCGCACTCCACCCATTTGGAAGTTTCGATCATCTCACACCCATTCTCACAGGCGATCGCGGTCGCGTCCAATGAGAATGGTTTGCAGTTCTCGTGTCGCCGGCATGAGAACCGGCGCACGCGACGGAGGACGCCCCACGGACGTCCCATTCGCCGCTAGCGTCACGTAAAGCATACGACCGGTTCGGCACGCTCGCCCGTGCTATACTTGGCCAGCGTGGCCATCCACTGGTCTTGCGACATGCGGCCGGTGCGCTCGACTAGCAGAACGTCCACCCGCCGGTCCGTAATCGCCACATACGGAAACTGCGTGGCGCCGAAGCTCTTGGCGATCTTCTGGCCGTATTCGGTGCTGGCGTCGACGTGACACAACTCGTAATTGGCGAGCAACGCCCGCTCGTCGGCATTCACTTCGCCGCGGGCGAACGAAGCCTGATCGACGCGATAGGCCGCTTCGGCCGGCTTGTCGATCACCACCAGCACCGGCCGCCGGCCGTTCCTGCCGGCGTGATAGGCTTCGGCATACGACGCCTTCCACTCGGGCGTTGCCCCTTGAGCCAAGACTCCGGTCGCCAAGGCCAGGGCCGCGAATAGTCCGTTCATCTTCGAGTTCCTCACAATCCGTCGAATGCGCGCGGCAAGCTGCGTCCAACCGTTGGCCGACCGAGCCGCGCGATGAAAATTGCGGCCCAGCGGCGATTCGACGAGAACGGCCGGCGCTCGAAGCAATCGAGCTGGCATCCCCGCGAATTCGTCGTTGCGACCGACGCGGCTTCACGCGCGGGGTGAGATGCTGGGCACTCCGTCGCCGCTATGCGAAGCCGAAGGTCCAAATCCTAGAATCCGCGGCCGCAGCTTTCAAGTAGGTAAGCTAGGTAAAGTTTGTCAGTTAGACAAAATCGAAAAATACGATGAATTGTGAGGGTTGAATCCCATCGCCGACGGTGGTCGTTCGCCGGTATCATCGGGCGAATAGGGTCCGCCTCCTAAAGGTTTGAATTCGGTGCTAAAGCGTTACTGGGCCAAGAGTTCCTTCACCCGCGCCTCTAGCGCCTCGCCGTGCAGCCCAACGGCCGCGGCCTTGCCTTGCTTGTCGACCAGAATCACCCAGGGGATGCCGTCGACGCCATATCGCTCGGCGTTCGGCTCCGGCGTTCCTTCGGGTTTGTCGACCATATTGGCCAGAATCGGCCAAGGCAGCTTTCGCTGGGCGAGAAAGCCGTCGAGGTCCGCCTTTTTGTAGTCCAGGCTCACGCCGACGATCTCGAACCCCTGCTCGTGATACAGCGCGTACAGGTCTTCCAGTTCCGGCAAGGACTGAACGCACGGCCCACACCACGTGGCCCAAAAATCGATCAGCACGACCTTGCCCCGCAGGGCCGGCCAGTCCAGCGGCTCGCCACTGGCCAGTGTGCCATTGATGGCAACTTCGCTGCCAACCACGCCGAGCCGACGTTTGGCGGATTCGGCCCAGATTTTCGCCACGGCGGCCAGTTGCTCGTTGTCGAACTTCGCATAGGCCGCGCCGACCGCCTCGGCGATCTTGGCGGCGGCTTCGACATGGCCCGATCGCTCCAAGTTCGAGACGATGGCGCGCGCTTGATTGAAAAAGTCCGGGTCCGGCGTATCGACCGCGACCGCAGCGGAAACTGCCGCAACGAGCGATGCCGGATCGCTCTCGTCGCCGTAAGACAACCGCGCCAAGCGGTATTGCACTTCGATCTGGCGGGCAATGTTGACCAGCGCCGGGTCTTCGTCCGCGTTGGCCGCGGAAAGCTCACTCAGAAAAACGTCTTGCTTCGCACCATCTCGCCCGGCCGACATGAATAGTGCGTTGAGTTTGAGAACGATGGCCTGCGAGCGCAGAACGGGGTCAATCTTTTCGCCGACAATTCCCGCCACGACTTGTGTCGCCTCGTCGGCGAACGCCACGATTTTCGCGTCGACGCCATCTACGCGGAGTTCGTGCATCGTCTGTAAAGCATTGAACTTATTCGCGGCAGCTTCGTACCGAGCGGCGGCACTTGCATTTGCGGCCAGGATTCGGTCCGCGGCCGTTATCGTGGCATCCGCTTTTTGCCGCGTCTTCGCGCGGAAATCGGCTTCCGACGCACCAAGAATTCGCGTCGCGTTCGCCGTTCGCAAGAACTCCACCAATTCCTCCGGCGTTGCATTTTCCGGAACGACGAGCGGCTCGTCGGACAACACGCCGGCCGCTGGCTGATCTGGGAGCGAAGGTCGGCCGGCCGTCATTATTGCTTCACCATTGCGATCACTCGCCGCCGCCTCTGTCGCCGAATTCGTCGCCGCCGATTTGCCGTTCGTTCCACCATCGTTCGACTTGGCCGGCCCTTGCCGAGACTCGTCCGACGCGCTCTCGCTCTGAGTTCCGCCACATCCGGCCGCAATCAATCCGGCGAATGCAACCGCCCAAAGCCATTCTCGGCCGTACCGCGGTCGGGTTGCGAATGCGTGGGTGGCAAAGTCTCGATTTGATGGCATCATTCAACTCCGGGACAAATCGCGCGAGGCAAGCCAGTGCGGCCGATGCGCGAGCATCGGGCGTCTGGAACCAAGGAACTGCCGGGAGCGTAACCCAAGCGACGCGACAGATGCAACACGAGAAACGGCGCGAATGCTTTCCAACGAAAACGTGCTATGCGCGGCCTGGCCTTCGTTCGCCAAATGAACCGCCCAATGGACCACCGGGGCAACTTGACGCCCGGTCGTCGCGGCGGCACATTCAATCGGCCGTTGTCCTCCCCTCATTTAAGCTCGACTCCAATTGGCCGCTCACGAATGCCCGCCCACGAACACAATCGCCGCGCTTGGGACGCCCGCGCTCGCGACGGCGCCCGGTTTGCCCGCCCGGCCAGCGACGAGGAAATCGCCCGGCCCGGCGATCTGACCGATGCGGCGGGCTGGCTCGGCGATGTCCGCGGCAAGCGGCTATTGTGTCTGGCGGCGGGCGGCGGGAAGCACGGCCCGCTGTATGCCGCGGCTGGCGCGGACGTGACGGTCGTCGATTTGAGCGGCGAAATGCTCGCCCTCGATCGCCAGGTCGCCGCCGAGAAGCGTTTGACTCTGCGGACGGTCGAAGCGTCGATGGACGACCTCTCGGCGCTGGCCGACGCTGCGTTCGACGTGGTGTGTCAGCCGGTGAGCACGTGCTACGTGCCCGACGTAGTGGCCGTGTTTCGCGAGGTCGCGCGGGTGTTGGCCGCTGGCGGCTTGTATCTCAGCCAGCACAAACAACCCGGCAGTTTGCAAGCCGGCGACCGCCCTTCGCCGCTGGGCTACGAACTCGTCGAGCCGTACTATCGCAGCGGCCCGTTGCCGGAAGTCGCCGGCAGCCTGCACCGCGAGCACGGCACGCTCGAATACTTACACCGCTGGGAAGAACTGATCGGCGGCATGTGCCGGTCGGGGTTCGTCGTCGAAGACCTGATCGAGCCCCGGCACGCCAAGAGCGACGCCGCGACAGATTCCTTCGCCCATCGCAGCCGCTACGTCGCGCCGTATGTGCGGATCAAGGCCCGGCGCACGAATGCCGCGTCGCCCTCAGCCGGTTGCTTGCCGCCCGGTCGCTCGCCGCTTTGGTCGCCCGATTGATCGGCCGGCTTGTCGCCCCCTTTCGGCTCAGGGCCGCCATCGACTTCGCGCCGACCGCCGGTCTGGCCATCGCGACGGCGTTCGTCAACCCGTCGCTCGTCATTTCGACGTTCGCCGCGTCGACCGTCTTTTCCGTCATCGCCTTGGCGATCGCCATCGTTTCGATCGCCATCGCTTCGACCACCACGGTCGGGTGGTCCTGGTGGCGGTCCCGGAGGGCGATCACCTGGGCCGCGATCGCCCCTGCCGCCCGGCCGGCCGCGATTGAAACGGCTTTCCCACCACTTCCGCCGCAGGGCATCGCGCATTTGCTCCGGCGGCAACGTGGAAATCCGCTGGCGTTCGTCCGGCGAGAGCTTATCGAGTTCCTTCTGCAAGTCCTCGTGGCTTGGCCCGCCCCAGCCGCGGCGGAACGACATCGTTCCCATAATCCAGGCGTTGACGACGCGGGCCCGTTCGTCGTTGGTCTTGGCGCGCTCGAACGTCTGTCGCCGTTCTTGAGAAAGCGAGGCCGCCAAACGGCGATGATCTTCGTCGCTGGGCGGCGGCAGCTTGCCGCGGAAGATAAATTGCCAGACGATTTGTCGCTGGAATCCGTGATTCTCATCTTCGATTGCTTTTTCCAGTCCTCGCTTTTCGCGCCAATCGTCGGCTACCTCCAACGCCTTGGCGACGCGGCTGGTGGCGAACTCGTCCATCCAATCGCGTACCGCGTCGGCGTCCTCCTTGGTCATTTCCTTGCCGGCCTCGGCCAAATATCGTTGATGCAGCTTTTCTTGCAGCGACTGCACCACCACCAACCGCTCGGACACGTCCGTCGTCAACAAACTCGCCCTATCCTCCGGCGTCAATTCGCGAAGCCACTGCCGATACCGCATCATCACGCGCTCGAGTTCGTCGCGGCGCGGGTCATGTTCGATAGCCGCATACAACGCGCGGAGTTTCTCGCGTTCTTTTTCGTCGAGCTTGGCGAAAAGTTTTTGATTGGCCCCCAGGTGCTCTTTCTCCGCGGCCGTCATGCCGGCAATCCGCGCGCGGCGCGTTTCGAGATCGCCGTCGGCCGAACCGGTCGCCAACAGCGTCGACGCCCACAACGCACCGCCTACGGCCGCGACGAACATACACACCAGCGCGATCGCCATTGCCCGCGATCCGCCGCTACGGTCTTGAATTTGGCTAGGGTTCATTGCCTGCCTCCTCGGGAAACATGTCGGAGTCGGCCAACTGCTCGAGGAACCCGACGCTGCCGATCTGCTGATACAGGTCCATCTCTTCGACGATGGGCAGGTCCTGGACCAATTGCCGGTTGGCGTCCGGCACCATCTGGTTCGTCACCCAAAAACCGATTCCGGTGGCCAGTGCCAACGCCGCGGTCGCCGATACCCCGGCCAGCCATTGCCAACGGACGCGGCGGACGACCTCGCGCTCGACTTCCGCTTCGGCCGCCACCGCGACCATTTCGATCGTGCTGCGGGTGAACGCCTCGTCCAGTTGCGAACGTGGCAGTTCGTCGAGCAGCGCCCACGCCTGCGCCAGCCGATTCACGCGCTTCCGCAGCGCGTCGTCGTCGGCTAGCCGGGCGGCCAGCTCGCGCGCCGCGTCCTCTTCCAGCTTGCCGTCCAAGTACGCCACGAGCAGTTCCTCGTCGCGCGAGATGGCAACTTCGTCGGAAGGTTCGTTGGCGTTCATGGCAATGCTCTCATCACGGATTCATCGCTCGCGTCTCACTTGATCTTCATCTCATTCTCATAACTGTGCGAGGCGAATCCTTGCGCCGACGGAATCGCTTGACAATACTTTCGGCGAAAGGATGCGCCTCCTACAGATTCAGCGTTGTTGCCGCAGGTCTCCCGACCGTGCCACGGGTTTTGATACGCACTTACTCCGCTCCCGCCTCCGTGTAGTCCGCCGATCCGTCGGTACCACCTTCCGCTCCCGGCGACGTTCCTTCGGCCAGGTACGGCTCCAATATCTGCCGCAGATTCTCCCGCGCGCGAAACAATAGCGACTTGACCGCTTGCGGCGACAATTCCATCGTCGTCGCGATGTCGTCGTAGCTCATGTCCTCGAACTTGCTCAACAACACCGCCATTCGCTGCCGCTCGTTCAATCCGGAAATCGCCACTCGCACGATGTCGCGCATTTCCTGTTTGTCCAGGCGTCTGGCCGGCATCTGACCGCTGGCGGCCACAGCCATCTGCTCCATCGACGGCAACGCCGTGCTGTCGCCGGTCGAGCCTTCCCAGCGGACTTCCTTGCGTCTTGCCCGGTTGCGGCGGGCGTTCGACGCCACGTTGTTGGTGATCGTGAACAGCCAGGTCGAAAACTTCGCTCCCGGCACATAGGTCTTTCGCGCCCGGTAAATGCGCAAAAATACGTCCTGGGCCAGGTCTTCCGCCTGATCGCGCTGCCCGACCAAATGTTCCAGCACCGTGACCACGCGCGATTGGTAACGGAGCATCAATTCCTCGAACGCTTCCGCGTCGTCGTCGCGCACCTGCAGCATCAACTGCACGTCCGGGTCGCTGAGCCGGTACATTTCAATTGTCGATTCACCGATAGCCAAGCGAGCCTCCTCCGCCACACCGGTGGCCGCTCGCTGCCGGGGCGTTCGCAGGCCCCCTGGTATACCACCGCCCAGTAGCCCGCCGCCTGCTAACGGGCGGCGCAGCAACCGACGGACGGAGCATGGCGATTGGCGACGATGGTTCCGCGAACCGGCACATTTCCATAAACCCCACACTGGACCGTCGGTTGTGTCCTTGCGACTCCCGCCCGATGGCCGCCGCGAAGTCCACTTTCTCGCCGCCCTGCTCCCAAGTCGAAGGTTGCCAAAGACTTGCCGCGAACGATAATGACCGTGGCAGGGCGATTTGTCGTACCGTCGTGCGGAGCAGTCGCTTGGCAATAATATGGCAGCGGTCGAACGTTTCCATTCTTAGCGTATCACGAATTGTCGCCCTCCGCAGTATCCGGCGGCCCGTGGCGACCCACCATCCCCCGACCTCAGCCACCGCCGCCAAAACCGCCGCCAAAACCACCGCTGCTCTCCACGGGGTGAACCAACGTTATGGCCGAAACTCCCGACCCGTCTCGCAAGCCGCCGCGGGCCAAGCCGTCGCTGCCCGGAGCCAAACCGACTCCGCCTTTGGCAAGCGCCAGTCCGCCGAGCGCCAGTCCGCCGCCACCTTCGCCGCCGCCAGTCAATCCGACGGTCCGCCCCGTTGCCAAACCACCGTTGCCGCGCGCGAAACGTACCACGCCCGAACCGGTTCCGGTCGGCAAACTCGTCACGCCATCCTCGGTCGCGCCTCCTCCTCTGCCGCCTTCCGCGCCGAGCTTCGATGCGACGTCTTTCAGTGCGACATCGCTATCGACAGGGCACGCCGGCCACAGCGGCGCGTTTCGAGCACGCCGCCACGGAACGCCGGGTGCGGTCTGGGCGATCGTCGGTTTGGGCGTGGTCGCGGTCGGTACGTTGATCGTCGTCCTCGCGATGCGTTCCGGCAAGGAGGAGACCGCCGACAATTCGGCCGAGAAAAACGCGGCGCACAGCGACACCAAAGATAACGAGGCCTCCAAGAAAACGGATCACCCGCAGCCGGCAGCAAAAGATGGCAAAGCGACGCCGCCACAGGCAAATTCTGACAGCGATCCAAACGGCGATGGCAAGAAGCCCACCGTCGCTGCGAACGAGAAGCCCGCCGAAGCACCCATCGAAAAACCGAGCGTACAGCCAGTTACTCCGGCGACACCGCCGGCCGCGGCGGTCAAGGAGTTTCGCGGTATCGAGGAAGTCCCGATCGGCGAACGTCCGGCCGCGCTCGAAACGATGATCGCCGACAGCGTGGTGCTGCTGGAAGCGGACAAATTCGACGAGTTCTTTGCCACGCACGTCGATCCGCGCGATCGCGGTCCGACGCCGCCAGCAGCGGGCCGACGTCGCCGCAACGATTCGCCGTACGACGTGCTGAACCAAGGTACGGAGCGGATCGCCACGATTCTCTCCGGCATCGGCCAGCGCAAACCGCATCTTTTCGAGGATGGCAAGATCGCTGTGTTCGATCTTTCGTCGCGAACCCGGCCGACGTTCGTCGAAATCGAGGGCAAATGGTATTTGAGCCGCGGCGTCGCCACGTCGATGGACCGCCGCTTCGCGAATCTGACGCCCGCACAGGAAATCGTCTATCTGCTCGAAGTCACCAGCGGCGAACCGGCCGTCGGCCCGGCCGACGCGCAGCGCGAAGGAACCGAGCAGGGCATTATCGAGCAACTCGTGCAGATGGGCGCATACGTCGCACTTTCGCATCCCGACCAGGAATACCGCCGTTCCGCCGTGATGATTACGGAGAAATTCAAGGGGGGCGACGCGGGGCTGGCGCTGCTTGGCCAGTTAAGCGACCGCTCGCAGATGGTGGTGCTAGTCGTCGACGGCATCACCGGCGCGAACATCACCGAGAACGTCGGGTTTTTCGAATTCGCGTCGCTGGAGTATTTGGAATACCTGCGATTCGTCAATCCGCCGCCGCTGACGATTCCGTTGACGGTCCACTTTCAGGAAATGGGCAAGCTCAAAACCCTGATCTTCGACGGCGGCGATCTGGTCGGAGACACGCAAATCTCCGACCATTTATTCCGGGCAGCCGAACTGAAGCGGCTGTCGATCAAAGGAACGCGGATTTCCGACAGCACGCTCGAACGCCTCAAAAAGTTCACGGTGCTCGAATCGCTCGAACTCGACGTGCCGGCCGGGGCGGTCACACCGGCGGCAATCGCCGATTTGCGCAAGTCGAAGAGCGGCTTGTGGGTCGAGCATTAGCGAGAAGTGGCGTCGCAGCGACATCCGCTAGCGTTGGCGGGTGCATCGCGGCGCGAACAAGCGCGTCTGCCCGGCGCACAGATAGTCTGAGCGGGGCTTTGCCGGGCAGCGGCGGATTCTATCCATATAGGCTATCGTGACGGCTAGGTAATCGCGGCCGCGCGGCGGGCTAGCCAAGCCAATTCGCTTGCGCTTGCATCAAAAACAGGTCAGCTTTCGCTCGCCGGTGGCGTCGTTGCGCGGCTTCCCCTCGTATGAGCTTCGATTGTCGCGTATCCCGCGTCCGCGCATACTTAGAAGTCTATGAGCCATCCGCTTGAATCACCGCCTAGCCAGTCTGCGCCGAACGGGGCTGCGACCGAATTAGTGGGGCGGCAATTCGGCGACTTTCAGGTGCTCCGCCGGTTGGGCGCGGGGGCGATGGCCGAGGTCTTTCTGGCCGAACAGCTCTCGCTCAAGCGGCGCGTCGCCCTCAAGGTGCTGCACATCGACCGGGCCGGCGACCCGGCTTACGTCCGCCGGTTTCGCGTCGAAGCGCAAGCCGCCGCGGCATTGTCGCACGGCAACATCGTGCAGATCTACGACGTCGGCCGCTCCGACGACGTCCACTACATCGCCCAAGAATACGTCGCCGGCCTGAACCTGCGGCAACTACTCGCTCGCCAGGGACCGGTCGACGCCCGGCTGGCGATCGCCGTACTGCGCCAAGTCGCCGCCGCGCTGCACAAAGCCGCCGAACACGGCATCGTGCATCGCGACATCAAGCCGGAAAACATCATGCTCACCCGCGACGGGCTGGTGAAGGTCGCCGACTTCGGCTTGGCCCGTATCTTGGGTGAAGACCAAGGACTGGACCTGAC
>JBBDYI010000298.1:0-15065 GCA_040901705.1 Pirellulales bacterium | reverse complement strand
CGTGCTGGAACGAATCCTGCTCAGTTTCGCGGAGAAATAAGATGCGATTGCCGTGGCGGAAGAGCCGATTATTCCGGCACCCCCACCCCTCGCTTTTGCGATGTAGGTTTGAACTGCTCACGTTTCAATCAAATCCGCTTTCGCAATCGAGACATAGGAGGCTATCGCGATGCCATCCAAACGAGCACGTTGGCGTTTGTTCGTCGACCCTGAAGTGCAGGGAGCACTCGTCACACGCTGCCTGATCTATTGGTGCGTCTGTCTATTCGTCGTCTTCTTCGCGCTACTCTCCCCAGATTTCATCTATGCCAGGCTGGGCTTGGCCAATCCGACAAGAACGGATATCTGGTATCGGTACGCGCCGGCGCTAGTGCTCGCGGGCGTCTTGACGCCGCTCATGGTGCTGGACCTGCTGCGATGCACGAACCGTTTCGTCGTGCCAATGGTCCGAACGCGTCGATTCCTCCACAGCCTGGCCCAAGGTGAGCCCGTTGACCCGATTAAGTTTCGACGCAGCGACTACTGGCGCGACTACGCCGACGCGCTCAATGCCGTTCTGCGTCGCATGCAAATGCTCGAGGGCAACGCCACCGCGGCAATCGACGCGGAGCAGGAGTCTCTTCGATGGCCGGACGAATCTGCGAACGGAGCAGACGCCGAATTGGTCCACAGGTAACAGTTTAGCCGTATGAAACACTCGACCACGGACCGCACGGATAACCCAGCGCGGCCTGTGGCCGCGCTGGGTTATCCGAGAAATCCGTGGTTCGCTTCAGCCGGCTAAGCAGTTACTAAAATCAGACTACATCAGTCGTTAGAATATAATCAACCGCTGCCGTGGCGGGTTCCCGGCGGGGCGGTGAGAATGCGGGCGCCGCTCGACGAACGCGTCGCCGGCCATGCCACGTTGCGACGCCCAACAAATAACTCGTGCCAAGGCCAGCCGGTAACCGGCGACCTGAAAGAATCGCCAGGAGGCGTCCGTGCGTCGCGTTCACATTGTCGGCCGAAAAAACAGCGGCAAGACGACCTTGGTCGTCGATCTCGTATCGAGTTTGTCGTCGCGCGGGCTGCGCGTCGGTACGATCAAGCACACGCACCATCGCCACGAGTTGGACACGCCGGGCAAGGACTCGTTTCGCCACCGCGAGGCCGGCGCCGCCGCCGTGGGCATCATTTCGCCTGGAACGAGCGCCGTCTTCATACCGGCTGCAAACGCCCATCGCGATGAAGACCGCTACCGCGAACTGTCCGGTCTGTACGTCGAATGCGATCTCGTGATCGTCGAAGGCGACTTGATGACCGAGGCGCCCAAAATCGAAATGTGGCGCGCGGCGCTAGCAGTTCCGCCCTATGCCGCGGAGCACGAGTCCATTTTGGCCGTAGTAAGCGACGACGCGATCCACCTGCCGGTTCCGGTCTGGCCGCGTGCCGACATAAACGCCGTCGCAGATCGGTTGCTCGAAATCGTCCGCGCGTAACGCAAGCCGGCTGCGAAGATCGCCGTGGATGGCGACCATCGCGATCGGTGTTCGCAACGCGAGCCGAATTAGGCAGCGATCCGCCGGCAATCCATTTAGGACACTTTTCCCAGAATCGCCAGCATCTGCGCGCGGTCGAAAGCCTGGAGCGTTTTCGTGCGAATGTTGCCCTTGCGAACCAGGCTCAGCTCGATCGCGGTGGCGGTTTCGGCGTCCGGGGCGTCGAAGACGATGGCGCCGTCGTAGCCGCCGAGCGTCCAAAACAGCTCACGGACCTTTCCGCCGTGTTGCGACGCCATCTTCTCGAACGCGGCGGCGCGGTCGACCGTGTGCTCGATCGCCTCGGCGCCTTGCTGCGTGAACGTTATCAGACTGATGAAAGTGGCCATACTCGGACTCCTTGTACGTTAGGGACCACGCTACAAACTAGAAACCACGACGTTTCCGCGCCGCCTCCGATCGGGGACCGGCGGCGCGGAGACGATTCACATTTGTTCTCGCCGGCTTGTCCCGGCTCGGACCATCGGTCGCGGAGCCGGAACTCGAACCGACCATGCGGCCAAGTAGTTCGTCGATCGATGGCTCGTCGGAGCGAACGTCTTGCGGCTCGCCGCCGGCCAATTCGGCGATCGTCGTTCGGCTCATCACCATCTCGGCTATCTCGAGCAACGCCTGGAGCCGCCGATATAAACACGGCCCCAACGCATCGGGCCGCAACAAATGCCGATACGACGATGAATCGATCGCGTTGACGATGTCGAGCACGGTGAGACTGCCGGCGTCGCACGCCAGCCGCACCCCGCCCCGCGGGCCGCGGAGCGTGTGGATCATGCCGGCCCGACTTAGCACTTGAAGAATCTTCGACAAAGTCGGCATCGGCGCCCCCGTCACCGCGGCAATCCGCTCCGTCGTTCGCGCGACGGTCGGATGTCTCGCCAAATAGGCAAGCGCCGACAACGCATAGCGAACTCGCGAGGAAAGCATGGCTCGATCGGCAAAAAAGCGGTAATAGCAGCCCGCACCGGCGGGCGGTATCGACGCCAAAGCGTGTCGGTCGCCAACGGCAAAAAAATTCGCCAAAGTGGATATTGACATCCTGTTTGGCTCCAGTATATTCATTAAGGACATTGGAGTCCAGTATCCGATTTCTATTTCGCGTCGCGGCTGAAAAACAGGAGCAAAGCCATGAGACGCCTCGATCCCCTGCCCAGCGCCAGGCGAGCCGAGACGCCGGCCCGCACCGTCGCCGCCGTCGCCTTGGCGGCCGCCGCGTTGACCGCAGCCATCTGGCCTCAAGCGGCCCAGGCGCAAGACACGCCCGACTATTTCCGCCAGAACTGCATGAACTGCCACACGATCGGCGGCGGGCGGCTCACCGGGCCGGACTTGAAAGACGTCACCCAACAGCAAACCCGCGATTGGCTGGTCAACTGGCTGCTCAACCCCAAGGCCGTGCTCGACAGCGGCGACCCCTACGCCCAAAAGATCTTCGAGGAGTCGCGGCGCGTGCCGATGCCAATGGGCCCCGGCATGACCCGCGAGCGAGCCGAAAACCTGCTTGACCTGATCGAGGCCGAATCCAAATTGCCCGAGTCGCAGTTCAAGGGCCTGCAAATCTCCACCGCCCCGTTCACGGCCGCAGACGTGCAAGCCGGTCGCGACATTTTCATCGGCACGCAGCGCCTCGCCAACGGCGGCACGGCCTGTATTTCCTGCCACGCCATCCACGACATGACGGCGCTCGGCGGCGGACAACTCGGACCCGACTTGACGAACGTCTACGACCGCCTCCTGGGCCGCGTATCGCTTAGCGCCTGGCTAGTCGCCCCCGGCACGGCAACGATGCAGCCGATCTTCAAGAACCATCCGCTCACGGCGGACGAAATCCATTCGCTCGTGGCCTACTTCGAGAACGCCGCGCCCCATCGGCCGGCCGATCCGACCGCCAGCCGCGTGACGTTCTTGCTGCTGGGCCTCGGCGGAGCGACGGCGCTCTTGTTTGCGTTCGATGGACTGTGGAAATGGCGGTTCCGCGGGGTTCGCCGCCCGATGGTGGATGCCGCCCAAAAGCGAGGTGCATGATGAGCGTGCTCGATGCGATTGCCTGGATCAAGGACGAATGCGACCCGCGGCTGCGCGGATGGGAGGAGTTCTATCGCAACCGCTGGCAGTACGACAAAATCGTCCGCAGCACACACGGCGTCAATTGCACGGGCGGCTGCACGTGGCAGATTCACGTCAAGGACGGCATCGTCACGTGGGAAATGCAAGGGTTGGATTACCCGTCGCTCGAATCCGGCATTCCGCCCTACGAACCGCGCGGCTGCCAGCGCGGAATCTCGTATAGCTGGTATCTCTACAGCCCGCTGCGCGTGAAGTATCCCTACATCCGCGGCGCGCTCTTGGATCTGTGGCGTCGCGCCCGCGCCGACCACGACGATCCCGTCGACGCCTGGAAGAGTTTGGTCGAAGACGAAACGTCTCGCCAGCGCTGGCAGCGCGCCCGCGGCAAGGGCGGCTTGCGGCGGACCGATTGGGACACGGCGTTGGAAATCATCTCCGCGTCGCTGGTCCACACGATCAAGACCAAAGGCCCGGACCGCATCGCCGGCTTCTCGCCGATTCCGGCCATGTCGATGATCAGCTACGCCGCCGGCGCGCGGCTGATGCAGTTGCTCGGCGGCATCTCGCTGTCGTTCTACGATTGGTACTGCGATCTGCCGACCGCTTCGCCAGAGACCTGGGGCGAGCAGACCGACGTCGCCGAAAGCGCCGATTGGTACAACGCCAAGTTGCTCGCCGTGATGGGCGCGAACTTGAGCATGACGCGCACGCCCGACGTCCACTTCGCCTGCGAAGCCCGGCACAACGGCACGAAAATGTGGGTGTTCTCGCCCGACTTCAGCCAGGTGTCGAAGTATGCCGACGAATGGGTGGCCGTCAACGCGGGCCAAGACGGCGCGTGGTGGATGGCCGTCAATCACGTGCTGCTCACCGAATTCCACCACCAACAGCCAACCGAATCGTTTCTCGCCTACACGAAGAAATTCACCGACGCGCCCTACCTCGTCGAACTGGTCGAACGCAACGGCAAGCTGCGGCCCGGTCAGATGCTCCGCGCCGATCGACTCAAGCCGTATGCGGCCGAAGAAAACGGCCAATGGAAGTTCCTCATGTGGGACGACGCGGCCAATCGTCCCAAAATGCCGCTGGGAAGCGTCGGCCATCGCTGGGGCGCGGCCAAGGGCAAATGGAATCTGCTGCTCAAAGACGGCGTCGACGGCAGCGACATCGATCCGCGGCTCACGTTCCTCTCCGCACACGATGCCGTCGAACAAGTCGACCTCGACGACTTCGCCGGCGGCACCTCGCACGTCCGCGGCGTCCCGGTCAAACGCATCACGACCACCGACGGCAAGATTGTCAAAGTCGCGACGGTCTACGACTTGCTGATGGCCCAATACGGCGTCAACCGCGGCCTCGCCGGCGACTATCCAACCAGCTACGACGACGCCGACAAGCCCTACACGCCGGCATGGTCCGAGCTGTACACCGGCATCAGCCGCAACGTGCTGATCCGCTTCGCCCGCGAATGGGGCCGCACCGCCGAACTGACCGGCGGCAAATGCACGATCATCATCGGGGCCGGCATCAACCACTGGTATCACGCCAACTTGATGTACCGCGCCGGCATACACGCCCTGATGTTCTGCGGCTGCGTTGGCAAGAACGGCGGCGGGCTGGCCCATTACGTCGGCCAGGAAAAACTCGCGCCGATGGAGTCCTGGTCCTCGATCGCGCTGGCCAAGGACTGGTATCCGCCGTCGCGGCTGCAAAACACGCCGAGCTGGCACTACGTCCATTCCGATCAGTGGCGTTACGAAAAGGATTTCACCGATTATCACACCGTTCCGCAGAACGCCGCGGCCGACACAACGGCCAAAGGCCACACGATGGACATGCAAGTCCGTGCGGTCCGCATGGGCTGGCTGCCTTTCTACCCACAGTTCCCGGAGAACCCGCTCGAAACGGCCCGCGAGGCTCGCGCGGCCGGCGCGCTGACCGACGACGAAGTGGCCAAACACGTCGCCAAGCGATTGCAGGACAAACAGCTCAAGTTCTCGGTCGAAGATCCAGACGCCGCCGACAATTGGCCGCGCGTGTGGTTCATCTGGCGCGGCAACGCGCTGATGTCGAGCGCGAAAGGCCACGAGTATTTCCTCAAGCACTACTTGGGCACGCACACCAATCTCGTGGCCGAAGATTTGGCCGAGGATTCCGTCCGCGACGTGGCTTGGCACGCCAAGGCGCCGGAAGGAAAGCTCGACCTGGTCGTCGACTTGAACTTCCGCATGGACACGTCGGCGCTGTACAGCGACATCATCCTGCCGGCCGCCACGTGGTATGAAAAGGCCGACTTGAACTCGACCGACATGCACAGCTTCATTCACCCGCTCGCGCCGGCCGTGCCGCCGTGTTGGGAGTCGAAGAGTGATTGGCAGATCTTCCAAGCCGTCGCCAAGCACTTTTCCAAACTCGCGGAAAAGCACTTCCCCGAGCCGGTCGAGGACGTCGTCGCCGCGCCGCTGGCCCACGACTCGCCCGCCGAGATTGCTCAGGCCGATATGAAGCAATGGATCAACGGCGAAACCGACGCCATTCCCGGCAAGACGATGCCGGCGTTCAAAATCGTTCGCCGCGATTACAAGAACGTCTACAAACAGTTCATTTCCTACGGCCCGCTGGTCGCCAAGAACGGTCTCGGCGCGCACGGCACGTCCTATAAAGTCGACGACGTGTACGAAGAGACGCTCCGCACGAAACGCAAAGAAACCTGGGGCGGCAAGTCGTATCCCTCGCTCGCTCGCGACGAAGACGCCTGCAACATCGTCCTCGCGTTCGCCACGGTGACCAACGGCGAGTTGGCCTACCGGTCCTATCAGAACATGGAAGCCAAGACCGGCGTGCCGCTCGCCCACCTTGCCGAAAAGAACCGCGGCGTCCGCGTCGACTTCAAGGACTTACAGTCGCGGCCCCAGCGTTTGATTAACAGTCCGATGTGGTCCGGATTAACCGAGAACGGTCGACCGTATTCGCCCTTCACGTACAACCTTGAAAACGATGTCCCCTGGCGAACGCTAACCGGCCGCCAGCATTTCTACCTCGACCATCCGGTCTATATCGACTTCGGCGAGCACCTGCCGACGTTCAAGCCCAAGCCGCTGCCGACGCAGTACGCCGACCTTAAATTCTCCGAGGAAGTCAGCAACACACTGGCGCTCAACTACCTCACGCCGCACGGCAAGTGGCACATCCACTCCACCTACGGCGACAACCAGCGGATGTGTACACTCTCCCGCGGTGTCGAGCCGCTCTGGCTCAGCGAGCAGGACGCCGAGCGTCTGGGCGTCAACGACAACGAATGGGTCGAGGTCTTCAACGACCACGGCGTCGTCGTCACGCGAGCCGTGGTCAGCCGCCGAATTCCGCCGGGCATCTGCTTTCAGTACCACTCGCCGGAGCGGACCTACAGCGTGCCGCGGTCGCCGCTGCGAGGTAATCGTCGCGCAGGCGGACACAACAGCTTGGTCCGCACGCGGCTCAAGCCAAACTTCATGATCGGCGGCTACGGCCAATTCACGTTCCACTTCAACTACTGGGGACCAATCGGCTGCAACCGCGATACGCACATCCTCGTCCGCAAATGTCCGGAAGTGCAGTTTTAGAAAACGGAAAATGAAACACGGAGACACGGAGACACGGAGAACATAGGAAACGATGAATGATGTAATGATAAACGATGAGTTGCGGCGACGCAGGTGCATCGCAATTCGTTCATCACTCATCGTTCATCAATCAGCACTTATCACTTGCATTCCTCCGTGTCTCCGTGTCTCCGTGTTTCGAATAGAACGACGCAGATGACTGAAGATCGCCAAAAGGAAGACCCGTCATGAACGTCCGCTCTCAAATCGCGATGGTGTTCCACCTCGACAAGTGCATCGGATGCCACACGTGCAGCATCGCCTGCAAGAACATATGGACCGACCGCAAGGGCACGGAGTACATGTGGTGGAACAACGTCGAAACCAAGCCGGGCACGGGCTATCCGACTAAGTGGGAAGATCAGGAAAAGTACAAAGGCGGCTGGGAAAAGAAGAACGGGCATCTGGAGATCATTTCGACCGGCAAAGCCAGGGTCGTGCCGAACATCTTCCACAATCCGCACATGCCCAGCATGGACGACTACTATGAGCCGTGGACCTACGACTATCAGCACCTGTTCAACGCCCCCGAAGGCGACGACCAGCCGACCGCCCGCCCCATCTCGATGATAACGGGCGAAGAACTCGCCATCGAATCCGGCCCCAACTGGGACGACGATCTCGGCGGATCGAAGCTGTACGCCGAAAACGACCCCAATCTCGCCGGACTATCCGAACAACAGCGGCTGCAACTCGCCAGCGTCGAACAGTTGGTGTTCTTCTACCTGCCGCGAATCTGCAACCACTGCCTGAACCCTTGTTGCGTGGCGGCCTGCCCGTCCGGCGCGCTCTATAAACGCGGCGAAGATGGCATCGTGCTGATCGACCAGCAGCGTTGCCGCGCGTGGCGGGCGTGCGTCTCCGCCTGCCCGTACAAAAAAACCTACTACAACTGGTACACCGGCAAGTCGGAGAAGTGCATCCTTTGCTTCCCGCGGCTCGAAACAGGCCAGGCCCCGGCCTGCTTCCATTCCTGCGTCGGCCGCATCCGCTATCTCGGCGTCGTGCTCTACGACGCCGACAAGATGGAAGAAGTCGCCAGCCTGCCCAACGACGAACTGATCGAAGGCCAGCGGTCGATGATCCTCGATCCGCACGATCCGGAAGTGATCCGCGCCGCCCGCGCCAACGGCGTGCCCGACGGCGTGATCGAATCGGCCCAACTGTCGCCCGTCTATCAGATGGTCAAGGTCTGGAAGATCGCCCTGCCGCCGCACATCGAATACCGCACGCTGCCAATGCTGTTCTACGTGCCGCCGCTCGCGCCGGTCCAAGCCAACAAGACCGACGACATCATCGACCACGTCAGCGAAAACCTGTTCCACGACATCGACCAGGCCCGCGTTCCGATGAAGTACTTCGCCAACCTATTCGGTGCCGGCAACGAAGGCCCGGTCCGCTACGCCCTGGCAAAGCAGAAGGCCGTCCGCTGGCATCGCCGCGCAATTACGGTCGGCGACGTCGACCGCGCCGCGGCCGACCGCATCCTCCGCGAGGCCGATTGCTCGGTCGAGGAAGCCGAGGCGATTTATCGGCTCACCTCGCTCTGCACGTTCGAAGACCGGTTCGTCATCCCGCCCATGTACCGCGAACAGGCTGTCGAAATGCTCAAAGATCCACACGAACACCGCCAGAGCGTCGGCTTTGGCTTCTCATCCGGACCGAAACGGGGGCTGTGATGGAAACGGCTCGACAAGTCCGCTTCGACATGCTCGGGCGGCTATTCCGCTACCCGACGGAGCAATACGTCGCCGACGCGGCCGCGCTGGCCACAGCGCTCGACGCCATCGGCAGCCGCGCCGCCGAATCGCTCGCGCAATTCGCCGCATTCGCCCAAAGCACTACGCTCCACGAGTTGGAAGAAACGTATACGCGAACGTTCGATTTGAATCCCGCGTGTGCGGCGGAAATCGGTTGGCACCTATTCGGTGAAGAGTACCTCCGCGGCCTGTTCATGGTCCGCATCCGCAACGAGATGCGAGAACGCGGATTGGAGGAGACCGGCGAACTGCCGGACCACGTCGTTCACCTGCTGGCCCTGGTCGCCGCCATGGAGAACGATTCCGCTCGCGAGTTGGCGCGGGCGTGCATGTGTCCCGCGGTCGGCAAAATGCAGCGGTCGCTCGAAGAAGGTGACCCGCCGTTTCGCCCGCTGGTCGATGCGCTGGCCGAGTTGCTGCTGGAAGAATTCGACCTGCCGCGCGAGACGCTTCATGCCGAGGAGGGAGACACCGCTTCGTTCGTCGAGTCCGACCCGCTGCGCGGCCCAGCGTGCGGAGCCGGCGGCTGCGGCGGTGGCGGAATACCCGAAACAGTTTCTTTGGACTTGTCGCGCCCGCGGCCTGCCGCTTCGACGGCCAACACCGCGAAGCCGGCCGCCGCGAAGGAGACGCTGCCATGACGGGCCACTATCTCGATCAACTGATGTTCGTCGCGCTCCCCTACGTGGCGCTGTTCACGTTCTTCTTGATGACGATCTATCGCTATCGCGCGCAGTCCTTCTCCTATTCCAGTCTGTCCAGCCAGTTCCTCGAAAACAAACAGCATTTCTGGGTCGTCGTACCGTTTCATTACGCGGTGTTGGTCGTCACGGCGGGTCACCTCGTGGCGCTGTTCGTGCCGCGCGGCATCCTCGCCTGGAACAGTCAGCCGCTAAGGCTCTATATCCTCGAAGTGTCCGCCCTGGCCTGCGGCGTGCTCACGCTCGTCGGCCTGATTGGCATCGTCTGGCGGCGGGCAACGACGTCGAAGGTCCGCCAGATCACCACCGTCAACGACTGGATCATCTACGGCATCCTACTGCTTCAAGTGGCCAGCGGCGTCAGCGTCGCGCTGCTGCATCCGTGGGGTTCGTCCTGGTTCGCCACGAACCTCTCCCCATATCTGTGGTCGATCTTCACGCTCGATCCGAACATCAGCTACGTCGCCCCGTTGCCCGTGCTGGTGAAGTTCCACATCGTATTCGCCTTCATCACCGTCGGCTTTTTCCCGTTCACCCGGCTCGTGCATATCCTCGTGATTCCCAACCCGTATCTGTGGCGCAAACCGCAGGTCGTGCGTTGGTATCGACAAAAAAAGTAACAACAACCGCCACCGCGTGTTTTGGCCGCACGTCGGCCAACGCATGCACCGGATATTCAGGTCATGGAGGTTCGAAACAAAGCGACGAGCATTGATCTCTTCAGCCTGAAGACGCCGCCGATGCGCGCGTTCCACATGACGTGGTTCGCCTTCTTCCTGTGCTTCTTCGCCTGGTTCGGCATCGCGCCGCTGATGGCCGTCGTCCGCGAGGAATTGTCGCTCACCAAGGAGCAGATCGGTAACTCGATCATCGCCTCGGTCGCGATCACGATCCTCGCTCGGTTGTTCATCGGCTGGTTGTGCGACCGGATTGGGCCGCGGCTGTGTTACACGTTCTTGCTCCTGTTCGGTTCGTTGCCGGTAATGGCGATCGGATTGGCGAACTCGTACGAGACGTTCCTGCTGTTTCGCCTGGGCATCGGCGTGATCGGCGCTTCCTTCGTCATTACGCAATATCACACGTCGGTCATGTTCGCGCCGAATTGCGTCGGTACGGCGAACGCGACGTCGGCCGGCTGGGGCAACCTCGGCGGCGGCGTGACGCAAATGATCATGCCGCTGGTGTTCGCCTTTTTCTTGTGGCTCGACTTCAGCAATGCGGCGGCTTGGCGGGCGGCGATGGCCGTCGCCGGTGGCGTCTGCTTCTTGACCGGCATCGCGTATTACTTCGTCACCACCGACCTACCAGACGGAAATTTCAAGGAACTGCACGAGTCCGGCGAATTGGTCAAAACCGAAACCGGCAAGGGATCTTTCCTGCTCGCCGCCAAGGACTACCGTGTTTGGGCGTTGTTTGTCGTGTACGCGGGATGCTTCGGTATCGAACTGACAATCAACAATATCGCGGCGATCTATTTCATGGACTACTTCGGCCTGGGGTTGACGACCGCGGGCCTCGTCGCGGGCCTGTTCGGATTGATGAACATCTTCGCCCGCACGGCCGGCGGCTTCATCAGCGATCTGTTCGTTCGCAAGGGCGGATTGAAAGGCCGCGTCAAGTGGCTGTTTTGGGCGCTGTTCGCCGAGGGAATCGCCCTGTTGTTCTTCTCGCAGATGCGCGTGTTGGCCTTGGCCATTCCGGCCATGATCGTGTTCAGCCTGTTTGTGCAAATGTCGGAAGGCGCCACGTATTCCGTCGTGCCGTTCATCAATAAAAAGGCGCTAGGCTCGGTGGCTGGAATCGTCGGAGCGGGCGGCAACATGGGCGCCGTCTCGGCAGGATTCCTGTTCCGCATGGAAAGCCTGAGTTACGCACACGCCCTCGCCATTCTCGGGCTGTGCGTAGTCGGCTGCTCGTTCTTTAGTTTGCTCGTGCGGTTCAGCCCCGCCGCCGAGCGTGAAGCCGCGAAAGAATTCGACCGCGCCATGGCCCAGCGCCGCGCCGAACAGAAGAAACGCGTGCCGCTGCCCGACCTCATACCCGGCCTGCGACACTTGCGACCGATGGACGCCCTGCGGATTTATCTCGGCGGCGCCCTGGTGATCAAAGGCGTCTACTTCATCGCCAACATGAACGAGCTCGAAATGACGCTCGGCGAGGGATTCGGGCTTGCGCAAACGATGATCGCCTGGTCGGTCGTGTTTGCGCACGTCATCGCCGGCGCGAGCATGCTGCTGGGGTTCGCCACCCGGGTCGCGGCGGCCGCCAACGCGATCATTTTGTTCGGCGCAATGATCGTCGCCGCCACCAGCGATCCCAGTCCGGGTAGTCTGCTCAGCACGAACGTGGATTTTCAATTCGCGGCGCTCGTGTTCTTCGCCCTGGTGCTGTTCATCTGGCGGGGAGCCGGTCCGCTGTCGTTCGATCACCTGCTCCGCATCGATGCCGAGAAAGAGCCGGAGTTGGAACTGTAAAGGAGAGCCATCATGGCGCGCACGCCGCAAACCTGGGATGTCGAAAACGCCTCGTTCTGGCAACGGACCGGCCGCGCGATCGCCGTCCGCAATCTGGTCGTGTCGATTCCCAATCTGCTGTGCGGATTCTCCGTCTGGCTGTATTGGGGCATGGTCGCCAAAGTCATCCGCACGATCCACCAGGGCAACGCCGAACTATTCAACTTCACCTTCGGCAACGACGGCAAGCCCTACGACAACCCCGCCGCCTATTCGGCGCTGCTGCTCACACTGCCCGCCGTGGCCGGCCTGATGGGCGCCACGCTCCGCATTCCCAACTCGTTCATGATCGCCATTTGCGGCGGGCGGAACGTCAAGGTGATGACGACGCTGCTCTTGATTCTACCGGCACTGGGCGCCGGCATCGTGCTCCGCAATCCGCAGACCTCGTTCTTGCCGTTGATCGTGCTGGCGGCGCTGTCCGGCATCGGCGGCGGCGCGTTCGCTTCGTCGATGTCGAACATCTCGTTCTTCTTCCCCAAGCGGATGCAAGGCCTGGCGCTCGGTTTGAACGCCGGTCTGGGCAACGCCGGTGTGAGCGTGATGCAGTTCTTGATTCCGTTCGTGATCACGTTCGCTCTGTTCGGCTCGTTGAGCGGTGATCCACAGGTTTTTCAATCCGCGCAATCGGCCGGCGCGGAAGCGGTCGCCGGCAAACAGCTGTGGGTGCAAAACGCCGCGCTGGTGTGGGTGCCGATTTTGGCATTTCTCGCCGTGGCCGCGGCAATGGTGATGAACAACCTGCCGCAACACGACTGCGGCCCCGCCCCCGTGGCGATCGGCAAGTACCTGTGGCTCACCATGCTCGGCTTTGGCGGCGGAACCGTCGGCGTCGCGATGCTGATCACCAAGTGGGGCGGCTTCCCCGACCTGCTCAAGACCTTCGTCACGCTCGCCGTCACCGTCGCCGTCACGATGGCCCTCATGCGCTACCTCACGCCGCCGGCGATCAAGACCGGCCTCGACAAGCAATTCGTCATCTTCGGCAACAAGCACAATTGGGTGATGACCTGGCTGTACACGATGACGTTCGGTTCGTTCATCGGCTACGCCAACGCGTTTCCCGTGCTGATCGACGTCGTGTTCGGCAACATCGCCGTCGGTCCCGACGGCATGGCGCTCGCCCACCCGATCGCCAATCCCAACGGGCCGATTACGGCCAACTACATTTGGATGGGCGCCGGCGTCGGCGCGCTGATTCGGCCGCTCGGCGGTTGGCTGGCGGACAAGTGGGGCGGCGCGCGCGTGACGCAGTGGGACACCTGGGTGATGGTCGCCGCCACGATCGGCGCCGGCTACGTGACCTATCTCGCCCGACATTCGCATACGCCGGAGCAATACTTCACGCCGTTCCTGCTGCTGTTCATTCTGCTGTTCGCCACGACCGGCATCGGCAACGGTTCGACGTTCCGCATGATCCCGATCATTTTTCCCAAGGAACAAGCCGGGCCGGTGCTCGGTTGGACTTCGGCCATCGCCGCCTACGGCGCGTACCTGATTCCGGCGATTTTCGCCACGCAAATCAAAGGCGGAACGCCCGAGTACGCCCTGTATGGTTTTGCCGTCTATTACGCGAGTTGTTTGGTGGTGAACTGGTGGTTCTACGCCCGCCGGGGCGCGGAGATACCGTGTTAGGAGCGATTTCCGAAAGTCAACTTGTAGGAGGCGAATCCCTTCGCCGAGTGAATCGTTTACCAGTGCCGTCGGCGAAAGGATTCGCCTCCCACAGTAATTCTGGATCGAGCCCGTAGTTATCGTTATGCGTCAACCCTACGTCACCGTCGTGTTGGTCGTCGGCCTGCTGCTGGGCGGCGTGTTGCTCTCCGGAAGCGCGATGCGATTGCGCCTGCCCGGCGACCAGCAGGGATACGCGCCCGAGCAGCCGATCGCGTTCTCCCACCGCCTGCACGCCGACGAATTGCAAATCAATTGCCAATATTGCCATGCCGCTGCCGGCGAAAGCCGACACGCCGGCATTCCGTCGGGCGAAGCTTGCATGAGGTGCCACAAGTTCGTCACGGCGGCGTTCAACGTCATGCAAGAGGAAGCGCTCAAGGCCGACGAGGAAAAGCGCAAGCCACGTCCGGTGGTTTCCGCCGAACTGCGCAAGCTATACGACGCAATGGGACTCGACGACGCACTGCAACCGACCGCCGATAAGTCGCCGCACCCGATCCGCTGGGTCCGCGTGCATAACTTGCCGGATTTCGTTTACTTCGATCACCGCGCACATGTTGCCGCCGGTGTGACGTGCCAGTATTGCCACGGCCCAGTCGAGTCGATGCAGACCGTCGAGCAATTCTCGACCTTGTCGATGGGCTGGTGCGTGAATTGCCACCGCGACGCCACGGCGCACGGCGTACAAGGCAAGTCCGTCAACCCGTCGACCGACTGCGCCACCTGCCACTATTGAAATCAACGAACGTTGAATGCTTATCCCAAAACCGAAATCTGCAAGACCGAAATCTGTAGGAGGCGAATCCCTTCGCCGAAGGAACCGCCAACCAGCGTAATAGGCGAAAGGATTCGCCTCCTACAGCGATGAAATGAGCACTTAGACACAGATGGACGTTCCCGGATACCGACGATGACCACGCCGCTCGTACAGATCGACACCAACTACTGGAAAAGCCCCGCCGCGCGCAGCGGCCACTGCGAGGAACCGCCGCCGCCCGGAGTGAGCCGGCGGTCGTTTCTCGAAGCGGCCGGGTTCGCCGCGTCGCTCGCGGCGCTGAGCGGCTGCGGACGTGCGCCGACGGAGTACCTGCCGGCGGCTGCCGCGCAAACCGACGACGTGAAGCCGGGCCGAGCGCGAAGTTTTGCATCGACGTGCGGCGAGTGCCCG